>REBR01000280.1 GCA_007692645.1 Halomonadaceae bacterium | reverse complement strand
AGAGAAAGTCGTCATCCCCTTCACGCAGACGGAATGCCATCAGTTTGTAGTTGTCTGCCAGATGCAGGGCAAACCAGTCCCAGCCCTGCTGGCCGGCCTTGAGAAACTGGCTGCTCCACTCCCGGTCAAACCAGCCCTGACCACTGACCTCGTGGGTGTCTTCCCCCAGGGTCACGGTACCTTCAATCTGCAGGTCCACCAGACTGAAATACATGGACCCCTCGCCACTGGCAGACTTGGCACTGAACCCCTGGTCCCCGTGGGCAACCCGGTCATGGGTATTACTCAGCCACAGTTCATAGTCCCAGTCGTCGCCTTTGACCTGCAGGTGCCAGCGGTCATTGTCCGGGCCTGCAGTAAGCTGCCAGTCGTCCAGCCACACCTGCAGGGGTGAGGCGATGGCCCCGGCCTGGCTCACGTCTCCCCTGGCCAGTTTCTCGGCAAAATAATGCTGCTCCTGAAACGACACGGCACCGTGGGCCATCCAGGCCGCTTCCAGTGGCCAGTCACTGGCCGGTGGCCGGGGCTCATCCATGGACCGGGGTTTCAGGGCCTGACGGAACTGGGTCCATTGCAATCCCAGAGCTTCCCCCTGATCCGTCTCCAGATTGGCCGTAAGGTACCACCATTCAATGCGGTGGGCGGGATGGGGGCCGAAGTCCTGGGGGAACTGCAGCCGGTCCCCCGGGCCTGGCTGCTGAAAGTCCGCCGCTTCCGTATCCGCCGAATCCAGTCCCGCGAAACCCTGTTCACTGGCCGGTTCACCACAGCCAATGATCAACAAAGACAGACAGAGAATAGCACCTCGCCAATGACTCATCGTTCCTCTCCCGTTATGCCACTGGCGGACACCGGAGGTGGCGCTCCCGGCTTCAACTGGCGATGCATCAGCAGGCCAATCACCAGCCCGATTCCGGCGCACAGCACCCCCAGCTCCAGCCAGAACAGGGGGTAAACCGCCATGGGCAATGACCAGCCAAACGCCAGTGGATTAATGCGGCTGACCAGCACCCAGGTCAGCCAGATTCCCAGTGGCAATGCCGCCACGGCTACTGCCAGGGTTAGCGTGACCGCCAGGCGGCGCAGCTGGCTGCGCACCCCCTGCAGCGGCAGGCCCCATACCCGCAACAGCTGAAAGGTCCAGGCCCGGGTGGTGAAGAACACCCAGCCCATAATCAGTAAAGACACCGCCGCCAGAGCCAGGGTCAGCACACTGATGGCCCGGGTCAGCATAAAGGTCTGGTCAAAGACCCGGTTGGCCAGCTGGCGGATGCTGGCATTGTCATTAACGCTGAGATTATCTACCCCCCAAAGGGCTTCCAGATCCCGCTGAATGGCCTGTATGGAGTGCTCACCGGGGGTAATGGACAGGCTCTCACTGGTGCCGGAAAAATCCTCTGGCAGCCGGTCCGCCGAGACCATCACTTCACCCGCAGGACGGCCATAATCCGCATAGACCCCGGCGATCTGCCCCTCTATCTGTTGTTCATCCAGCCTCACAGTCAGGGAGTCCCCGGGCCTGAGTCCCTGGCGTCTGGCCAGTTGCTCGTTCACCATCAGGCCCCCTTCCTCCAGCCGCTGCCAGGGCTGTGGCAGGCTATCCAGCAATTGCCATTGGTCCAGCAACGGGCCGATGGGGGCCACCGCAAACAGGTCCACCGGCAGGCGTTGCCCGGAGTCCTGCAACAGGCTCACCCTGCCACCAATCACCCGCTGCCACGGCCCAACCCCATCCAGCTCTGCCAGCAACTGCGCGCCCCGGTGGCCATCCGCGTCTTCAGGCACCATCAGGTAAAATGGCGCCGCCAGCCGTTGGTCAAGCCAGTCATCAAAGGTGGCTTCAAAGGTGGTTACCAGAGCCTGAACCGCCAGCACCGTAGCCACCGCCAGCTGCAGGGCCACCACCGGCAGGGCCAGTTGCCGCAGCATCACAGCCAGCTCCCGCAGTCGCCAGCGGCCCAGGGGATGAAGGCTGCGGTTGCCCAGACCATCAGCCAGGGCCGCCAGCAGCACCGGGGTCAATGTGCCAACCCCCAGCAATACCAGTGTGGTGCCGGCAAACACCCACCACAGGGCCGGCGCCAGGGCCACCAGCAACAACCCCACACCCAGGGCCAGTGCCGGCAACAACCAGCGCCAGAGCCGCTTCGCCCTCATCCCCCGCTGCCAGTGGCGGGGTAACAGCCAATCACTGAGACACACCAACATGACCAGAGCCAGCATGATCCAGAGGGCCGACCAGGGCACTGCAGTCTGGCTGCCCGCATACAGGGTCACATCAAAAAGCCCGTCCAGGGCCTGGGCGAATCCGCCCCCCAGCAAGCCTGCCAGCTGACTGCCCAGCCAGAGCCCCGGCATAATGGCCAGGCTGCTGATCAGCACTAACTCCAGCACCAGCAGCCACTGCAACCGCCCCCAAGGCACCCCAAAGCGCTGTAACAGGGCAAAGCTGCCACGTCGCTGAGCCAGGCCCAGGCGATACACACTGCGCACCAGCAACCCGGTGATCAGTAACACCAATACGCTGAGGGCATCCAGATTCAGCAGAAAACTGTCTGCCAACTCACCGGTGGCAGGCCCCATGGAAAAGTCCTGAGCCCGGTAACCCACCGGCAGCAATGTGACGTTATCCGGCATCAGCAGTGACAGCCGGCTGTCATAGCCCTGCTCCCGGGCCAGGGACACCGCTTCACTGATGTCCATAAACGGGGCACCCAGCTGCTCCCCGGCTGTGCCACCGGGCACCGCCCCGCCAAAGCAGCCCAGGGCCAGGGGGTCGATACCAATCACCCGGCCTTCCGCCCCCGGACGCTGCACCTCCAGCCAGGGGGCCACACACTGCCCCTGGGTGCGCAACAGGGCAAAGTCGTTGACGGTAACGGCCTGGCCGTCACTGCGCACCACCTGCTGGCGTCCGGCCACAGCAGCCTCGCTTTCCGCCAGACTGACCCGGGCCTGATCCGTTAACACCGATACCCCGGTCCACAACATGGTGGCCAGGGTGATCATCACCACCAGTGCCAGCAACTGCACCGGGTGGCGGCGGTAATGGCTGAATACCGCCTTTGCCAGCATCAGGGCTTACCCATGGTCATGGGGGCGGCTCAGATCCAGCAACTGGTCACAACGCCCTGCCAGCAGCCCGTCATGGGTGGCCAGCAACAGGGTGCAGCCGGTTTCCTGCTGCACCGCAAACAGGCAGTCCGCCACTGCATCAGCGGTGTGCCGGTCCAGGCTGCCCGTGGGTTCATCTGCCAGAATCAGTGCCGGTTTCATGGCGAACACCATGGCCAGGGCGGCCCGCTGGCGCTGGCCGCCGGAGACCTGATCCGCAAAGCGCTGCCCCAGGTCCCCCACCCCAAGGCGCTCCAGCCATTGCTGCTCCGCCCCCGGGGCCTGCCCCGCCAGATGGGCCCGCAGGCGCACATTGTCCGCCAGGGTCAGTGCGGGCATCAGGTTGGCTTCCTGGAAAACCACCCCTATGGTGCTGCAACGCAGTTGCGCCCACTGTGCATCCCGTTCAGCCCCTGCCGGATTCTGAGTGGCAAAACGGTGCTCCCCCAGGGATATCTCACCCCTGTCCGGACTTTCCAGACCACAGAGCAGATTCAGCAAGGTGCTTTTACCGGAACCGGAGCGGCCCATCACTGCCAGTGAGGCACCCCGGCTTACCTGAAAGGAGAGCCCTGAGATCACGGGCACCGGTTCACCAGCACTGGTAAAGCCCTTACCCAGTTGTTCCACCGTTACCATTACAACCCCCTTATGCCTGCACCATCCATGCAGACCCCACATCATCAGTCAGGACAACACCAACAAAATCTGAATCACCATACCGAACAGGCACAGCAGAGCGACAGCATAGGCCAGTGTGCGCCAGGGTTGCACAGCGCAGAGATAGAACACCGTGTGCAGTACCCGGGCAACGGTAAAAATCATGAATAACCACGCCGCCGCCGTAGCGGAGGCGCCGACAAAGATATACACCGCACCCAGAGCCCAGAACGCCGGAATATTCTCCAGATCATTCAGCCAGGCCCTGGCCCCCCGCTGCACCTGTGGCAACTCTTCTGCCAAAGGCTTGCGGCCCATAAATGCGGCATCTTCCGGGGTTTTAAAGGCCTGTTTACCGATGCGGTGGTAGCCCTGGTAAACAGAGATCGCCAGCATTTTCACAAACAGAATCACCGTAGCCACGGCATACCAGTAAATTACGGGGTCCATGAGTCAGTTTCCTTCAGACATGTCAGGGAGGAGTCTTGGCCGGCGTCACAGAGATATACCCACCGGCCAGGCTTATGGTTTACCGTTGAAGTCCCCATGGCGACCGACGCCGTCACTGAATCGCCCGGCACCGGTCAGGGTTTCACCGGAACCCAGGGTGACTTTGCCGCCGCGGAATTCCTCGGCAATGGCATCGGCTTCGCTCATGCCCCACTGGCCAAGGGCACTGGTGCGGTCGTTGCGCAGACAGGTCTGGGGGAAATCCGCCAGTGTCTGGGCCAGGGCTTTGGCCGCCGTCAGGGCCTCCCCCTGTGGCACCACCCGGTTGGTCAGCCCCATGCGGGCGGCCTCTTCTGCAAGCACTGAACGCCCCGTCAGAATCATGTCCATGGCATGGCTCATACCAATCAGGCGGGGCAAACGCACGGTGCCGCCATCAATCAGGGGCACCCCGAAGCGACGGCAGTAAACTCCAAATACGGCACTTTCATCCGCCACACGCAGGTCGCACCAGGCTGCCAGTTCCAGGCCGCCGGCAACACAGTAGCCACTCACAGCAGCAATCACTGGCTTACTGAGGGCCATACGGGAGGGACCCATGGGGCCGTCGCCCTGATCATTGATGGGGTTGCTGCGCTCGGGGTCACCACTGGCCACCGCCTTGAGATCGGCACCGGCGCAGAAGTTACCCTCAGCACCCGTTAAAATGGCCACGGCCAGTTCAGGGTCGGCATCAAAAGCGCGAAAAGCCTCAGCCAAAGCTCTGGAGGTGGGCCCATCCACTGCATTGCGGGCCTCGGGGCGGTTGATAGTCACAATCAGTAAGGGGGGCTGGCGCTCGATCAGCACGGAATCTGGCATAGCGGGTGGCTCCGGTCAGGCAAGGGATTACCGAGAATACCCCCTGGCGGCAACACCTGTCTTTAGCCTGATGGCAACTGAGGCTGAGGGCGCCAATCACAGACAAGCGCTCTTCTGCCCGCAGCCCAGACTCAGCGGAACAGATTATCCAGGGCATCCAGGGCTTCACTGAGACGTGAGACACCGGTGACTTGCATGCCTTTTGGCGGATTACGGGGAATATTGGCCTTTGGCACGATGGCGTGGCCAAAGCCGTGCTTGGCGGCTTCCAGGATCCGTTCCTGACCATTGGGCACCGGGCGGATCTCACCGGACAGACCCACCTCCCCCATGATCACCAGGTCCTGTGGCAGGGCCCGGTCACGGAACGAGGACACAATAGCGGCCAGCAAGGCCAGATCGGCGCTGGTCTCACTGACCCGCACACCACCCACGACGTTCACAAACACATCCTGGTCGGACACATGCAGACCGCCGTGGCGGTGCAGCACCGCCAGCAGCATGGCCAGGCGGTTCTGGTCCAGACCCACGGCGACCCGCCGGGGGTAACCAGCCTGGGCCAGGTCCACCAGGGCCTGGATTTCCACCAGCAGCGGGCGGGTGCCTTCCCAGACCACCATCACCACAGAACCCGGGGCGTCATCCCCGGTGCGGTTAAGGAAAATGGCGCTGGGGTTTTTCACCTCTTTCAGGCCCTGTTCCATCATGGCGAACACGCCCAGCTCATTCACGGCACCGAAGCGGTTCTTGATGCCCCGCAGGGTGCGGTAACGGCTGTCGCTGGAGCCTTCCAGCAGAATGGAGGCGTCGATCATATGCTCCAGCACTTTCGGCCCTGCCAGGCTGCCGTCTTTGGTGACGTGGCCCACCAGATACAACACGGTGCCGGTGGCTTTAGCGAAGCGGGTCAGGGTAGCGGCGCTTTCCCGCACCTGGGAGACGCTGCCGGGGGCGGACTCCACATGGTCCACGTGCACCACCTGAATACTGTCCACCACCATAATGGCGGGTTTTTCCTGCTCAGCGATGGCCAGTATGGATTCCACACTGGTTTCAGAGAGCATTTTCACCGACCCCGCCGACAACCCCAGGCGCTTGGCCCGCAGGGCCACCTGTTGCAGGGACTCCTCACCGGTCACATAGAGCACCTGGCGGTGTTCCGCCATATAACACAGGGTCTGCAATAGCAGCGTACTCTTACCCGCCCCGGGTTGCCCCCCCAGCAACACCGCCGAGCCGGGCACCAGACCACCCCCCAGAACCCGGTCCAGCTCCCCTATGCCGCTGCTGATACGAGCCTGCTCACTCAGGTCAATATCACTCAGGGACTGGATCTGGGAGGCGGCGCCGGCAAAGCCGGTGAAGCGGGCATCCCGGCTGGCCCTGGCGGCGACACTGGGGTTGGCCCCCAGACGCACTTCACTGATGGTGTTCCACTCGCCACAGGCGGAGCAGTTACCCTGCCACTGGCTGTATTCCGCGCCGCAATCGGTGCAGACATAAGCCGTTTTGGTTTTGGCCGCTTTCTTGGCCATGGCGGTGGCTCCCGGGTAAGGCCCTCAGGGCGTGGTAACAGGGGGGATCAAGGTTGGTAGAACAGAGTAACGGGGGTAGTGGGGACAGGCAATACCGGTATTGTGAAAGACACAATGGGGAGTTCGAAAAACGATTGCCCAGACCTATATTGCCTACAAACTTTGAGTAAAAGCCGATTTTCGACAAAGCCTAATCGCGGCTATAGCCGCTCCCACACAGCCCTCTAGCTGATCGGCCTGATCGCGACTATGGCGCCGCCCCCACTGTGGGAGCGGCTATAGCCGCGATCAATTACCAGCTTCTCACCTGACCCAGGCGAAGCAATCGATCTTTAAATCAGCCGTGATACTGGGCGCTAAGCTCATGCACAGCATCAATAAACACCTTGGCCTTGGCCGGGTCCACATCCAGAGGAATGCCGTGGCCCAGGTTGAACACATGGCCGCTTCCGGCACCGAAGTCCTTGAGAATGGTAGCCACTTCAGCACGAATCACGTCATCCGGAGCATACAGGGTGGTAGGGTCCATATTGCCTTGCAATACCACCTTGTCGCCTACCCGGCTGCGGGCCCGGCCAATGTTGGTGGTCCAATCCAGACCCAGAGCATCGGCGCCACTGTCCGCCATCACTTCCAGCCACTGGCCACCGTTTTTGGTGAAAATAA
The DNA here is from genome assembly GCA_007692645.1 of Halomonadaceae bacterium. Taxonomy (GTDB): domain Bacteria; phylum Pseudomonadota; class Gammaproteobacteria; order Pseudomonadales; family Oleiphilaceae; genus REBR01. The sequence continues at coordinate 6,580 of REBR01000280.1, read as the reverse complement.
TGGCCGGCACCCGGCGACCGTCATGTTCCTTGATCAGGCCTGCCAGGATCTTGCGCATATAGGCCAGTGAGAAGGCTTCATAGGCGTGGGGGGTAAGCACACCGCCCCAGGTATCAAAGATCTGCACGATCTGGGCACCGGCGCGGATCTGGGCGTTCAGGTAATCAATCACCGAGTCTGCCAGCTTGTCCAGCAGGCCGTGCATGACTTCAGGCTCTGCCATCATCAGCCGCTTGGTGGCGCGGAAGTCTTTGCTGCCGCCCCCTTCCACCATGTAGGTGGCCAGGGTCCAGGGGCTGCCGGAGAAGCCGATCAAGGGCACGCTGCCCCCCAGGGCACTGCGGATGGTGCGCACGGCATTCATCACGTAGTCCAGGTCGGTATCGGCCTTGGGCACCGGCAGGTCCGCCACGTCATTGGCGTTGCGGATGGTTTTGCGAAACTTCGGCCCCTCACCCACTTCGAAATACAAGCCCAGGCCCATGGCATCGGGAATGGTGAGAATGTCCGAGAACAGAATGGCCGCATCCAGGGGATAGCGGGCCAGGGGCTGCAGAGTTACTTCACAGGCCAGTTCCGCGTTGCGGCACAGGCTCATGAAATCCCCCGCCTGACCCCGGGTCTGGCGATATTCAGGCAGGTAGCGTCCGGCCTGGCGCATCATCCAAACCGGGGTACAGTCTACCGGCTCACGGGCCAGGGCCCGCAGCATGCGATCGTTTTTCAGTTCGCTCATAAAGGGTCCGCTTATACGTCCAGGTAGTCGAGAATGCCGTCTGCCGCTTTACGGCCTTCGGCCACGGCGGTAACCACCAGGTCAGAACCCCGCACCATGTCGCCACCGGCAAAAATTTTCTCGTTGGTGGTCTGGTAAGGGAAAGGGCTGATTTCTTCAGCCTTGACCCGGCCACTGTCGTCGATGGTTACGGACTTCTGGGCAAACCAGTCAGAAGGACTGGGGCGGAAGCCGAAGGCCACCAGTACCGCATCCGCGGGAATCACTTCCTCAGAGCCGGGAACGGCTTCCGGGCGGCGGCGGCCGTTCTCGTCCGGCTCACCCAGCTGGGTGCGCACCACTTTAACCCCTTCCACCTTGTCTTCACCCACAATGGCGATGGGCTGGCGGTTGAACATAAACTGCACCCCCTCTTCCCGGGCGTTATGTACTTCCTTGCGGGAACCGGGCATGTTCGCCTCATCACGGCGGTAGGCACAGGTGACGCTCTCCGCCTGTTGCCGGATGGAGGTGCGGTTGCAGTCCATGGCGGTATCACCCCCCCCCAGAACCACTACCTTTTTGCCTTTCATGTTGATGAAGTCACCGGGCTCTTTTTCAAACCCCAGGTGGCGGTTCACGTTGGAGACCAGGTACGGCAGGGCGTCATAGACCCCTGGCAGGTCTTCACCGGGGAAGCCGCCTTTCATGTAGTTGTAGGTCCCCATGCCCATGAACACGGCGTCGTAGTCTGCCAGCAGCTCATCAATGGTGATGTCGGTGCCCACATCCACGCTCAGGCGAAACTCCACGCCCATGCCTTCCAGTACTTCACGGCGGGTGCTCATGACGTGCTTTTCCAGCTTGAACTCGGGAATACCGAAGGTGAGCAGGCCGCCGATTTCCGGGTAGCGGTCAAACACCACCGGCTTGACGCCACCACGGGCCAGCACGTCGGCACAGGAGAGGCCGGCAGGGCCAGCGCCGATGACGGCCACTTTCTTGTCGGTCCACTGCACGTAAGACAAGTCTGGGCGCCAGCCCAGGGCAAAGGCGGTGTCGGTAATGTACTTTTCCACTGAACCGATGGTGACGGCGCCATAGCCGTCATTCAGGGTACAGGCACCTTCACAGAGACGGTCCTGGGGGCAGACCCGGCCACAGACTTCAGGCAAGGAGTTGGTCTGGTGACACAGCTCCGCCGCCTGCATGATATTGCCTTCAGACACCAGCTTGAGCCAGTTAGGAATGTAGTTGTGCACCGGGCACTTCCACTCGCAATAGGGGTTACCACACTCCAGGCAGCGGTGGGCCTGGTTGGCGGCCTCCGGCTGGCGGAATGGCTGGCTGATCTCACCGAAATCGCTGCGGCGCTGTTCGATGGGGTACTTTTGCGGGTCTACACGGCCCACTTCAATAAACTGGAAATCGTTATTCAGACGCTCTGTCATGGAACCTGTCCTTAATCCGTCAAACTCGATAATTTATTAGTCAGGCAGCCCTTATTCAGGGCGCCCCCGGGTATTGGCCAGCAGTCCCTTCAGGCTCGCGGCCTTGGGCTTGACCAGCCAGAATTTCCCGATGTAATCGTCAAAGTTATCGAGCAGATGCTGACCCCAGGCACTGCCGGTTTCTTCGGCATGCTCGCGGATCACGCTGCGCAGATGGTTGCGGTAGGGCTCCATCTCTTCACTGGCAATACGGCGAATTTCTACCAGCTCATGGTTGTATTTGTCCATGAAACTGCGGCTTTCGTCCAGCACATAGGCAAAGCCCCCGGTCATGCCGGCACCGAAGTTGTGGCCAATGTCACCCAGTACCGTGACCAGACCGCCAGTCATGTACTCGCAACAGTGGTCACCGGCCCCTTCCACTACCGCATGCACACCGGAGTTTCGCACGGCGAAGCGCTCACCGGCCATACCCGCTGCCAGCAGCTTGCCGCCGGTGGCGCCATAAAGACAGGTGTTACCAATAATGGCGGTGGTCTGGCTGTCAAAGGTGCTGACCTGAGGTGGGCGAATCACCACCTTACCCCCGGTCATGCCTTTGCCCACGTAGTCGTTGGCGTCCCCTTCCAGGTGCAGGTTCAGGCCACCCAGGTTCCAGACGCCGAAGCTCTGACCGGCAGTACCGGTAAAGCGCACATTGATGGGGTTATCCGCCATGCCCTGGTTGCCGTGCAGCTGGGCAATTTCACCGGCAACCCGGGCGGCAATGGAACGGTCGCAGTTGGTAATGCGGTACTCAAAGTCACCACCGGTCTTGCCCTGAATGGCAGGCATCATATCCGCCACCATGCGCTCCGCCAGCTCGCCTTTATCGTAAGGGGCGTTGCGCTCTACCTGGCAGACCTGGGGCTTGTCCGCAGGAATGCTGTCATTTTCCAGCAGCGGGGACAGATCCAGGTTCTTCTGCCGCGGGGTGTTACCCGGCAGCAGTTGCAGCAGATCCGTACGGCCTACCAGTTCCTGCAGTGAGCGCACACCCAGGCGGGCCATCCATTCACGGGTTTCTGCCGCCACAAAGCGGAAGAAGTTGCTGGCCATCTCCACGGTGCCCTGGAAATGGTCTTCCCGCAGGCGCTCGTTCTGGGTCGCCACACCGGTGGCGCAGTTGTTCAGGTGGCAGATACGCAGGTATTTGCAGCCCAGGGCCACCATGGGGGTGGTGCCGAAGCCGAAGCTCTCGGCCCCGAGAATTGCACCCTTGACCACGTCCAGGCCGGTTTTCAGGCCACCGTCGGTCTGCAGCCGCACCTTGTCCCGCAGATCGTTGGAACGCAGGGCCTGGTGGGCCTCGCTCAGGCCCAGCTCCCAGGGGGAGCCGGCGTAGCGGATAGAGGTCAGGGGGCTGGCCGCGGTACCGCCGTCGTAGCCGGAAATGGTGATCAGGTCGGCGTAGGCCTTGGCCACACCGGCGGCCACGGTGCCGACACCGGGCTCAGACACCAGCTTCACGGACACCAGGGCGGTGGGGTTGACCTGCTTGAGGTCATAGATCAGCTGGGCCAGATCCTCGATGGAGTAGATATCGTGGTGGGGCGGTGGTGAAATCAGCGTCACACCGGGCACTGAGAAGCGCAGCCGGGCAATCAGGGCATTCACCTTGCCACCAGGCAGCTGTCCGCCTTCACCGGGCTTGGCACCCTGTGCCACCTTGATCTGCATGACGTCGGCGCTGCGCAGGTATTCTGCGGTAACGCCAAAGCGGCCAGAGGCCACCTGCTTGATCTTGGAGCGCTTGTTGGTGCCGTGGCGGGCCGGGTCTTCTCCCCCCTCACCGGAGTTGGAGCGGCCACCGAGCTGGTTCATGGCCATGGCCAGGGCTTCGTGGGCCTCCGGTGACAAGGCGCCCAGGGACATGGCGGCGCTGTCGAAGCGGGGGAAGATGGCTTCCACCGGCTCCACTTCGTCCAGGTCTACCGGGGTAATACCGTCACGGAAACCCAGCAGGTCCCGCAAGGTGGCCACCGGGCGTTCGTTCACCAGTGCCGCGTATTCCTGGTAGTCCCCATAGCTACCGGTGGTGACCGCTTCCTGCAGGGTACGCACCACATCCGGGTTGAAGGCGTGGTATTCGCCACCGTGGATGTACTTCAGCAGGCCGCCTTGAGAGATCGGCTTGCGGGCCTTCCAGGCCACATCATTCAACAGTTCCTGATCCTGCTGGAAGTCATAGAAAGTGGAGCCCTGGATACGGCTGGGGACGCCGGTAAAGCACAGGTCCACCACCTCGTCAGACAGACCGATGGCTTCAAACAGCTGAGCGCCACGGTAAGAGACGATGGTGGAGATGCCCATTTTCGAGAGAATCTTCATCAGGCCCTTGTTGATGCCCCGGCGGTAGTTGTTCTTCGCCTCGATGGGGTCCATCAGCAGCTCACCGGTGCGCACCAGGTCGTTCAGGACCTGGTAGGCCAGGTAGGGGTAGATGGCGGTGGCACCAAAGCCGAACAGCACGGCAAACTGGTGGGAGTCACGGGCCCAACCGGTTTCAATCACCAGGTTGGCGTCACTGCGCAGGCCTTCTGCCACCAGGTGATGGTGGACGGCACCGGTGGCCATCATGGCGTTTAAGGGCAGGTCCCCTTTCTGCACGTCTTTATCGGACAGAATCAGAATCACCTGGCCGTTTCGCACTGCCTTGGCAGCCGCGCCACACAGGTCTTTCAGAGCCTGCTGCAGGCCCAGCTCAGGGCGGTAGCTCAGGTGCAGCTTGGCCACTTCAAAACCGGGACGGTCGTTACTTTCCAGGGTCAGGAACTTGGCCGGAGACAGCACCGGGGTGGACAGAATGATGCGGTTAGCGTGCTCGGGGGTCTCCTCAAAGATATTGCGCTCGGCGCCAATGCAGGTCTCCAGGGACATGACAATGGATTCCCGCAGCGGGTCGATGGCCGGGTTGGTGACCTGGGCAAACTTCTGACGGAAGAAATCCGCCACATGGCGCACACGGCTGGAGAGCACAGCCATGGGGGTATCATCGCCCATGGAGCCCACCGCTTCCTGGCCATTCTCTGCCAGGGGGCGCAGTACCTGGTCCCGCTCCTCGAAGGAGACCATGTACATTTTCTGCTGCACCTTGAGCTCGTCCGGCTCCATCAGCTGGAAGTTCGGCGTCTCGTTGGTGAGGGTGGATTCCACCCGCAGGGCGTTCTCCCGCAGCCACTTCTTATAGGGCTTGGCGCTCTTGAGCAGGTTGTCGATGTCGTTGCTGTGCAGCAACTCGCCCTTTTGCGTATCGATGGCCAGAATCTGGCCGGGCCCGATCCGGCCCTTGGCCACCACGTCTTCCGGCTTGTAGCCGTAAGTGCCGATTTCCGAGGCCACGGTCATGAACTTGTCTTTGGTCAGCACCCAACGAGCCGGGCGCAGGCCGTTACGGTCGAGCATACAGACCGCATGGCGGCCGTCACACATGACGATACCGGCGGGGCCATCCCAGGGCTCCATGTGCATGGAGTTGTACTCATAGAAAGCCCGCAGATCCGAGTCCATGGTTTCAACGTTCTGCCAGGCCGGTGGCACCATCATGCGCACGGCGCGGAACAGGTCCACACCCCCTGCCAGCAGCAGTTCCAGCATGTTGTCCATGCTGGAGGAGTCAGAACCGGTACGGTTCACCAGGGGCTGAATGGTCTGCAGGTCCGGCAGCTCGGGGCTGCTGAACTTGGAGGCACGGGCGCTGGCCCAGTTACGGTTACCTTCAATGGTGTTGATCTCGCCATTGTGGGCGAGGAAACGGAACGGCTGGGCCAGGGGCCAGCGGGGGGCGGTGTTGGTGGAGAAACGCTGGTGAAACACACAGATGGCGGTGTGCATGTCCGGGTCGCCCAGGTCTTTATAGAAGCTGGGCAGGTCCACGGGCATCATCAGGCCTTTATAGGACAGGGTCTGATCCGACAGGCTGCAGATATAGAAGTCTTCGTCGGCGGTGAGTTCAATTTCACCATGGCGACGGCCAATAAACAGGGCAATGGAGAACTGCCGTGGGGTCAGTTTGCCCGGCTCTACGAACAGCTGTTCGATGCGCGGCAGGCAATCCCGGGCCATGGGGCCGAGGCACTGGGTATCCACGGGAACGGCACGCCAGCCGGCGATCTCAATGCCCTGATCGGTCAGGGCCTTTTCCAGGGCGGTTCTGGCGGCATCGGCGCGACCTTCATCCTGGCTGAGGAACACCATGCCCACGCCATAAAGGGAGCCCAGGTCCACACCCAGGTCACTTTTGGCCACACGGCGCAGGAACGCATCGGGCTTTTGCAGCAATAGACCGCAACCGTCACCGGTTTTGCCGTCGGCGGCAATGCCGCCCCGGTGGGTCATACAGGTCAGAGACTCAATGGCCGTCTGCAATAACTTG
>REBR01000063.1 GCA_007692645.1 Halomonadaceae bacterium | reverse complement strand
CCGGGTCAAGCAGATTCACCACGCTGGCCAGGGCCCTGGCCAGACGGTCATGGTATCGCTCCAGAGTGACTATTGCCCGGGTATCCCCTGCAGCGGCACGTTCCGCAATCTGCTGGGGCCTAAGGGGGGCAGCTCCAGTGGCGGCAAAGTCCCGGGCCAACCCGGTGCCAGAGACAAAAGTTTCAATACATCCACGCTTGCCGCAGAAACACTCAGGGCCGGGAGATTCTGCCGGGGTTGGCCAGGGCAGGGGGTTATGCCCCCATTCACCAGCCACGCCATTGACCCCGTTAAGACACTGCCGGTTTACCACCACACCACCACCGGTGCCGGTACCCAATATGACGCCGAACACTACCTGATGGCCCTGACCGGCGCCGTCCACCGCTTCAGACAGGGCAAAGCAGTTAGCGTCGTTGGCCATGCGTACCTCACGTTCCAGTGCCAGGCTCAGGTCCTGGCAGAACGGTTTGCCGTTCAGGCAGCGGGTGTTGGCATTACGCATCAGTGGGGTTCCCGGGGACAATGAGCCGGGGGTGCCGATGCCGACACTGGCGGTGATGGCAAGCCGCTTTTCTGCCTCTTTTACCAGGGCAGTAATAGCAGTAATAATGCGGTGGTAATCCTGTGCCGGAGTGGCTACACGCACCCGGTAGCAGGCTTCTCCCATGGGGTTAAGCACCACCAGTTCTGTTTTTGTTCCCCCCAGATCAATGCCAATACGGAATGTCATGTACGTGTCCCCTTTGGGGAAGCATAGCCTTTACCTGGGGGTTTTGGGAGCCATGGACCTTTACAGGCTGTTGGCAATGGCTTCCAGTTCAGTAAGCAGATCATTCACTCCATGGGGGCTGTGGGGGGACTGAGCAAACAGGCTGTTTTCCAGGTCTGCCAGGCAACGCAGCAGGTTGTCAGAGTCGGCATCGGTTTTTCGGTTCTGGTGCGGGTCAGGCTGGATATTGAAAATATCCTCCAGACGACGGGCTTTTCGCGCCTGTTCAATAAGCTGGGTTAACTGAGACAAGGGGGGATCCTGTTGACGGGGCCCATAGCCAGAGAGCGCTAACAGTCAGGGAGCCATTGGGTTAAAAGACAGCTAGATGGTATATCCCTGGCGGGTTGATGAATAGCGTTATTTATCAGTCAACTAAGAGTCTGTCCTAGGATTAATGTAATGGCCTGTAAAGCACAGGGCCTGTGGTCAGGGAAACCTGCCTTATCAGCATAAGCCATAGCCTTTGGTAAGGTGTTTTTTACATCTGACAGGACATCTTCCGGTAAGGTTTATCCCACATCCTTGGCCTTGCCTGTGAACGAAGTCCTTAATGAGAGGTCACAGCAGCATACTTTACTGCAGTGCCTGCCGGGAGGTCCGATCAGTCGTGCAATGCCCCGCCATGCCAAATGACGAAAAAGAACGGCAGGCTGCTGTTGATCAGCTTCATCTGACCGATGTGGATATTGAAGTGGCGTTTGACCGGCTGGCAAAATTGCTGGCAATGCTGCTGGAAATGCCCATCAGCGTGTTTACAGTGATTGACGGGGACAGGGCCTTTTTCCGATCGGTAATCGGCTTGTCACTCCGTGAGAGTCCCCGGCAACTGTCCTTCTGTGCCCACTGTATCCTGCAGCATGACCTGTTTATTGTTGAAGACGCCCGCCTTGATCCGCGCTTTCGTGATAATCCCAATGTTACCGGATTGCCCAACCTGGTGTTTTACGCCGGTACACCGGTGCATGCCCCAAACGGACAACCTATCGGTACGCTTTGTGTGTTTGACCATCGGCCGCGAGCGCTGACCAGGACGATGGAAAATACCATGGTTACTCTCACCGCGATTCTGGAGGATGAATTGCGTATGCGGGTCTTGTCTACGGTAGATTATCTGACCGGGCTGTTTAACCGCCGTCAGTATGATGATGCTATTGGCCGCGAGTGGAATCGGACCCGGCGCATGGGGCTTCCCCTGTCATTGTTTTCCATCGATATCGATCATTTCAAAGCCTTTAACGACCACTATGGTCATTTGGCGGGGGATGCCTGTCTGCGCACCATCAGTCACGCGCTGCAGAAGGAGTGCGCCCGGTCAGGGGATCAGGCTTTCCGGGTTGGGGGTGAAGAGTTCGCGGTGATTCTGCCAGGAACAGGTCTGCCTGGTGCCCGGATTCTTGCCACTCGGCTCAAGCAGGCCCTTCATCGCCTTGCAATACCCCATGAGCGTGCGCCTAAGCAGGAGGTGACTTTCAGCATTGGCATTGCTGCGGTGACTTCCCCCGCCGGTCACCAGTTGGTGGAATTTTTGCAGGCGGCAGATGATGCGCTATATGGCGCCAAAAAACAGGGCAGAGACTGTATGGTGGCAAAACCGCTGTAACCGGGTTATAGATGTGTTTCCCAGCAGGCAAAACAGTGAGGCCATGATGTTTCAGGAAGTCCTTTCATTCTGGTTTGAGGAGATAGAGCCGGAGAAGTGGTGGTTGGCTGACCCCGACTTCGATCGTCTTATCAGTAAACGTTTCTCTTCCCTTCTGGGGCAGGCCTCCCTGGGGGAGCTTTATCAGTGGCGGGATAATTTTCCCAGCCGCTTGGCTGAAATCATTGTTCTGGACCAGTTTTCACGGAATGTATTCCGTAATACCCCAGCCGCCTTTTCCCAGGACCCCATGGCGTTGGCACTGGCCCAGGAAGCGGTGTCTGCAGGGGCCCTGGAAGCGCTGGGGGACGCTGAGCGTGGGTTTCTGCTGCTGCCCTACATGCACAGTGAGTCGAAGCTGATTCATCAGCAGGCGGAACGCTTGTATCGGGAATTTGCCCCGGCGGACAACTACCAGTTTGAACTGAAGCATAAAGCGATTATTGATCGCTTTGGCCGCTACCCCCACCGCAACAAGATCCTTGGCCGTGAATCCACTGAGGAAGAAATCGAGTTTTTAAAACAGCCAGGCTCCAGTTTCTGAAGGGTTGGGAAGCTCAAACATTGCTTGTTGATTGATCAGGATGTAACCGATGCAGATGCTCCGGATTTCTCGGATATTGTTGCTTATCAGCCTGGGAAGGAATCTGATGACAGTCATCCGTGGTGCTTCTTGTGGCGTATCACGCAATCTATTCCTGACACAGTGATTTTTTAATGGCTCAGCAAACTCCCCCTACAGACCTCAATACCCTGGAGCGGCTACCCTGCCGCGGTTGTACCCCGGATTGTGCCTATCTCCAAACCTGTAAAGGCACGCCCTGGCGGGCAGACACAGAGCCAAAGATACCCGCCGCAGTGACAAGGAAATAAAACCATGAGCGATGAGTCTGCTTCCAGCCCACCGGCCTGGACCCCACCCAAAGTCTGGCAATGGGATGCCGCCAGTGGTGGCGCCTTTGCCAATATCAATCGACCCGTTGCCGGGGCCACCCATGATCGGGAGTTGCCCGTGGGTAAGCACCCGTTACAGCTGTACTCCCTTGCCACACCTAATGGCGTCAAAGTGACCGTGATGCTGGAAGAATTGCTGGAGCAGGGCGTTGAGGCGGCGCAATATGATGCCTATCCAGTAAAAATTACTGAAGGGGAGCAGTTCGGTAGTGGTTTTGTGGCAGTGAATCCCAACTCCAAAATTCCTGCATTGATGGACCACAGCACCACTCCGCCCACCCGGGTGTTTGAGTCAGGGGCGATCCTGCTTTACCTGGCTGAAAAACATGGGGCGTTTATGCCAGAAGGCACGGCAGGGCGCACTGAATGCCTGTCCTGGCTGTTCTGGCAGATGGGCAGTGCACCCATGCTGGGGGGCGGCTTCGGGCATTTCTATGCCTATGCGCCGGAGAAGTACGAATACCCCATTAACCGCTTCACCATGGAAGTGAAGCGCCAGCTGGATGTGCTTGACCGTCAGTTGGCCGTGCACCCCTATATTGCCGGTGATGAGTACACCATTGCCGACATGGCGATCTGGCCCTGGTATGGAGCTCTGGTAATGAACAAGGTCTACAATGCGGCAGAATTCCTCAACGCCGACAGCTATACTCATGTGATGCGCTGGGCCCGGGAAATTGCCAGCCGGCCAGCGGTGAAACGGGGTGTGAGGGTTAACCGCACATGGGGAGAGACCAGTGAACAGCTACCAGAACGCCATTCAGCCAGGGATTTCCAGGCCGGCACTGAATGAGGGGCAGTCATCGTTGTCGGCAACAGCGGAAGGTAAGGACCCCGGTATTACTCTTGAGACCGTTCTCCCGGAACCCTTTGCAAAAGCGGTAATGGAAGCAACGGTGAGGGTAGGCTGGCATGGCACACCTTTCGGTTCGGTATTCCTGGCCATAACGGCCAGGGGTATAAGCAGAATTGATTTCACCTCCCGTGATCACCCGGATTTACCCCTGGACCGGTTACGTCTGGCCTGGCCCCTGGCAGAGTTTGTCCATGACCAGAAAGGGACTCTGGATGCGGCGGCGGCCATTTGTCAGCCCCCCCATTCCACCAACCCCCTGAGGTTGTATGTGCCGGCAACCCGGTTTCAGAGTGCTGTCTGGCAGGCCCTGCTGCAGATCCCCTCCGGCACTGTGGTCAGTTATTCACAGCTGGCTTCAGTGGTTGGTCGCCCCAGGGCCTCCAGGGCAGTGGGGAACGCGGTAGGAGCCAATCCGGTAGCCTGCCTGATTCCATGCCATCGGGTTATTCAGCAAAACGGGGCACTGGGCAGTTATCGTTGGGGGAGTGACAGAAAACAGAGGATTCTGTCATGGGAGAGCCGGCAATGTCAGAGCAGGGCAGGCGGGTAAAGACCCCGGTGGTTCCCTGGCCGTTATTTCTTTTCTTTACGGGGCGTTTTCTTACTGCGGCTGGACCGGCTGTTGCCGCTTTTGCTGGCATCGCTGCTGCCATTGGCTTTTGGTCGTCGCGGGCGTTTGGGGGTTTTGGGCTTGCGGCCTTCCGCCTCGGCGGCTTTCTGTTCCGCCTCCAGATCATCCAGGGCCTGGTTCAGAAGCTTTTCCTGTTCAGCGGCAAAATGCAGGGACATTTCAAAGGACTGGCGGGTAAATTCCAGCACCCGGCGAAAACCGGCGTCGGATAAGTGCCGGGCTTCATCGTGGCGGCGGTAGATATTGATGAATTCCCGCTCCCGCTCAAAGTGCAGGGGTAGCCGGCCCACCCCCCAGTCGCTCAGGACCCGCCAGGTGTCAGGGCTGTAAGTGCGGGTGAATTTGAGAATAAAGGGGAGGGGGTCGTTGCGGGCCAGCACCGCAGAGAGACGTAATATCAGCTCAAAGGAGAGGGTCGCTGTACCGTCTTCCACCGCTTCCAGCAGGCTTTTGTCTTTGATGTTCAGGGCATCGCTCAGGTCACTGACGGTCATGCCCGCCACTTCCCGTAAATCCCGCAGGCTTTCCCCCGCTGCCAGCATCATGCGTAGCTGGTCCTGGCTGCCCATAAGGGCACGGCCCACTTTCAGGGAGGTGCCACCCGTGCGCCGTGCCAGCCGGTAAGCGCTGCTGGTGTAGCCCGTGAGGCGGTTGAGCAGACCTGCTTCGCTGGTGCTTTCTGCAGGTGCACCAGGGGTAATGCCGTCATCATTACTGGTGTTGTCTGCTTTTTTCTCCCTGCTCTGCAGGTCGGCCTTATCTGCCGGCTTTTCCTGCAGGTCACTGGCGCTTTCCTGGTCTTCCAGTTGCTGGAAATTTTCCAGGGACTCCAGAGCATGCAGGGAATCCTTCAGCAACAGTTCCAATGCCTGTGACTTCTCATCATCGGTGGCCATGGGGTACCGCCTTTCAGTCTGAGCTCATGGCTGCCCGTTGTTTGCTGTCACCGGTGAAAATGGAGGCAAACTCCTGGTGCAGTTCCAGTATATCGGCCATAACATGACCACTTTCTTCCACAATAAAGTCCAGTGAGCCGTCCTTGCCGGTGTTGTTTCGGCCCATCATCCGGCTTTCGGCATCTTCTTCCAGCTCCTGCCAGGACTCGAAGGGGTCCTTGCCATTCAGCTTACGGCGCTCATTGGCCACTGCCATGCGTCGATCCTGGAATTTCTCCCTCTCTTTCTGTCGCTGACCCTGGTTGAGGCTCACATGGGTGCGGTCACGCTGTTCCCGCATCAGCTCAATTTCCTGGATCAGCAGGCTGTATTCCGGGTGCTGCTGAAAACGCTCTTCATGCTGGGGCCTGACCTTTTCCAGCAGCTTTGTGAAGTCAAAGTAGGTTCTGTGACTGACCGGATCAATCTGATCCCAGCCCAGGGCATCATCAAGAGCGTCTTCACCCACATCTTTTTTGCTCACCCGGCTGGGGATCTCAAGATCAGGCACTACGCCACGGTGCTGCATGCTGTCACCGCTGATGCGGTAAAACTTGGACTGGGTGATTTTCAGCTGCCCGTGATTCAGGCCACGAATACCCTGTACTGTGCCTTTACCAAAGGTCTGTGAACCCATCACAACGGCCCGGCCATAGTCCTGCATGGCGCCGGCGAAAATCTCTGAGGCAGAGGCGCTTAAACGGTTAACCAGCACGACTACGGGGCCGTCCCAGGCAACGCTGCTGTCCTGGTCCTGATAAACCTGCACCCGGCCATCAGAGGAGCGTACCTGTACCGTTGGGCCAGCCTCCACAAACAGGCCCACCAGGGAGTTGGCTTCCATCAGGGCGCCACCACCGTTGTTGCGCAGGTCAATCACCAGGCCTTCCATGCCCTCGCTTTTCATTTCTTCAATCAGTTTGCGCACGTCTCTGGTGGTGCTGGTGTAATCGCTTTTACCTGCCTGGGCGGCTTTCATGTCCGCATAGAAAGTGGGCAGCTCAATCACCCCCACGGTGTACTGGTCATCGCCACGATCCAGTTGCAGCATTTTTTTCTGGGCGGCCTGTTCCTCGAGCTTCACCTCATCCCGCACAATCACGATTTCCCGGGTATTGACCTCACTGGCGGAGCTGGCGGGAATCACTTCCAGGCGGACGTGAGACTCTTTCGGGCCGCGGATGCGGTCAACCACTTCATCCAGGCGCATGCCAATGACATTTTCCATCTCGCCGTCTTCACCCTGGGCAACCCCGACGATGCGGTCATTGTTCTGCAGCTGGCCTTCACGGGCTGCCGGGCCGCCGGGAACCACACGGGACACCTTGGTATATTCATTGTCGCTTTGCAGCACAGCCCCAATGCCTTCCAGGGAAAGGCTCATATTGATGTCGAAGTTCTCTGATACCCGTGGTGACAGGTATTGGGTATGGGGGTCCCACAGGGTGGTGTAGGCGTTCATCCAGGCCTGGAAGGCATCTTCACTGCGGGATTGCAGGGTGCGGTTCAGGCGGCTGTTGTAACGCTGTGTCAGGGCTTTACGGATGTCCTCGTCAGACTGGTCTTCCAGGCGCAGATCGAGAATGGCGTTCATGATGCGCTGGCGCCACAGGTCGTTCAGCTCGTCTTTGGAGTCAGCCCAGTCAGCCTCGCTGCGGTCGATCTTGAAGCTTTCATCGGTTTCAAAGTCCAGCTCGCTGAAATCCCCGTTCAGCAGTTCCAGGGCATATTCAAGACGCTCAATGGTGCGGGCCTGAACATGGTTGTAGATACGGAATGCCGGGCCCAGCTGGGCGTTGCGCAGGGCACGGTCCATGGCGCTGCGTACGGTGTTGAAGTGGTCCACGTCTGACTGAAGCAGAAACAGGCGCTGGTCATCCAGGGAGTTGATATAGGAATCCAGTACCCGCCCGGCCAGTTCCGCATCCACTTTCTGGTTACGGAAATGGGTGTGCTGTAATTGACGGCCAATCATCAGGGTGGCCCGGGCCTGATCCGCAGTGGGCTCCACAGCCTTGAACACGGCACGTTCCACCTCTTCCTCTGCCAGAGTGGCCATGGGGGCCATGAGAAGCAGGCACATAAGGAAGGTCAGGGCGACTCTGTATGAAAGGGTCATGGTCGTTTTCGGCTCAGCTGACATGTTTAGGTATCCGTTGGCTCATGGTCTTGGGGGGTTCCCACCGTACTTCATTGTAGGCAAGGTCCCTGTCAACTGCTACCGGGTTACTGCATTGTCATGGGGGTTTTGCGACAAAATATGAGGCAGGTAAGGGTTTTATTGCAATGGAAAGCCCCTCCGGCCCCTGGATCAGGTCCCGGAGGGGTGTTGCACGGGGCAGGGTTAATCCCTGCCGGTCAGAAAGGGACTAGTGGAAGGATTCGTTACTGGCGGCTTTGTCCCGCAGCAGCTGGGGCGGGCGGAAACGCTCACCGAAGCTGTCGGCCAGTTCATCAGCCCGGGCGACAAACTGGGTGACACCGTACTGGTTGATGTATTGCAGGGCACCACCGGTCCAGGCAGCAAAGCCGATGCCGAAGATGCTGCCGATATTGGCATCACGGACACTGCGCAGCACCGATTCTTCCATGCAGCGCACGGTTTCAATGGACTGGATAAACAGCATGCGTTCCTTGAGCAGGGTCAGGTCGGCGTTTCTGGCCTTATCCGCATCCACATAACGGCTTTCCAGCTCCGGCCACAGGTATTTCTTGCCGTTGGCCGGGTACTCGTAGAAGCCGGCACCGGCAGCCTTACCTTTACGGTCATGGTTGCTGACCATATCGTCAATCACCTGCTCCGCGGGGTGGGCATGCCAGGTGCCGCCGGCGGCTTCCACATCCTTTTTCGACTGATCACGAATATGGGTGGTGAGTGACAGGCTGACTTCGTCACAAATGGCCAGGGGACCCACGGGCATGCCCGCCAGCAGCGCGGCATTTTCCACGGAAGCGGGGTGGAAGCCCTCCCCCAGCAGGGTGATGCCTTCATTGACGAAGGTGCCGAAGACCCGGGAGGTAAAGAAGCCACGGCTGTCGTTCACCACGATGGGGGTCTTGCCGATCTGCAGCACGTAGTCAAAGGCCTTGGCCAGGGTCTCGTCGCTGGTCTTGGCGCCGACGATGATTTCCACCAGGGGCATCTTGTCCACCGGGGAGAAGAAGTGCAGGCCAATGAATTTCTCCGGGTGCGCGGAGGCTTCCGCCAGCTGGGTAATGGGAATGGTAGAGGTGTTGGAGGCAAAGATGCCCCCTGCAACCAGCTTTGGCTCGGCTTCCTGGGTGACTTTGGCTTTGAGGCCGCTGTCTTCAAACACTGCTTCAATGATCAGGTCACAGCCCGCCAGGTCGGCGGCATCGCCGGTGGCCTTGATGCGTGCCAGAATACCGGCCTTGGCTTCTTCATCCATCTGGCCGCGGCTGACTTTCTTGGCCAGCAGCTTCTCGGAGTAGGCTTTGCCTTTTTCCGCGTTCTCGTTGGACACATCCTTGAGCACCACGTCCAGGCCACGGGTGGCGCTGGAATAGGCGATACCTGCCCCCATCATGCCGGCACCGAGAATGCCCACTTTGGTGACTTTGCTCTGAGCCGGGCCATCGGGGCGGCTGCTGCCGGCCTTGATGGCGTTAAGGCCAAACCAGAAGGTGCTGATCATGTTTTTGGACACTTTCCCGCACACGATCTGGGTGAAATAGCGGGCCTCGATGCGATCGGCGGTATCCACATCCACCTGGGCGCCTTCCACGGCTGCGGCCATGATGGCCTCCGGTGCCGGGTAGCAGCCTTTGGTTTTGCTTTTCAGCATCGCCGGGGCAATGGCCAGGATCTGGGCCACAGCGGGGCTGCTGGGGCTGCCGCCGGGGATCTTGAAGCCTTTGGTATCCCAGGGCTGTTTGCTCTGGGGGTGGGCCAGAATCCAGGTCCGGGCCTTGGCCATCAGGTCGTCCTGGTCTTTGGCCAGGTCATCGATCATGCCGGCTTTCAGGGCTTTAGCGGCATTGAGCTGCTTGCCTTCCATCAGGAAGGGGAAGGCTTTTTCCAGGCCCAGCAGCCGTGGCAGACGCACACAGGCGCCGCCACCGGGGAGCAGGCCCAGGGTGACTTCCGGCAGGCCGATTTTCACGCTGGGGTCGTCGATGGCAATACGGTGATGGCAGGCCAGGCACAGCTCGTAACCGCCCCCCAGAGCCGCGCCATTGATGGCGGCCACCACGGGCTTGCCCAGGGTTTCCAGGGTACGCATCTGCTGCTTGAGCTGGACGATCAGGTTGAAGAAGTTCTCAGCCTGGTCCGGGGTTACGCCAATCAGTTCTTTCAGGTCACCACCGGCAAAAAAGGTTTTCTTGGCGGAGGCGATAATGATGCCGCTGATCTTGTCTGCATCCGCTTTGACCCGGGTAACCGTGTCGGTGAGGGCGGTGCGGAACTCGCTGTTCATGGTGTTGGCTGACTGACCGGGCATATCGATGGTCAGGGTCAGGATCTTGTCGCTGTCTATATCATAGTGAATTGCTGTCATGGTTGTCTCCCGACCGTTATACCCGTTCAATGATGGTGGCAATGCCCATACCGCCGCCGACACAGAGTGTCGCCAGGCCGTAGCGCAGGTTCTGGCGCTCCAGCTCGTCCAGCAGGGTGCCGACGATCATGGCACCAGTGGCTCCCAGTGGGTGGCCCATGGCAATGGAACCGCCGTTGACGTTGACCTTCTCATCCGGCACGCCCAGTTCTTTCTGGAAGCGCATAACCACGGAGGCAAAGGCTTCGTTCACCTCGAACAGATCAATGTCATCAATGGTCAGGCCGGCCTTTTCCAGTACCTTGCGGGTAGCGGGGGCGGGACCGGTTAGCATGATGGTGGGGTCGGTGCTGGTGACGGCGGTGGCGACAATGCGCGCCCGTGGCGTCAGGCCCAGGGCTTTACCCTTGGCTTCGCTGCCGATGAGCATGGCGGTAGCGCCATCCACCAGTCCGGAGGAGTTGCCCGGGGTGTGTACGTGGTTGATCTTCTCCACGTAGTGATAACGTTCACGGGCCACGTTATCGAAGCCCATTTCGCCCATCATCTGGAAGGAGGGCTTGAGGTTACCCAGTGCCTCGGCGGTGGTGCCGGGGCGAACGTGCTGATCCCGGTCCAGCACCACCAAGCCGTTTTGATCGGTAATGGGAATAATGGATTTGCTGAAGCGGCCTTCCTCCCAGGCCTGTGCGGCTTTGCGCTGGGAGTTGGCGGCGAAAGCGTCCACGTCGGCACGGCTGAAGTTTTCCAGGGTGGCGATCAGGTCCGCACCAATGCCCTGGGGCATAAAGCCGGTGTGGGAGTTGGTGGCGGGGTCCATGGCCCAGGCGCCGCCATCGGAGCCCATGGGCACCCGTGACATGGACTCAATGCCACCGGCCACCACCAGGTCTTCCCAGCCGGAGCGCACTTTCATGGCCGCCAGGTTTACCGCTTCCAGGCCGGAGGCGCAGAACCGGTTCAAGGTAACGCCGGCGACGGACTCGTCCCAGTCCACGGCCAGGGCCGCAGTTTTGGCGATATCCGCACCCTGGTCGCCCACGGCGGTGACACAGCCGATAACAATATCATCCACTTGGGCGGTATCGAGTTTATTGCGCTGCTGCAGGGCTTTAAACATGCTGCCCAGCAGGTCGACGGGCTTGATCTCATAGAGGGCGCCGTCTTTTTTGCCGCGCCCGCGGGGTGAGCGTACCGCATCGAAGATATAGGCTTCGTTGGTCATGCTGGTCTCTCTGCTTTGGGGGTAAAAGGGTGTCGTGGTCAAGAGTGACCACAGACTAAGGTGTGGCCACCACCGCGGTAATGGCGAGACTGGCCAATGTGATTGGCGTAATTGCTCAGTGTGCTGAGATCAGTCGGTTTTCAGCCACTGGTTAATGCAGCCGTTAAGGCGCTCATAGCACGCAGGCTTCAGGGGCGGCTCCGGGGGCAGGGTGCAGAAGCCCGCCAGCAAGGCATCGATTTCATCCCACAGGGATTCCGGGCTCTGTTGTCCCTGCAGGCTGCTGTTGAGGCGGCTTACCTGCATGGCCAGGCGCAATGGTTGGTCCTGCTCCGGGGTCTCTGCCCCGGTGAGAATCTCCAGGCGGATACAATAGGCCCGTGCCTGGTCCTGGGGCTGGGATTCTTCGGTAAAGTCTTCGGGCACTAATGGTGGCTGGGTAAAGCTCTGAACCGGCACCGGCTTATTCTTCTGATGCTGTGCCAATGCCTGCTGCCAGTCCCGGGCCCGTTGCTGCTGCAGGGCCTGAAGATGCTGGTCGCGTTTTTCATCCAGCAATGTCTGAAAGCGGGCTTTCAGAGAACGGGTATCGGCGGGGAGATCAAGGGCAGCGAACTGTTGCTGTAGCTGGCGCAGGTCTTTTGCCACGGCCTGGGCCGGGTTCATGGCCTCTAACTGGCTAATCAGCGTTTCTGCTTCCTGGAGATGTTGCTGCTGGGCGGCATCACGGGCTTCATGTTGGGCAGAGAGGCGGGCAAAGATAGTGTCGCAGGCAGTGCGAAAGCTCTGCCAGAGCTCCCGGTCCTGTTGTCGCGGGGTGACACCCACGGCTTGCCACTGGGGCTGCAGGGCCTTGGCCGCGGCAGTGGCTTCTGCCAGGGGTTCATGGTCAATGAGTGCCTGGGCCTGCTCAACAATGGACTGTTTACGGCTGATGTTCCGTTGGTGCTCCTGGTCCAGCTCCCGGTCAATCTGTTTCAGCAGCTGGTTGAACTGCTGCTGTAACGGGCGATTGGCTTTGTGGTCCACGGGCTGGGCATCGCGCCATTCCTGGCGTGCCTGTCGGTGTATTTTTTCCACCGCTTTCCAGTCGCAGTTTTGCCAGTCGGCATTATCCACAAAGGTCTGCAGCTGCTCACACAGCACTTTCCGGTGGGCGGTATTGGCCTGCTTGAGTTCATCCTTGGCGGCAAAGTATTCCTTGCAGGGGGCGTAGGCTTCATCCGCGGCCTGCTTGAACTGCTGCCACAGACTCTGATCCTGGGAGCCCCCCAGCTCCCGCCAGGCCTGCTGCAACTGCTGAATATGCTGGGCTTTGGTTTCCGGCTCCATGGATTGCCGGGCCAGATGGGCCATCTGTTCACACAGGGCTTCCTGCTTGGGGCGGGTGGCGAAGCCCTGCCAGTCCTGTAATTCCCCCATTTGCCGGCCCAGGGCAGTAATCCGGTCCCGGTAACGGTGCTGCAATGCTTTGGGGGCCTTGTCCCGGAGTTTTTGCAGGTGGCGCAGGTGCTGTTTGGTGGGTTGCAACTGTTTGTCTTCCAGGGCCTGTTCCAGCTGCTTGATGGCGCTGTCCAGATTACGGGTCTGATTGGCCTGTTCTTCCTGGCTGGCTTCCTTCTTTTCTGAGCGGGCGGAAACCTCTGCCTTGGCGTTCTGGCTGGCCTGCTGTAACAGGCTGGGAGCGGCGTAACCCTGTGGCCAGTCGATATTCGCCAGCAGTGGCGCGAGCGCATTGGTATCCGCTGCTGGGCTGGTTTGTGTTGCCTCTGCCCCTGTCTCTGCCTCTATCTCGGGTTCGGGCTCTGTCGGTAAGGCTTGCTGCAGCGCTTCACGCTCACTGTAAAAGCGTCGTACCGCATTCATGTAGTTTTCAAGTTCCAGAACGGCACTATCAAACTGTTTTTGCTGGATCGCACTGGCAGGGTTGTCCCGGGTGGCCTCCTGCCAGCGGTTGTGCTGCGTCTTGAACAGGGCATCCAGGGCCGCCAGGCTGGGGCCGGCATCATCTACCTGGGCGGCCAGCTGTTGCAGGGTTTGCTTGAGCAAAGCCAAGGTCTCCTGCTGTTCCCGGCCCTGTTGTTGCCGGTTGGCTTCAGCGGCTTCGGCATCCGCAAAGGCCTGGACCCGCTCACGGCAGGTGTTCAGGGCCTCCAGGTAACGCTGGCTCTGGGTGTTGTCCGCAATGCCCGAAAGGGGCGGCCACTGGTTTTCCAGGGTTTCCAGCCGGGCCTGGTATAGCTTGGTATCCTGCCGGGAGGCATGGGCTTCCATATCGGTAATTAATTGCACCAAAGACTGCTGCTGTGCAGCTGCCTGGGCTGCCTGTTCACGGT
>REBR01000263.1 GCA_007692645.1 Halomonadaceae bacterium | reverse complement strand
CCAGGCAGTGGGGTTTTACCAAAAGGCGGGTTTTTTTGTCACCTCTGGCGCCTATCAGGATGCCGGCATGCCCCATCATGACAAGGGCTGCACCGCACCAACACAGGAACTGACTCACCCCTTCCAGAGCCCCCAGCCCATGAATCTGGGCCAGGACAGCACCACCTGGCCCCAGGCCAGTCCCACGGATCTGTGCGCCATGGCACGCACACTGGCCTGGCAGACCCGGCGCCGTTTCTGGCTTTATGATGAATTTCTGGACCATGAGCGCTATGACGATAAACTGCTGGCCGAGCGACTGTCTGCCCTGGCCCGCAGCAGCCCCAGAGCCGATGTGCGGCTACTGATTCACGATGACCGTCTCCTGGTTCGCCGGCACCACCGCTTAATACGCCTGCTGCAGCGACTTCCCAGCCGTATGCAGTTACGCCTGGTCAACACCAGCTACCCCTGCAGTGACAGCCCATTTATCCTGGGGGATGATCAGGGTGTGCTTTACCGCCACGACTTCGCCGGCCACCAGGGGTTTGCCAACCTGGCAGCCCCAGGCCGGGTCAGGCCCCTGGATGAGGAATTCGAACGGATGTGGCAAATGGCAAGGCCCTCCCTGGAGTTACGCCAGCTGCCCCTGTAGTCCACGCTTTCGCAGTTTCAGCCCTGGGAAAGGTTAAGGGCACCTGGTCCATGGGGTTCAAACTGGCGGCCATAGTCCAGGAACTCCTGATCCAGCTCCTGCGCCACCTGGGCAATCAGACGACGTAACCACTGGTGGTCCGGGTTATGTTGCAGCAGTGGACTCCAGGCCATTTTCAGCTCAAACGGTGGAATCTCAAAGGGGGGGCGTTTTACCACCAGTTGCGGGTTCCCCTGTTGCAGCCAGGCGGCCCGGCTGGGTAATGTGGCCATCACATCGTGCTGTTCTGCCAGCAACATGGCCACCTGATAGTGGCGGGTAAAGACCGAGATGCGCCGTTTCCTGCCCAGCCTGCCCAGGGCCTCATCCACCCACCCCAGGCGCTGAACGTCCTTGGGATTCACCCCCACTCCCACCCCGAAACCGGTCTTGCTGACCCAGATGTGATTGCCCCCCAGATAGGTATCCAGGGTAAAGGGCTGCTGCAATATCGGATTGGCGCCACTCATCAGTACCGCAAAATAGTCTTCCCACAGGGTCTTCTGATGAAAAGACTGGGGGATTTTGTCGAACCGGTTAATGGCCATATCCACTCGCCCCTGCTCCACATCCAGAAAACTGACATCGGAGGGGGTCAGTACATCCAGTGTAACATTGGGCGCCTGTTGGCGGATTTCCCGCAACACCCGGGGCATCAAAGTAGACTCGGCGTAATCACTGGCCATGATACGAAACACCCGCTGACTTTCATGGGCCGCAAATGGCCGGGTTTGCTGCACCGCCCGCTCTACCTGGGCCAGAATCTCTCGCACCAGTGGCTGCAGCTCCATGGCCCGCTCGGTGGCGCTCATGCCGCCACTGGTGCGCACCAGTAACGGGTCATCGAACATGGCACGCAAGCGTCGTAAACCGTTGCTCATGGCAGGCTGGGTAATTCCCAAATAGCTGGCCGCCCGGGTGACACTCTGCTCCCGCAGCAGCACGTCCAGATACACCAGCAGATTCAGATCTACCCGGGACAGATCCATAGAAATTTCCTTTTGCCCAGTTGTTCATTCATAGAAGAATTAAATGCGCTTGCCGGCCCAATTAAGACATTCCTTACAATCAGTAAGAAATGACTTCATTGTTTTAACTTTCATGCAGTTATGGTTGCCGTGTTCTATACTGGCAAAACTTGCTCTTCCGATGCGGCTAGAATACGTTCACTGTGTAACCAGAGTTCCCTACATCATGACGCCGACTGCCATTATTATCACGTTGTTTGCCCTGGCTGTGCTGGGCATTGGCATGCTGGTTATCAGCCAGGCGCGGGAAAAAGCCCGCATTGAGCATATGCGTCGCATCCAGGCACTTGAAAACCGCCATAGCATGCTCTGGCGGTTTCTCACGGAGCTCCCCGAGGACTATCTGGAGCAACCCATCAAGCGTTTAATCCTTGATCGGGCTCTGGCGGTGTCCCGGGAGCTCAAGAGTCTGTCAGGTCCGGGAAAATGGGACAAGCAAATTGCGGCTAATGAACAGGCCCTGCAAGCACTGGCCGCTGAGGAACAGCCTCAGCCCAGCAGCCCCCCAAGTGCTGATCAGGCAAAGGCCATCCGCCAGTTACTGCAACTGCTGTTTCGCTTTGTGGAAAAACAGCAGCGTAATGGCAGCCTGTCTAGCGATATCCCCCGGCACACCCTGCAGCACATTCACTACCTGGCTGCCCGCTGTCAGGCAGAGGTCCTGGTTAATCAGGCTCAGCACATGGCCCAGGGCAAGCATTACCGCCGGGCTATTCACGCCTACCACCTGGCCCTCAGTCAACTGGATAAGTGCCGTGAACACCAGGCAGCCGCTGAGTCTATTAGCCAGTACCGGCTTGCAATCAAGCAGTTGACGGAACGGGCAGAGGCACAGGAACACCCGGAGCGGGCCCCGACAGCAGAGCAGAATGATGAAATGCCTGATGCGGTGCACCGCCAATGGGATGATTTTATTCATGAAGAAGAAGCCTGGAAAAAGAAGGCGGACTACGATAAGTAAATGAACATCCATGTTTCCAAGCGACTTTCAGTAAAACTGACCCGTAACACAGTGCTTTCAGCACTGACCCTGGGGTTAGTGCTGAACCTTGGCCTGGTGACCCAGGATTATTTCAACGCCAAACGGGACATGGACAGCGATATCAACGCCCTGATTGAAATCAGCCACAGCCCAGCCTCCCAGATTGCCTACAACATTGATACCCGGCTGGCGGAAGAGCTCCTTGAAGGGCTGTTGCAGCATCCCGCCATTATTGAAGCCAGCATTAT
>REBR01000199.1 GCA_007692645.1 Halomonadaceae bacterium | reverse complement strand
GGGTAGTTGGTCAGCACTTCAAAAGTGTTACGGGCCGCCGGGTCACGGTGAAACACACTGGCGACATCTTCACGAATTCGTTGGAACATGTTCTTAGATCCTAAGCCTTGTCCGTAGTGGAAGCGGTTGCATGCCCCTCACCCTGGGTGCCGGAACCCTGTCCGACTTTGTCGACGCTGGTCAGAATGCCACGCATTATGGCCAATTCATTGCGGTCCATGCGAGCCCGCTGATACAACCGCCGCAGACGCATCATTAATTGCCGGGGCCGCTCCGGATTATGGAAACCGGTCATGATCAATGATTTTTCCAGGTGTTGTAGAAAACCTTCAAACTCCGCAACAGTGGCGGGTGTTTCCCCCCAACCCTCATCCCCTGGGGTCAGAATCGGCCGCAACACCTGAGCCTCTGCAGCCCCCTCAGCAGAATGCAGGTAATGCATACGCAATTCATAGCTAATCACCTGAACTGCCATGGCCAGATTCAGGGAGCTGTAATCCGGGTTAGCAGGAATATGCACATGAAAATGACACCGTTGCAGCTCGCTATTGGACAAACCACTGTCTTCGCGACCAAATACCAGAGCCACAGGACCCTGGGAACGGGCCTGCCAGACCCGCTCAGCGCCTTCCCGGGGATTAATCACCGGCCAGGTCAGGCTGCGGGAGCGAGCGCTGGCACCCACCACCTGAACACAGTCACTGATGGCCTCATCCAGAGTAGGCACTACCCGGGCTGCCCGTAAAATATCACTGGCGCCGGCAGAACGGGCATAAGCTTTTTCATGGGGGAATTCACTGGGATTTACCAGCACCAGGCGGCTTAGCCCCATGTTTTTCATGGCTCTGGCCACGGCGCCAATGTTACCCGGGTGGGAGGTCTCCACCAGCACTACCCGTACATCCCTCAAGGGATCATCCTGGTTCATAAAAATCTCTGTTTCACGGTGAATCGAATGGCCATAGGGTAACATGATACCCCTTCTGACAACCTCGGTCAGACCCTCCATGCAAGCAACAGGGTCTGAACCGGTATTTTACGGCAATTGTTTGCTACAATGCCGCCCTACTCTTTACCCACGTTCACCAACCAGGTACGACGAGCTCCATGCAACCAGCCATCAAGATGGCCTTGCGTATCGCAAGGCAGAGCAGTGATTTCCTGAGAAACCAGCATGAAAAGCTGGAGCCAGCCACCCAACAGGCGGAAAACGTCCTGCGCATGCTCGAAACCATAGAGCACTCTGTGTACGAAAATTCCTGTGAGCAACTGGCTAAGGCCTACAAGGACCACTGGCTGGCAGGGCCGGGGGATATCCATGCAGGAGAACATGAAAAAAGCTGGCATATCTTCCCACTGCTGGGGGTGCAGAATTTTTCCCGTGGTTTACCGGAATTTGTGACTGCCCTGCTGCAGAAGCGCAATAACCGCCCAGAACACCTGGTGCTGATCAGCCCCCTTACCGGGGAAGAATACAGTGCCAGCCGGGGATATGGCGCCGCCCTTAACAGCCGCCGTATCCGTGCTGCCAGCGCAGATCATCTGAATCAGACCCTGATCAGTTGTAATCTGGCTGCCCACAGCGGACGGGACCAGGATCCCCTGTTGTGGCCGGAAATCAGTGGCGCCCTGGCGGCAACCGATAGCAACCTGCGCTTCTCCGGTTGCCCGGTACTGGATCTGGCCCGGGTTGCCGGTGGCAAACTGGATGCCGCCGTTCTCGGCCCGGTGAATGATACCGACCTGATTCTTGGCGGTCTGCTGGGGCAGGAAGCCGGCGCCCTGAGCGGTGACCTCATGGGCAACCCCCTCACCGAGCGCAGCAACAGCATTTTGATGGCCAACAACCGTATCTTCCGGGAATGCCTGAAAACCCTGCAACCGTTCCGCAGCCGTCTCAGCCAGGTGGTTCGCTGATCAGCGCCCCTGCCTGCAGATGCCGGTTGACCATGGGCCGGCCTGGTGTTACTGGCTGACTCTTTCAGACATAAAAAAAGGCTGCCCACTCAGGCAGCCTTTTTTATGTGAACCGCCTGATTGATCAGGCTATTTCTTTTCTTCCATACGGCGAAGCCAGTCAGGGATCTCTTCAGAGGGTTCTTCTTCCTCACCTTCCCCTTTCACCCCTTCTTTCTGGGGCACGATCAGGTCTTCACGGTCAACTTTCATGGTCAACAGCAGGTTAGCCGCCACGTAAATGGAGGAATAGGTACCCACAACCACACCGATCATCAATGCCAGTGCGAAGTTCCTGATCATCTCACCGCCAAACAGAAACAGGGAGATCAGCACCACCAGAGTGGTCCCTGAAGTGATCAAGGTACGCATCAGCACTTCATTCAGTGACGCATTGATCACCTCATAGGGGCCACCTTTACGCATGCGGCGGAAGTTCTCCCGAATCCGGTCGGAAACGATAATGGTGTCGTTAAGGGAGTAACCAATCACCGCCAGCAGGGCCGCCAGTACCGTCAGGTCAAAATCCAGCTGAAACAGGGAGAAAATCCCCAGCACAATAATGACATCGTGTATCAGAGGCAGTACCGAGGCGACACCAAACTTAAGCTGGAACCGCATGGCCACGTAAATCAGCACCACGATCAGCGCCAACAGCAGCCCCAGGCCACCGTCTTCACGTAACTCATCACCGATCTGGGCACCCACAAACTCTGCCCGAACCAGGTCCACATCAAATTCGCTCTGCTGCAGGACCTGAAAGATTTCCTCAACGACATCGTCATCAAAATCCGCCGCCAGACGTACTATTACCGCCCGGTCTGAACCAAAATTCTGCACGACTTTGTCGTCAAAACCCGCGGCCCGAAGACCTGATCTGACATCTTCCAGGTCTGGCGCCTCGCTGTATTCCACCTCAATCAGGGTACCGCCAGTGAAATCCAGCCCCAGGGCAAGGCCCCGGGTACCGAGACTGACCGCTGAGATAATCAGCAGGGTGATAGAGACTATGGCCGCAATCTTGCGAATGCCCATGAAGTCGATATTGGTGTTCTGCAATGCAGACATCTGCTTGCTCTCCTTCAGATGGACAGTGATTCAAGGCCGCGACGACCGCCGAGCCAGGCGTTAACAATGGCGCGACTGAACAACAATGCGGTGAACATGGAAGTGAGAATGCCGATCAGCAGAGTGACTGCGAAGCCCTGCACCGGCCCGGTTCCCACCGCAAACAGAATCACTGCTACCAGCAACGTGGTGATGTTGGCGTCAAAGATGGAGACAAAGGCACGGCTGTAACCGGCATTGATGGCTGATTGCACCGGCATACCGGAACGCATCTCTTCCTTTATTCGCTCAAAGATCAGCACATTGGCGTCTACTGCCATACCCACCGTCAGCACGATACCGGCAATACCCGGCAGGGTCAGTGTCGCCCCAAGGGTGGACATGATCGCCACCAGCAGGGTCAGGTTTACCACCAGGGCCAGGTTGGCCAGCAGCCCGAAGGCCTTGTAAACCGCCACCATGATCAGGGCTACCAGCAGGAAACCAAGCAGCACCGAGTTGATACCGGCTTCTATGTTTTTCTGCCCCAGGCTCGGCCCAATGGTGCGCTCCTCCACAAAATACATGGGAGCAGCCAGGGCACCTGCCCGAAGCAACAAGGCCAGTTCAGAGGCTTCTTCCATGCTTTGCAGACCGGTCACCCGGAAGTTGCTGCCCAGGGTACTCTGAATCGTAGCCAGACTGATGATGCTGCGTTCAGTGGTGCGCTCACGTTCCTGAACGATTTCGCCATTGCGCTCCACGTCCACCAGATCACTGCTGTGCTCTATAAACAACACACCCAGGCGACGTTGCACGGCATCCCTGGTGGTGCGGCGCATCATATTGCCGCCGGGACCGTCCAGGGTAATGTTCACCTGTGGGCGACCATTTTCATCAAAATCCGATTGGGCGTTCGCCACATTATTACCGGTAATGATGATTTCACGCTCAAGTTCAGCGGTGCGCCGTGCTTCATTGCGGAACGGAAATTCTTCGGTAGTCCCTGAAGGCGCATCAGAGCGGGCTTCGAGACGGAATTCCAGATTAGCGGTAGAACCCAATATCCGCTTGGCTTCAGCGGTATCCTGCACACCCGGTAATTCCACCACTACCCGGGAGTCCCCCTGGCGCTGAACCAGGGGTTCAGACACCCCCAGTTCATTCACCCGGTTACGCATGGTGGTGATGTTCTGATTCAGGGCGTACTGCTGAATCTCGCTGATTTCACTCTGGGTTAACGCCAGCATCAGCAGGTAGTCGTCACCGGAGGTTCTGCGGTTCATGGTGAACTGGTTGTGCTCGTCCCTTACCAGACGAAAAGCCTGGTCCCGGTCGTCTTCACTGCGAAAAACAAACCGCAGTTCGCCTTCATCTGTGGGATCCCCGTCCCGGTAGCGGATACGCTCTTCCCGCAACTGACGCTTGATCTCGCTGGAATAGACTTCCATGCGCTGCTCAACTGCCTGGTCCATGTCCACTTCCAGCATGAAGTGGACACCACCCCGCAGGTCGAGGCCCAGAGTCATGGGGCCTGCACCAATGGCACGCAGCCATTCCGGTGTGGTACGGGCCATACTCAGTGCGGCTACATAATCACGGCCAAGGCTGTTATGTACGGCAGAGCGGCCTCTCAACTGGGCATCACTGCTATCAAAACGCACCATGGCAAGACCGTCTTCCATGGCCGGATCACGGTATTCAATGCCTGCGTTATCAAGGGCCTCAGTGGCTGTACGCAACTGGGATTCGCTGACTTCAACGCCGGCACTGGCACCGGTGACCTGTACCGCGTAATCGTCCGGGTACAGGTTAGGCGCCGCATAAATAGCGCCCAGCAGCACAATCACGGCAATCAGCAGGTTCTTCCAGAGAGGATACTTGTTCAGCATCATGGGTCCTATTGGGAACGGGGCTAAGACAAACGGGCCGGACACTGAAAAACCAGCGCCAGCCCGCTCTTACAGCCTGGATCAGATATCTTTCAGAGTGCCCTTGGGCAGCGCCTGGGCAACCGCCTGGCGTTGCACTTTGACTTCCACGTTGTCGGCAATCTCAATCACCATGAAATCATCCTGCAGGCGCACAATACGCCCGGCCAGACCACCACCGGTAACGACTTCATCACCTTTATCCAGACCGGAGACCAATGCCTTGTGTTCTTTGGCCCGCTTGGACTGGGGGCGCCAGATCAGGAAGTAGAAAATCAGGATGAAACCACCAAACAGGATGATCTGGGACATGGCGCTGGGGCCACCACCGGGTGCAGCAAAGGCCGTAGCGGGCAATACAAACAGGAGTACAGTAAGGTACAGCTTACGAATCAACGTCATTGGAACGTCTCCGTTAATACAGTGGGTAATGGTGTCAATTCGGCAAGAGCAGAACCTATGGGGTCCCGCCCTGGTCGATTACGGGTGTTGTCAGGCCGCGCAAGGCGTAGAACTGATCCACGAAGTCGCACAATGTACCTGCTTCGATAGCGCCACGCAATCCGGCCATGAGTTTCTGATAATAGTGCAGGTTATGCAGCGTATTCAGCTGGCTGGCGAGAATTTCACCGCAACGGTCCAGATGATGCAGGTAAGCCCGGGAGAAATTCAGGCAGGTATAGCAGTCACAGCGGCTGTCCAGGGGCCCGGTGTCGGTCTTGTGCCGGGCGTTGCGAATTTTGACGATGCCCTCGTGGGTAAACAGATAACCGTTGCGGGCGTTGCGGGTGGGTATCACGCAGTCGAACATATCCACCCCACGGCGCACGGCTTCCACAATATCCTCTGGCTTGCCTACCCCCATCAGGTAACGGGGGGCATCTGTCGGCATCAGCGGGGTGGTGCTCTCCAGCACCCGCAGCATGTCCTCCTTGGGTTCACCCACCGACAGGCCACCAATGGCATAGCCATCAAAGCCAATCTCAGTCAGTCCTTTCAGGGAGTCCTGACGCAATGCCGGGTACATGCCCCCCTGGACAATACCGAATAACGCCGCCGGACTATCCCCATGGGCCTTTTTGCTGCGGGCAGCCCAGCGCATGGACAGTTCCATGGAATCCCGGGCTTCCACCTCGGTGGCAGGATAAGGAGTGCATTCGTCAAAGATCATCACAATATCCGACCCCAGGGCTTTCTGTACCGCCATGGAAGACTCCGGAGACAGGGTGACTTTGGAACCGTCAACCGGGGACTGAAAGGTCACCTGTTCTTCAGTTATCTTGCGGGTCTTGCCCAGGCTGAAAACCTGAAAGCCACCGGAATCAGTGAGAATAGGCCCTGACCAGTGCATAAAGTCATGGAGATCCCCATGGAGGCTGATAATGTCCGTGCCCGGGCGCAGCATCAGGTGAAAGGTGTTACCCAGCACTATTTCTGCCCCGGTAGCGGCGATGTCCCGGGGTAACATGCCCTTAACGGTGCCATAGGTACCCACCGGCATAAACGCCGGGGTTTCCACGGTCCCGCGGCTGAACGTCAGCCGGCCACGGCGGGCCTGGCCGTCACTGGCCAGGTGCTGGAAGGTCATGTCGCACTGGCGGGCCATGGGCTACTCCGGTTGCCCAGCAACAGGCTGGGGGGTAATGAACATGGCATCGCCATAACTGAAAAAACGGTATTTTTCGGCCACCGCGGCGGTATAGGCCGCCATGGTGTGCTGGTAACCGGCAAAAGCACTCACCAGCATGATCAGGGTGGATTCCGGCAAATGAAAATTGGTGATCAGGGCATCGACACAGCGAAAGCGGTAGCCGGGGTAAATAAAAATCCCGGTGTCTCCTTCAAACGGGGCCAGCGCCCCCTGCCCTGCAGCAGATTCCAGGGCACGTACGGCGGTGGTGCCAACGGCCACCACGCGACCACCACGGGCCCGGGCGGCATTAACCGCATCTACGGTGCCCTGACTCAGGGACAGCCACTCCTGATGCATCACATGGTCTGCCAGCTCTTCTACCCGAACCGGCTGAAAGGTGCCGGCACCCACGTGCAAGGTCACAAATGCCTGCTCCACCCCTTTAGCTGCCAATCGGGCCAGCAGGGCTTCATCAAAATGCAGCCCGGCGGTGGGGGCGGCAACAGCCCCCGGGTGGCGACCATAAACCGTCTGGTACCGGGACTGGTCACTGATCTCATCTGGGCGGTCAATATACGGCGGTAGCGGCATGTGCCCGATGGCATCGAGAATCTCAAGCAGCGGCCGGGAAGACTCGAAACGCACCAGAAACAAAGCACCTTCACGTCCTTCTACCCGCACCCGAATGCCCTGATCCAGCAGCAGCTCGCTGCCTGGTTTGGGTGACTTGGAACTGCGGATATGCACCAGTGCCTGCTGGTCCGGCAACATGCGCTCCAGCAGCAGCTCCACCTTCCCGCCACTGCTCTTGTGGCCATAGAGCCGTGCCGGGATCACCCGGGTGTCGTTGAACACCAGCAGGTCACCGGGGTGAAGCTGTGCTTCCAGATCGGCAAATTGCCGGTGATTAATAGCACCGGTAGCCCCGTCCAGGCACAGCAACCGGCTGGCGGTCCGCTCCGGCAACGGATAACGGGCCACCAGGGCATCAGGCAGGTCGAAGTGAAAGTCAGTGCGTTTCATGAGGGGCTATGATCAGTACCGGCTGGCAGGGAACGCCTGGCCATGGGTGACAGGGTCAGTGCTACCGGCCAACAGAGACTGCTGGCCGTTTACGCTAAAATAGTGGTGCGGGAGAAGGGACTCGAACCCTTACACCTTTCAGTACCGGTGTTTGAGACCGGCGCGTCTACCATTCCGCCACTCCCGCAAGCGAGCAGCAGTTTGCCCATGATTACGCCATTTGTCCAGACCTGCAACGCTCTGTGTTACGGGAAACCCGGTTACAGGCTGTCGAACAGGGACAAGCGGGAAATCTGCGCGAAGGACTGCTGGGCTGCCTGTAACACAAACGTCTGCTGAGTCAGGCGGCTGATAGCCTCTGCATAATCCAGGTCTTCCAGCCCTGAGAGCACTTCCCGGGTCAGCAGGTCGCTGTCACCCAGGAAATTACCGGTAGACTCCAGGGTATTAAGCCGGGTACCCACACTGGACTGAATTTCCAGAGCGCGGTTCTGGCCGTTATCCAGGTTGGCCAGGGCCTGGTCAATGGTATCCCGCAACGCGTCCCGCCCAGCGCTGTTATCCTGGTGATTCTCCAGCCCGTGAATCAGTTTTTCCACGGTGGTGAGAATGCCCTGCTTTTTGCTGGTTTCCACGAAGAAGGCGTCCCCTGCTTCCGGGTCCCCTTCCACTTCAAACTGCATACCCGCTGCGGCGATGGGCTGGCCACTCTGGTAAGGGGCATTACTCACCAGCTCCCGGCCAGTATCCCGGGAATTGATACTGTAAACCGTGTTACCACTGGCATCCCGGTCAAATTTCACCACCAGATCATCCGGATAAAAATCCTCAAACTGCTCCCGGTCGATAATCATGCCGGTACTGATGCTGGCCGGGGGTTGAGCGCTGTTGGCTTCACTGCCCCGGGTAGAAAATGTGGGCCGGTCACTGGGGACATCCACAAAGGCTTCTTTGCCGTTGTTGGTTACCGCCAGGGAAACCCCTTTATCAATTTCCACGGAGCGACGACCTTCATCTCCCTGGTAGACCCACTTGCCACCACTGTCTTGCTGAAACGGCTGGGTCTGGCCTTTATGGCCGCTGTAGAGGTATTCCCCATCGGGTCCCCGGGTATTGGCCAGGCTTGCCATCTGGTCCAGTACCTGGCGCAACTCTGTGGCCAGGGCTTTGCGGTCGCTCATATTGAGCGCACCATCACCGGCCTGAATAGTCAGCTCACGGACCCGGATCAAGCCCTCATTCATGGAGGACAATACCGAGTCCTGGCGCTGCAGGCGGTTGGTGGACAGGTTGATATTGTTCTTGAACTGCTCGCTACTGGTGAGTTCCTGCTTGAGCTGCAGAATGCGGGTAGCCGCCACCGGGTCATCGGAGGGGGTCAGCAGTTTCTTGCCAGACGCCACCTGTTGCTGGGTTTTCTGCTGCTGCACATTACTGTCCTGCAGCCGCTGGATACCACTGTTGAAAACCTGACTGGATGAAATTCGCATGCTGTCCTCCCCCCCTTAGCGGAAGGTGCCAAGTAAAGTATCAAACAGGTCCCGGGCAATGGAGACCACCTGGGCCGAAGCGTTATAGGCCGCCTGGTACTGAATCAGTTTGCCCGCCTCTTCATCCAGGTTAACCCCGGAAGCAGACTGCCAGCGGTCTTCAGACTGGCGCTTAAGGGTTCGGGCCGCCTCTTCATCAATCTGTGCAGAACGGGTTGCTGAACCTACAGCCTCCACCACAGAGGCATAGGCAGTGCCAAAGTTCTGGCCATCCCGGCCGAGACTGGCGCCGTTTTTCAGGCTCCCCAGCGCCAGACCATTACGGTTATCCGCCGTACCGTCGGGATTTGACCGCAGATCGAAGCTGTCCCCCGCTACCGGGCGTCCGCTGATCTGAAACTGGAAGCCGGTATAAGCGCTACTGCTGGCAGGGGACTGGCGGAAAAATTCGTTGTTGTTGGCATTCACCCTGACCCCGTCTGCCAGTGTGACATCCACGACACCGCCCACTGTGGCATTGCCGCCGCTGGCCAGGGCCTGGCTGGTAGCCACAGAACGGTCATAGGGATTAATCTTTTGCACATCCAGGGTACCGGCGCCATCCAGGGCAACGGTAATATCATCGCCCCGGTCAGATAACAGGGTCAGACCCTCACCATCACTTTTGGCTACCAGACCAAGCCCGGCAAATTCTTCACTATCGGCAATGGCCTGATTAATAGAGTCCGCATTCAGCTCGCCAGTAACGGTCAGGGTCACAGCCTGGCCACCCACGGTCACGGTCAGATCCGTGGGGCCAGCCCCGCCGATGTCTGCCAGGCGCACCTCAGTATAGGCAGTTGCTGAAACTCCCCGACTATTACTCAGGGCATTGGCGATATCCCGGGCTGATGCATCGGGTCCCAGGGGGCCAACAGTGGTCTCAGTCACCTTGCCGGTGACGGAATCCCGGTTACGTACAGTCAGCTCCTGTGCGGCAAAACCGTTATTATCACCACTGCCAATAATCCCCAGGGCATTTCCCATGGAGCTGATACTGCGGGCACCCGGGTCAGTGGCGAACAGGTCATTGCTGCTGCCTGGGTTGAACCGCTGGTTGTTCATGGGCGGATTCAGGGGCTTTGGATTGGCAGGGTCCGTGGCATCCAGTACTTCAAAGCGGGTATCGGATATAAAGCGGACCGTCAGTGGCGGTGACATATTGCCGTTACTGTCCAGACTCTGCAGCGGGCGGCCGGTTACCGGATCCCTGACATCGAGCATTTCCCCCTGTGTAATACTACCCGTGCCCTGGTTACCAGTACCGGTTGTAGCTTTTATGGGAGAGCCCAGTGCCAGGTCCTGGGGGCGCTCCAGCGCCACAGCAAAATCTCTGGCCCCGGCAAAGGTGGGCCGGATCTGGAAACTGTCCCCCTGCTGGAAACTGCCAGACTGCAAATTAATCGCAAAGCCTTCACCACTGATGGTGGCAGGCAGTTCCTGGGGGATTTTACCCCCCTGCACCTGAACCCCGGTAACCGCATCC
Organism: Halomonadaceae bacterium; assembly: GCA_007692645.1. GTDB lineage: Bacteria > Pseudomonadota > Gammaproteobacteria > Pseudomonadales > Oleiphilaceae > REBR01. Next base: position 3,331 of record REBR01000199.1, on the reverse strand, counting down.
CGCAACTGATAATCCCGGTCCGTAGGTCCGGTAAATTCCAGGTTATAAGAGCGGGTATCCAGTTTGCTGGTATCCGTAATCACTACCGAGGCCAGACGGTCATCAGGCTGGGCATTGTTGCTCGCCGGGGTGATGCGCCGCTCGGCTACCGCCGGGTCATTGATGTCACTGAAGAACAGCCCGCCCATATTACCGTCCAGGGTGCTGCCCCGCTCATGCACCTGATTGACCTGTTCAGCCACACCCAGGGCAATGCGCCCGATGCTGTTAATGGTGGGTTCCAGCACCTGGTCCCGAAAGCGCAGATTGCCCCCCAGGGAGCCACCACTGATTTCAGCGGTAATGTTCTTTTCACTACCACCACGTACCAGCATGATTTCCCGGCGGCCGGACTGATCGCTGCTGCCAGAGAGGCGCAACTGTGATTTGTTGGCGCCATTGACCAGTTCCTGGCCCTGGCCGATCTGGACATTGATGGTGCCATCACTGTTGCTGTTGGTACGCACCTGAACCAGTTCAGAAAGCTCACGGAGCTTTTCGTCCCGCTGGTCCAGTAAATCATTGGCTTCTTTGCCCTGAGCCCGGCCCGGAGCGGCGGCAATGGCCTGGTTCAGCTCCGCAATGCCACTGGCCAGGGAGTTGATTTCAGTAATATCCGCAGACAACTTCTGGTCCAGGGTCCGCTCGCGATTCTGCAGCTGCCCATCAATGGACTTGAAGCGGGCATTGAGGGCTTCAGCCTGGCTGATCACCTGCTGGCGCAAAGGTATTGAACTGGGGTCTTCCGCTGCACTTTGCAGGGCACCAAAATAACTGTCAATGGACTGGCTTAGGCCGGTGTTTTCGGTGCCCAGCAGATTATCCAGCTCCCTCAGGTTCGCCACCAGAGCCTCCTGCTCTCCATGAAGGGTGGTGTCTGAGCGTAACTGGGTATTAATGAATTCATCGTTGAGGCGACGGATATCCGCAATGGAGACCCCTTTGCCCTGAAAACCCGCAGCACCTGACTGGCTGGCATTGGCGGCAAAATCCACCTGCTGACGGCTGTAACCCGGTGTATTGGCATTGGTGACATTATTGCCGGTGGTGCTTAAGGCGGACTGGTTAGACTGCAGACCGGTCAGACCGATATTGATCAGGCTCATGGCGTTTCTCCAGTTCCGGCGTCATCCAATGCAGAGCGCAGCAGAGGTCCATCCATGATGCTGCGGATTTTACGGTCGTATTCCGGGTCGGTGGCATAGCCCGCTTCACGCAGGCCTCGGGCAAAGGCATCCGGGTCATGGGCCTTGGCCAGAACATTCTGATAACGGGGGTTGTCGTTCAGAAACTGCACATAATCCTGGAAGCTCTGCTGATAATCCGCATAAGCCCTGAAGTCCGCACGCTCCCGCATGGGAACGCCACCACGGAACTCTGTGGTCATAATGCCTACCCGATCGCCGCTCCAGCGACTGTCCGCCTTGATACCGAACAGGTTATGGCTGGCACCCCCATCGCTATCCTCAATCATATGCCGGCCCCAGCCGGTTTCCAGTGCTGCCTGGGCTACCATCAGGCGGGGGGAAATGCCACTCTCGGCAGCCGCTTCCTGAGCCAGTGGCAACAAGCCGCGAACAAAATCCTCCGGAGTGTCAAACCGGGCCGGTAGTTCAGCCGCAGCATCTGCCTGCTCAACCTCGTCCGCCACAATGCGCTGCACATCATTCAGGTGCCTGGGTAGTTCCCGGGACATGGGTGGCAAGGACCGGTCGTAGCTCTGGATACTGCTGTGTACGTCGAAACCATCCTGCCGGGGAGCACGGTCCGGTTCACCACTGAGCTGGCGCACCAGGGCGTCGGCAATACCGACACTGCGACTCTGGGTCATGGACTGGGTCAGCTGTTCGTCAAACATGTCCTGATAAAAATCACCTTCGCTACTTTGCAGGTAGTTGCCTTCGGCAAACACCGCATTGGCCTGACGCATGGATTTAAGCATCTCGTGCAGAAACAGGCTTTCAAACTGCCGCGCCACCGCTTTCAGCGCCCCTTCCGGGTCGGAATCCACTTGACCACGCAGCTGGTTAAGGCCGCTGAAATCGTTGTAGATATGGGCTTTTGCCTGATCACTGTTACTGGACGAAATCATCAGTGGCGCTCCCGTTAAATCACAATCAGATCAGCGCGCAGGGCGCCGGCTGTGCGAAGGGCTTCCAGCACCGCCATAACATCACCGGGTGCAGCACCCACCTGATTCACGGACTGGACTATTTCGTTCAGGGTGACCGCAGGACCAAACTCAAACATCCGTGCATCATCCTGCTGCACAATAATCTGGGTATCCGGCACTACCACCGCCTCACCGCCCCCAAACAAGCCCTGATCCGCTGCCTGGGGGTTTTCCGCAATGGTCACACTGAGATTGCCGTGGGTGACTGCCGCCGGGCTGACCCGCACGTTCTGACCAATCACAATGGTGCCGGTGCGGGAGTTAATCACCACCCGTGCCCGCTCCTGGGCCGGTTCCACATCAATATTCTCCAGTACCGACAGGAAACTGACCCGCTGGGAGGCATCCCGCGGTGCACGCACATCGATGCGGGTGGCATCCTGGGCATAGGCCATGTCCGGACCCAGTAAATCGTTAATCGCCTCAACCACCCGCTTTGCGGTGGTGAAATCCGGGCGGTTCAGCTGATAGGTAATGGTATCCCCCTGGGAAAAGGCGTTGGCAACTTCCCGCTCTACTGTGGCGCCGCTGGGAATACGCCCGACGCTGGGTACATTCACGGTAATAGAGGAACCGTCAGCACCACCGGCGCCAAAGCCCCCCACCACCAGGCTGCCCTGGGCAATGGCGTAGGTCTGGCCATCAGCCCCCTGCAAAGAAGTCATCAGCAGGGTGCCACCACGGAGGCTGTCCGCATTACCAATGGAGGAGACGGTGACATCGATGGTCTGACCAGGGCGGGAAAAAGCCGGCAATTCAGCATGGACGGTGACCGCAGCCACATTATCCAGACGGGGATCGACACCATCAGGCACCGCAATGCCGAACTGGCTCATGAGGTTACGGAACGTCTGGTTGGTAAAGGGTGCCCGGTCGCCACTGCCGTCCAGGCCCACCACCAGTCCATAGCCGATCAACTGGTTGGAGCGCACCCCTTCCACCGTGGCCAGATCCTTGAGCCGGTCTGCCTGGACCGGGAGTGCCAGCAGCAGTAGCAACAGGACAGACAGTGAAGATCGCAGCATGACAGTACTCCAAAAATGGCATATGACAGAGACAGACTTGAATGAGAGGGGCATCAGAACGGCCACCATTCACTGTTAAAGAAACGGGACAGCC
>REBR01000039.1 GCA_007692645.1 Halomonadaceae bacterium | reverse complement strand
ATGGGGACAGACCACGTTTTTGGCACTTCAAAAAACGTGGTCTGTCCCCATTTAAGGTCTTGTCCCCCTTTAATAATGCTCAGTATTACATCCCGTAGACCGACTTCAGGTGGGCCATAAAGCTTGTATGATCACTGGCAGCATCCCCGCGAATGGTCTTAACCTGGGGGCGTTCTTCCATGCGTTTGCAGTAGGCGTCCAGCCCCGGGACCTGGGATAGGGGGTCTTTGCCCATAAACACTTTACCAACGCTGCGTACGATGGGAAGGTTCGCAATTGCCGCAATATCCGCCTGGGTAAACTGGTCCCCATAGGCATAAGTCTCAAAGCTGGAGAGTTTTGCCAGGCCTGCTACAGCCTTTTCGAGACTACCCGCAACGTCTTTCAACACCTCGGGGTCAGGTTTTGTGCGCATTAACAGATTGGGAATCAGGCGGCGTGCCACCAGCTCAAGGTAGAGCTCGATAAATTGTGACAGCTCCTGCACCTTGGCAATGCCAAAGGGGGTCCCTGGCAGCAGGGACGGTTCAGGGTAAGTGCGTTCGATATAGTCCAGAATCACCCGGGATTCACTGATAAAACCTTCGTCCGTTTCCAGTGCCGGCACCTTGCCCAAAGGACTTTTATCCAGATACTCGGGCTTGTACTTGGGGCCAACGCCGGTGTAAGAGAGCACCTCTTCAAAGGCAACGCCTTTCTCCAGAAGAGCAAGTTTGGGGACGTTGTAGTAATTGCTGGATGAAAAGCCGTGCAGTTTAAGCATTATTATTCCTATTGTCAGGTGTACTGAGCTGTAACCAGGTCAAGGCCGGGTCACTGTGCGAGCAGTGTGTCATCATGCCCTGAGCAGAGGACAGCTTCCAGTGAAGTAAACCGGGTCTGTCCCCACCACAAGAGCGAAAGAACCATGCAAGCCCAGTTAACCTGCCCCTGTGGCAGCATAATGCCCTATTCTGAATGCTGCCAGCCCCTGCTCCAGGGAGCGCCTGCGTCGTCGCCGGAGGCGCTGATGCGCTCCCGGTTCACCGCCTTTGTGGGCAAACTGCCCGACTATCTGCTGGCCACCTGGCACCCCAGCACCCGGCCAGAAACCCTCAGTCTTGAGGATTCACCGGACTGGAGCTCACTGCAGGTTCTGGGTAGTACCCAGAGCGCAGACCAGGGAACCGTTCACTTCCGGGCCCTGTACCGCCAGGGCGGTGGCTGGGGGTTTCTTGAGGAGAACTCTGACTTCCTGATGGAAGAGGGCCGCTGGTATTACCTGCATGGTGAGACTCGTGAAGGACAGATCAAGCCGGGGCGCAATGATCCCTGCCCCTGTAGTAGTGGAAAGAAGTATAAGGCCTGTTGTCTGACTTAGGGATTAAGTCTAAATCCAACAATAAAAAGGACCACCCCATGCTGCACTCCCGTGCCTTTAAAGATGCCGCCCTGTTCCATCTCGTTTTCTTCGCAGTGGCCATGCCCCTGGCATTGCTGTTGGAAGGGGCCGCTCTGGGGTGGACCATTCTGGGGCTGGCGATTGGCTACAATATTGCACTGCCATGGGTCGGCATACAACGGGGGCACAAGGACTGGACCCGGTTGTGGGCGTTTCTGCTGCCCATCTCCCTCACCCTCCCCGCTGCCGACTGGATGCTGGTGGAGCGCATGCAGACACTGTATTTCCCCGACCATGGCATTCCCCGTATAGGCGGCGCAGTGCCGATCTACTTTATGGGGTTATGGATCATGCTGATGTGGCAGGTTCTGTGGTTTGCCCAACTCACCTCTCGCCCTTATCTGGTCACCGCCCTGCTGGCGTTTGTCGGCTTTCTGTTCTGGGAGTGGGTAGCCCATCCCATGGCGCTGTGGCAGGCTAACGATGTACGCATGGTGGCTGACTTCGCCCTGTATCCGCTGATACCGGAAGTCCTGCTGTGCCTTGCCAGCCTGTGGCTGTGGCGGCAACTGAGACAGGCGCCCCGGTACCAGCAGATTGTGGCTGGATTGAGTGTTAGTGTGTTTTATACCGGTGCCCTGGCGTTGACGTTGCTGTGGGTAGGCTGAATGCTGAAGAATAAATGGAGCTGAAAACATGACCACGGAAAGCGAACAAAGACCGCCCCTCCCCCCCTTTACCCGGGACACGGCGATGATAAAAATCCGCAAAGCCGAAGACGCCTGGAACACCCGTGACCCGGAAAAAGTGTCCCTGGCCTATACCCGGGACAGTCGCTGGCGCAACCGGTTTGAGTTTGTGCGGGGTCGCGAGGAAATTGTCGGGCTGCTCAGTCGCAAATGGGCCCGGGAGCTGGAGTACCGGTTAATCAAGGAACTCTGGGCTTTCGGGGATAACCGTATTGCCGTTCGCTTTGCCTACGAGTACCACGACCAGACGGGCAACTGGTTTCGCGCCTATGGCAATGAGAACTGGGAGTTCGATGAGAACGGCCTGATGGCGGTGCGCCATGCCAGCATCAATGACCTGCCCATTGCCGAATCGGAGCGGAAGTTTCACTGGCCCCAGGGTCGTCGTCCTGATGACTATCCGGGGCTGTCCGAGCTCGGCCTTTAACATTTAAAACGCCATTTAACGCAACTGAACAAGGGAGCTTTCCGCTCAATACATGGTCCCACCTGAACCAGCGTAATGATTGACTGTTCGGCCCCAGGCCACGACTCGGGGAGGTTGCTCATGATTATTGACAGGGTTGTTAACGATACCACCAGCAGAGTTGTCAGCACCGCTACAGCCGGGCAAATTCCCGACTTCCCTTTCCTGTGGAATATCGTCAACAGTAATGACTTCTTAAGTAAACGGGTGAACAGTTTTGCCATCAACACACTGATCAACTCCGCCCCCCATCGGCCCTACCCGTTCAGCTTACGCTCGGATTACACCACCTGGCCATCACTGACGGACCGCACTTTTACCTGCCGGCACTTAGGTCCCGCCAG
>REBR01000075.1 GCA_007692645.1 Halomonadaceae bacterium | reverse complement strand
GGTGATTGGTGTGGGGGACAGCCGCCCCAGGGATGGTTTTAGCACCGCTTTGCTGGGGATAGCTGTCACCGAGGCAAACATACGAACCGAACCCAGGGCTCTCACCCAGGCGACCCAGGTTCAGATTGGCCAGACCAGAGTAAATCTGTACCCGCAATTTGCGGCGTCACCGGGGCATCTGGCACTGAGCATCCGCTTCTGAGCCCCAAACATGTCACAGGACTTCCAGCCTGACCCCCAGGGCCTGACATTCCGCCTCCAGGGCCGGCCAGTTACTGCTGGGCACGGTGACCGCCAGGGTTACTTGCTCGCCATAGGTTACCTGGCCCAGTTCCCCTTGGTGCTGGCCTAACCAGTGCCGTAGCCGTTGCTCCTGAGGGAAATCCGCAACCATCAGCCCCTGGGTCAGCGCCACGGACTGAACCACCGGAACCCTGGACAGCACCGCTTCAGTGGCACCGGCATAGGCCCGCACCAGCCCCCCGGCCCCCAGTTTAATGCCGCCAAAATAGCGGGTCACCACTACCAGCAGATCACCCAGCCCCTTATGCTCAATCACGTTCAGAATCGGCTTGCCAGCGGTACCACTGGGCTCGCCATCATCGTTCATGGCCGCACTGGTGGCGGCCCCGGGCTGACCCGTGACATAGGCCCAGCAATGGTGACGGGCATCCGGGTAGCGAGCACGTATGGCCGCCACTTCCGCCAGGGCCTGCTGCCGGTCAGTGACCGGCACAACCCTGGCGATAAACCGGCTTTTGCGCACTTCCGTGGTGACCTCGTGGCTGTCCCCGGGCACCGGGTAGGGGCGGCGTGGCTCTGGCGCCATGATGTCTCTCCTGTTCAAGCCGGTGGGTAACGCTACCGGGGACGCTACCGGCACGGGCCAGCAGTATGGGATGATGGTTTTCTGCCAGAGCCTGAAGCTTACCTGACAGCCGGGATTCTGCCATGCTTGGCCACCAGGACCCAGCCAGCGGCATCTGCGCAAGGGTTTTAATCAGTCACTGGAGACGCACCCCAGCATGTCGATAAAAATGGAACAACGGGCTTTTCTGCTTTTGCTGGTGCTGGTGTCAGTGCTCTTTTTGTGGCTGCTGCAGCCCTTTTTCGGCCCCATTTTCTGGGCCTGTGCCATCGCCATTATCTTTCACCCCCTGCAATCATTACTCACCCGTCTCTGGGGCCCCAGACGCAACCTGACGGCCCTGGTCACCCTGCTGGTTTGCCTGATCATTGTGATCATACCCACCCTGTTTGTGGTGGCTTCTTTTATTCATGAGGGCTTGCAGCTCTACCGGGGGATACAGAGTGGCGACATTGACCCGGAAGGCTTTCTGACCCGCATCAGTGAAACCGTGCCTTTGGTAGGCACCTTGATGGCCAATCTGGGGATCAATACCGGCAACCTGATGGAACAGGCCCTGGACAGCCTGATGCAGGGCAGCCAGCTGCTGGCCCAGCATGCCCTGAATATCGGCCAGAACACTTTTCGCTTTTTCCTGAATATTGCCCTGATGCTGTACCTGGCGTTTTTTCTGCTGCGGGATGGGGATAAGCTGCAACTGCTGATCAGTCAGGCCCTGCCCCTGGGGCGGGAGCGGGAGGCGCTGCTGCTGCAGAAATTTGCCGAGGTCACCCGGGCCACGGTGAAAGGCAACATCCTCATCGCCGCTATTCAGGGCGCCTTGGGGGGGCTGATTTTCTGGGCCCTGGGGTTACCGGGGGCCTTGCTATGGGCGGTGGTCATGGCGGTGTTGTCACTGATTCCGGCGGTGGGTGCCAGCCTGATCTGGGGCCCGGCAGCGCTCTATCTGATTGCAGTTGGCGACTGGATTCAGGGGGTGGTACTGATTGTCTTTGGGGTTGCGGTCATCGGGCTGATTGATAATGTACTGCGGCCGATCCTGGTGGGGCGCGATACCAAACTACCGGATTATGTGGTGCTCTTATCTACCCTGGGGGGACTCTGGCTGCTGGGAATTAACGGCTTTGTGGTGGGGCCTCTGATCGCCGCCCTGTTTATGGCAGTGTGGGGGATTTTTATTCGCGACTTCAACCAACATAAATCCCCCTAGCACCCGGTCTGGGGGAACCCATCAACAGCGGGTTAATCCGGCTTTATCAGGGCACCCGGGTTAAGCATTATGGTTCTGTCGCGGCCGTGTTCCTTGGCGCTGTACAGGGCCTCGTCGGCGCCCCTTACCAGCTCTTCCGCCGTCAGTCCCTGGTGCACCGCCGGTGCATAAATACCCGCACTGACGGTGAGAGAAATGACCACATCTTCCACCTCGATGCGGGTTTCCCGGATACGTTCCCGGATACGCTCCACCACCACAAAAGCCCCTTGGGCATCCGTATCCGGGAAGATCACCGCAAATTCTTCACCCCCATACCGGGTGGCCGTGTCAGAAGGCCAGCGCAGGCCCGCATGAATAATCTCTGCCACCAGTTTCAGGCATTCATCCCCCACCGGGTGGCCATGGGTATCATTCACTGGCTTAAAATGGTCAATGTCCAGCAAGGCTACTGCCAAGGGGCGACCTGATCGTTTGGCCCGCTCCAGTTCCAGACGCAACACCTGGTCCATATGGCGGCGGTTTTTCAGCCCGGTCAGCTCATCGGTGACGGACAGTTCATTCAGCTTATGGTTCAGGCTCTCCAGCTCCCGGGTACGCTCATGGACCCGGTCTTCCAGCTCCAGGTTCAGGCGCCGGGCGGTAGCCAGGGTTTCTGACTGGGCCTCGTAGCGCAGCCGCCGCTCCACGTTGATGCGCTGGGCCAGGGCAAAAGACAGCAGCACCACCTCAAACAGGGAGCCGATCTGGGCAGCATGGTCAGTAAACCCGTTAGAAGGCAGCACGCCCCCTTTGCTCAGGGCCAGAATGCTGCCCCCCACCAGCAGAAAACTCCAGGCCAGCACATAGTATTTTGCCGTGACCTGCCCCCGG
>REBR01000061.1 GCA_007692645.1 Halomonadaceae bacterium | reverse complement strand
GGGTGCCGGAGAAAACTGGGATGCAGTGGTTCGTCATGCCTGTGATGCCGGTTATCGCGGACTGGAAAACCTTGCCCTGATTCCCGGTACCGTGGGTGCTGCTCCGGTGCAGAATATCGGCGCCTATGGGGCTGAGCTGGCTCAGGTTCTGCATGATTTGACTGCCTATGATCGTCACCAGGGGGCTTTTGTGACCCTGAGCAATGCCCAGTGCCATTTTGCTTACCGGGACAGTATCTTCAAGCAGCAACCCGCCCGATTTATTATCACCCGGGTGCGGTTATTGCTCTCCAGAACAGCGCCATTTCGCCTTGGTTACGGTGAGTTGGCCCGGGTTCTGGGTGATGTTGAGGAAAGGGAACTCAGCTCCGGTCAGGTTGCTGAAACCATTACGCGCCTGCGCCAGGCCAAGTTACCAGACCCCAATGAATTACCCAATGCGGGCAGTTTTTTCAAGAACCCCGTGGTTGGCCCTGAGCATTATGCCCGCTTGAAAGCTGCTGAACCCGATCTGGTGGCTTTTGCAGATGGCACTGACTTCAAGCTTGCAGCTGGCTGGCTGATTGAGCGTTGTGGCTGGAAAGGCTACCGTAATGAGCGGGTAGGTGTGCACAACCGGCAGGCGCTGGTGTTAGTGAACCATGGCTGCGGCACAGGAGCAGATATCCTGGCCCTGGCAACAGAGATTCGTCAGGATGTTGCCCGACGGTTTGCGGTGACATTGGAAATTGAGCCCAGGGTCTGGGGTCCCGACAGTTGAAGTGCGGCGTTTTTCTCTGAAGGGCTTTTTACCAGAGTGTAAAAAAAAGCGACATAAAAGCGGCCTTAAGGCCGCTTCTACTGCATCACACTGACTTAATTCTCAGGCAACATTACGGCGACGGCGCATGCTGGCGCCAAGTCCCGCCAGTCCCAGACCCAGCAGGGCCATGGTGCCGGGTTCGGGAACCGCGGAGGCAGTGATCTTGATGATCATGTCGTCGTGGTTATCGTCCGGTCCGGCACCATGATCATCCAGTGCAATGATCAGGCTGTTGCTGCCAACATCCCAGAAAGTGTGGAAGTTTGGTGCCACATTATCGTCATTAGCCCCATTGACAACAGTTGTGGTTGCACCACCTCCGAAGGACTGAAAGAAAAAGTCCAGAGCGCCGGCAGTTCCGGTGTAAACCGTGCTGTAGCTGTCGCCATATGCACTGCTGCTGGTGTTGAACAGCTCAGTTCCCTGATACCAGAAGCTGTTTTCAAACGCCGCTTCGGTAAAAAGGTAGGTAAAGGTTAACCGAAAGGGACCATCTTGGAACGCTTCCACAGTGGCGCTACCAAAGCCGGTTTGTCCTACGAATAACTCTGCGCCTGGTACATCAGCGGCATAGTTGTTGAACGCAGGCACTTCCACAACGGGAAGGCCGGTAGTGTCAATCCCGATGTAAGAGGCGTGAGCACCCATGGTGAGGGTGGTCCCAACGGCCAGTATCAGGCCCTTGATTGTGGTTTTCATTAGTTACTCCTCCTTTGAGTAAAAACAGTGAATCACTGCCCAATGTATTCTTAGCAATCTTTGTGCCCGGTGTTATCTCATTGAATAAAATAGAAAATATTAAACAGTATAAATTTTTTGTAAAAAATAATGACACTCTCTAGGGGTGGTGGCCCATTGCGACTGTTTTGGCAGGGTGTGGTTCAGGGTTATCAGGGGGGCGTATTCAGGGAATATATTAATAACTGTGAGGTGGTCGATAGATTTAATGTCGATCAGTCTTATTATAGTGATGTCCAGACAATGCGTGGTGTCTGCCAGTCACTGAGTGCCAATTCCTGTTAGCAAAGAACAGCATTAACCGTCATTCTTCCAGGCGGCCTCTCTCCTTAACCAGGTCGCAATGGTTTGAATGGGTTGTGTTCATCAGGAATCAGCTCAGAACCAATGTACCGGCACAGGCTGTGTTTCCTGTCATCAGGAGCGCAGCTTACCTGCGCCTCCAAGGCAAGTCGGCGTTGGACAGAATTAAGGAGTAGACGTGGCTCACGTCAGAATATTCAGGCACTACATTCATCTGCCATTTGTCCTGCTGGGTCTGGTGGATCTTCTGGCACTTGCCTCAGCTTTTACCATAGCGGTTTTTTTCCGCTTCTTTGGACATCTACCCCTGCTGGAGCAGGCATGGCCCTATGTTATGCCCTCCGCTCTGGCTTTCGGCCTGGTGAACTTGCTGGTTATGCTGTCTCTGGGGGTGCATCAGGCCCGCCTGGAGGAGGGGCTGACTGGCATGATGTTGAGGAGTATTCTGGCCTTGATTCTCAGCCTGCCCCTGTTGATTCTGCTGGGCTATATGATGCCTGATTATCTCTGGTACCTGACCGGGGACAACGTGCTGCCGGCCGCTTCCGTGTTCGGTTTCTTCCTTTTGGGTATCCTGCGAACAGTCTATTTCCGCCTGGCCGGGGAGCACCGTTTCAAGCGCCGTGTGTTGGTGATTGGTGCCGGCCACAGAGCGGCCCAGTTACAGCAGGACCTGACAACGCCCTTTAACCGTAAGGGGTTTCATTTTGTCGGTTTTGTGAATGGCACTGAGGAGCAGAGTTTGATTTCCGCGGATATGCGTCTGGAACCTGCAGCGGGGGAAACGCTTCAGGCTCTCGCGGCCAGGCTTCGTGTGCAGGAAATCGTGGTGGCAGTGGATGACCGGCGCAAAGGGGGATTGCCTATGGAGCAGCTGCTGGAGTGCCGCATGGAAGGGATCAGAATCATTGATGCCGCGAGTTTCTACGAGCGGGAGTCCCGCAAAGTGGCCCTGGAAATGATAACCCCTGGCTGGCTGGTATTTTCCGATGGCTTTTCGTTATCCGCCATGGCACGTCTCGCCAAGCGTAGCTCCGATTTTGCGGCCAGCCTGGTATTACTACTGCTGACCTGGCCGATCATGCTGCTGACTGCCCTGGCGATCAAACTGGAAGATGGCATCAAGGCGCCGGTGTTTTACAGCCAGGAGCGGGTCGGGCTGAACGGCGTGCCTTTCCGGGTGCATAAATTCCGTTCCATGGGCATTGATGCAGAAAAAGGCGGTGCTGTGTGGGCCCTGCAAAATGACCAGCGGGTTACCCGGGTAGGGCGCTTTATCCGCAAATTACGCATCGATGAACTTCCCCAGATCTTCAATGTCCTGAAGGGGGAAATGGCATTTGTAGGGCCTCGGCCTGAGCGGCCGATCTTTGTCCAGCAACTGAGTGACGGCATCCCATTTTACAATGAACGGCATCGTACCAAGCCAGGCATTACCGGTTGGGCGCAATTGTGTTTTGCCTACGCAGATAATGAAGAAGATAGCCGGGAAAAACTCCGCTACGACCTTTACTACATCAAGAATCGGAGCTTGCTGCTGGATGTTTTGATTATTCTGCAGACGGTAGAAGTGATTTTGTTTAAAAAAGGATCCCGTTAATCGTAACGGGTAATGGAAATGGAGGTGCGCTATGCGCGCCAGACCACCGACACCGGGAAGGTTGTGGTGGCACCATGGAACAGGGGGCTGGTAGATGCCTGCCCCGGTCAGTTAGGCGAAAGGAGTGCATATGAGTCTGTTACACCGTTGTCTGTTGTGGCTGATAGTACTTGCCATGGCCGGATGTTCCGGCAGTCCTTCATCCAGCCAGAGTCAAAGGGAGAAAGCCCTGGCCCTGGACGCTGAGCCAATTACGGAATACCGCATTGGCCCTACGGATGTGTTGCGGATTTCTGTCTGGCGCAACCCGGATCTGAGTGAACAGGTCCCGGTACGACCGGATGGACGCATTTCCATGCCGTTACTGGGTGACATTGTGGCCCGGGGGCGCACCCCTGAAGAATTGGCCACTGCCGTGGAGGAGCAACTGGAAGAATTCATACGCCAGCCAAAAGTCAGTGTTATCGTCACCCAGATGGGCAGCCATGAGTTCAGTCACCGGGTGCGGGTTACCGGTGCAGTGAACAGCCCCACATCACAGCCCTGGCGGGAAGGAATGACAGTGATGGATATGGTATTGGGGTCAGGGGGAGTCAATGAGTTTGCTGCCATGAACCGGGCTACGCTATACCGCCCGCTGGATGGTGAGGTGGTGGCTATTCCTGTCCGGCTGGACGATATTCTTAATAAAGGACGCGTTAGCACTAATTACCGGTTATTACCCGGGGATATTCTGTCAGTCCCGGAGCGGCGGTTCTGACCGGATTTGCAGTTGCGTTTAACGTTTTCCAACGGATGGAGTAATAAATCATGGCATTACCCTTATCCAAACTCCCTGTCGAATTGTTACGGGAATTGCGCCGCTGGCGTTGGGCTGCATTGGCCCTTTCTACGCTGGTTGCATTTGCAGTGTTGTTGGTGGGGTTTATCTACCCCTATGAATACCGTTCCCAGGTGGCTATCTATCTGGATAATACCAATATCATCCGGCCATTAATGGAAGGCTCTGCGGAAATCACCGGTATCAATGATCAGGCCTCTGCCGCACGGGAACTGCTCTGGTCACGGAGAATTCTCGATAAGATTGCGGCTGATGAGCGCATTTATGGCGATGCCAATCGCAATCTGACCGTGGAGCAGCAGGAGCGGCTTTACTCACAGTTGCGTCGTGGTATTGATGTGCGCCCCCAGGGCAAAAGTTACTTCTCTATCCGTTACCAGGATTATGACCCCCGCCAAGCCTACCTGATCGCCCAGCGTCTGGGGCAGCTGTTCCTTGAAGAAACCAATCGCCGTAAGCGGGAAGAAAGCCGCAATGCCTTTGATTTCATCGACAAGCAGGTGCAGTCCTATGAACGTCAGATTCAGCGCACTGAAGAGGCAATCCAGCAATTCCTGTCCCGTAATCTGGATGGTACAGAGGGGGATGTGACTCAACGGATCAACCAGCTACGGCGCCAGATAGAAGATGCGCAGCTTGAGAAGCAGGAGGTAATAGCCCGGCGCCAGTCCCTGTCCCAACAACTGGCCCGTGTGCCTGCCATGACCAGCGCCGGTGGCATTACCCACGACGGTCTTGGGGAGCGGATTGAAAACCTGGAAAAACGCCTGGATGAAATCCGCCTGCTATATCATGACACCTACCCGGATGTGATTACGTTAAAAGCCCAGATCGCCGAGTTGCGTCAGCGGCAGGAGCAGCTGGCCCAGGAACCCCAGGCAGTGCCTGATCCGGGCAGTGGTGAACAGCGACCGAACCCCCTTTATCAGGAGCTGCAGACCGAGATTTCCAAGGCGCAAACCTGGGAGCAGTCTCTGGAGACCCGGATAACGGCTCTGAATCGTCGTCTGGAGAGTGAACAGGACCGCATGGGGAGAATTCAGGAGAACAGGTCTGAGTATGCAGAATTGACCAGGGACCTGCAGGTCAACCAGGACATCTTCAATGATCTGTTACGGCGCCGTGAGCGGGCGCGGGTTTCCATGCATCTGGATGTTGAAGGTCAGGGGCTTTCTTTCCAGATTCACGAGCAGGCGCAATACCCCTTAAGTCCTTCCGGATTGCAATTTGAAACCTTTGCCTCGGTAGGTTGGTTACTGGGTTTGCTGGCTCCGTTTGGCCTGTTGGCCGGCTTACTGCAGATTGATCCCAGAGTTCGTTCTGAGCAACAGATCAAGGACTTTCTGGAAATCCCCCTATTGGGGACCATCCCCCCGGTCAGAACCCCCTATGAACGTCGCCGAAGTCGCCGTGGGTTGGTTGGTATTGGTGTGGTCACCAGTGTGATTGTGGGAGCTTATATCACGGTTGTGGTTCTCCAGGGCACAGGAGTACTGACATGACAGAATCCGATTTCGAGAAGAAAGCGGCTGGAGTTGCCAAAGGTGAAGGGCGGCAAGACCCGAGTTTCCGCTCAAGGGCCACGGATTCAGCCAGCAATGGTGCTTCCAGGCAGCAGCCAGGGTCAGAGGAAGGCAGTGGTAGTGATGAGTCCGGAGATTTTTCCCAGGCCAGAATCAGCCAAAGAACCTCAGCAGCGTCCGGGGGCTTTGGACATAAAGGCCAGCAAAGACACCATGGCAGCGATGAAGAGCCTCACTTATTGGTTCCCAGCAGTCTGGAATTAAGGGGCGGCGGCAGCGAGCGGCTGATGCTAAGCCGGCAAATCAGCCGCATGCAGGAGCCTCGGCGGTTAACCCCCGACGACCTTGACGAGCGGCGGATTATCTACCCGGAGGCGCGAGACCGGAAGCTCGTGAACCGTTTTCGCCAACTGCGCACGCAACTGCTGGAAATCAGTGGTGGCAAAAACTTCAGTCTGGTGGTTACCGGCGCCCGTGATGGGGCTGGAGCAAGTTTTGTGGCACTGAACCTGGCCGCAGCCTTTGCTTTTGATCAGGCGAAAACCGCCTTGGTTATTGACTGTAATCTCCGTGAACCGTGCCTGCATTCCTTGCTGGACATCAAGCCTGAGGCTGGTTTGACGGACTTCCTGGAAGACAGCAACTACGATATTGCACGGATTATTTACCCCACAGGTATTCCCCGGTTGCGCCTGGTGCCCGCCGGTAGCCGGCGGGAATCGCCAGCAGAGTTCTTTACCTCCTTTCGCATGGAGCAGTTTATGCAGGCTGTGCGTCGCCGTTATCCTGACCGGTTTATTATTCTTGATACTGGCAGTATACAGGGATCCCCTGACGCTCGCATTTTGACCGAGTTGTGTGATTACAGTCTCTTGGTTATTCCCCATGGAAGGGTTTCAAATGAAGAAATTGAGCACTGTGTTGCGGGCATCGACCCGGAAAAATTCGTTGGTGCCCTGCTTAATGGTTAAGAGGCACCGATACCTGCATTCAGTCGCTGGTATCAGTCTGCTTCTGACAATGGCCATGGCTGCTCATGGAGCTCCCGCCACAGTTGATTTGACGGCGGGAACCCGCTATTCAGACAATATTAACAAGCAGGATGGTACCGGCCGGGATGACTTAGAGCACCGTGTTGGCATCCGTATTCTGAAACGCAGTGACCCTGGTCAATGCCGGGGTTCCCTGGAGGGTAATGCTGATTTTCTGACCTATCAGCGGAATACCTTCAGTGACAGAGTCAGCGCATCATTGGATCTGGTGGGGTTATGCGAGCCTACTCCCTGGCTACGTTGGAATCTGCGGGACACCCTGCGTGATGTGCGGCAAAATCGGCGTGATCCGGATACCCCGGGAAACCGGGAACTGCGTAATGTATTTTCCACGGGCCCCACATTGATGCTGAATTTAAGCCCGCGGGATAACTTGTTTCTGGACCTGAATTATCAGCTTACCCGTTACGAAACCAGCTCCAGTGAGGATAGTAATCGTTATACAGCGGCCGCAGGCTGGCAGCGGCAGTTTACTGGCCGTTGGCAAGGTGGGTTATTAGCCAGCCACAGTGAAGTGGATTTCCCTCGGCGGGACGAAGAGCTTACTCAGGATGTTGTCAGTGTTAATTTTTCCCGCCGTGACCCTCAGGGGCGGTTGAGTGGCTCGATTGGCCATACCTGGCTTAAATCGGAGCTGGGGGGGATCTTTTCTTCCACTACTAAGGCGGTGACGGGACAACTTGCCTATGACCGCCAATTTGAGGCGGGCACATTGGCCAGGTTTCAGTTACGTCGTGAACTGACTGATGCCTCTACGGATATCGACATAGATATCCCAGGGCTCGAGCTCAATCTGCAGGAAACGACGGCTGTCCAGGTAACAGGGGTCTCTGTTTCTGTCAGCCAGCCGTTACCGGAAAAAACCAATGTTTCTTTATCCCTCAGTTATACCGAGTCTGATTACCAGCGTTCTGAAAGAAAAGAAGAAAGCTATGGGGCTGATGTAGGGTTAACCCGGGTGATCAACGATCGCATGCAGGGGAAACTGAACTTGGGGTATCGACGGGAAAAATTTGATCAGGATGACAATCTTGTTGAGCACACTTATCGCCCCTCAGTAGGCATTGATTACCGCCAGACCCAGAATTTGACCTGGGATGTACTGGTGGGTATGGAAAAGCGCCACGACGATGGCGGTGTCGGCCGTCGTTATGAAGAGCGCTTTATCCGAGCCGGGGTTATCTGGAATCTGCTTTAGATTTTACCCCTTATTGCCGGGGAGATAGGGGTTTTTGACCAGTGCATTACAAGGATAGTGACATGACTAACAGCCGCTTGAACAATGCTTTAACCATTGATGTAGAGGATTATTTTCAGGTGGCAGCCCTGGCAGACGCCATTGACCCTGCAGACTGGCATGCCATGGAATATCGGGTTGAAGCCAGTACTGACCGGTTGTTGAAAGTGTTTGCCGAAAAGCAACTGAAAGGGACCTTTTTCGTGCTGGGTTGGGTGGCGGAAAAGTCACCGGGATTGGTGCGTCGAATTGCCGAAGCAGGTCATGAAGTGGCTTGCCATGGCTTCAGTCATCAGCTTGTTTACAATCAGTCTCCGGCAGTTTTCAAGGAGGAGACGCACCGTTCAAAAGCGCTGTTGGAGTCTCAGATTCAGCGCCCGGTAAATGGCTATCGGGCTGCCAGTTACTCCATTACCGCCGCCTCACGCTGGGCTCTTGATATCCTGGCGGAGGAAGGCTTTACCTGGGACTCATCAATATTTCCTATTCATCATGACCGTTATGGCATGCCAGGGACACCCCGCTGGCCCTACCTGTTAACCACAGATAAGGGTGCGAATCTGGTGGAATTTCCCCTGACCACCCTGAAGCTGGGTAACTACCTTTTGCCCATTGCCGGTGGTGGCTATTTCCGGCTTTATCCTTACTGGTTTAGCCGTTGGGGCCTTTATCAGAGTAACCGCCAGGGTGAGCCATTTATCTTTTACTTACACCCCTGGGAGGTTGACCCTGGCCAGCCCCGAATCCCGGTTAAATGGTTTTCCCGTTTTCGCCATTACAACAACCTGAATCGTTGTGAGAAGCGGCTCAAGCACTTACTGGAGGATTTTTCCTTCACCACTGTGGAGCAGGTTCTGCAGCAGAAAGGTTTTCTCCGGGAGTCTGGGTCAGTGAGCCCTGTACAGAATCGGGCAGAAATCTGTAGCGGGGGTGAGCGATGCTGATCTGGCTGTTCTGGAGCAGTGTCGCGGTGATAGTTTACATCTATCTGGGATACCCATTGCTGATGGCATTGCTTGCTCGCCGTGCCCGTCCGGTTCAGCGGCAAACCGGTTACCGACCACGGGTCTCGGTATTGATTGCCGCTTACAATGAATCGGCTGATATCACCGCCACCCTAACCAATAAAATTGCCCAGGATTACCCCCATGACCGGATGGAAATCCTGGTGGTTTCTGATGCCTCTGATGATGAAACTGATGCCCTTGTGGAGGCGCTGGCAGCCACGTCCCCGGTCACTATTCGGCTGTTCAGGCAGGCAAAGCGGCAAGGTAAAACGGCAGGGCTGAATCGTCTGGCTGCCCAGGCCAGTGGTGAATTACTGATGTTCAGTGATGCCAATTCCCAGTGGGCAACCGATGCTATAACTCACCTGGCCAGGGAGTTTGCGGACCCCCGGGTGGGTTATGTCAGTGGGAAAATGGTTTATACCCGTAGCGATGGGTCACTTATTGGGGATGGCTGCAGTTTTTATATGAAGTATGAAAACTGGCTTCGGCGCCAGGAGACCGCCGTCGGTTCCATGGTCGGGGTAGATGGCGGCATTGATGCCATGCGCCGGGAGCTGTATGAGCCGTTATCTGACGATCAGTTACCGGATTTTGTTCAGCCACTGAAAGTGGTGGAAAAAGGTTTTCGCGTGGTGTATCAACCTGAGGCAGTTCTGCAGGAGCCCGCATTGGACGATCCGGAGAGCGAATTCGCTATGCGGATACGGGTCTCTTTACGGGCGCTATGGGCACTCAAGGACATGGGGCATTTGCTCAACCCATGGCACTGGGGGTGGTTTTCATTGCAACTGTTATCCCACAAGGTTATGCGCTACCTGGCTTTTATACCTTTGCTGATGTTGGCCATTGTTTCAGTGTTGCTGGCGTGGCGGGGGGGGATTTATGCTCTGGCGTTCTGGAGCCAGCTGGCTTTTTACAGCCTGGCCTATGCCGGACACATTCGTAGTCAGAGTCAGAGTCAGAGTCAGAGTCAGAGTCAGAGCCTGCCGACGTTCCTGGCCATTCCCTATTATTTTGTGCTGTTGAATCTGGCGTGTTATCAGGCGACCCGGGCCTTTTTGCGGGGTGAAAAGAAGGTGCTCTGGAATCCTAGGAAGGGATGATAATGGCGTCAGGACCCATTCAGCCACTACAGCAGGCATTATCTAACCGGACATTACCTGCCCTGGACGGATTTCGCATGATAGCGGTTATGTCGGTAGTATTGGCCCATGGTGGAGTATCCACTTTTTTTACCGCACGCCATGGGGTCGCAGGTTTTTTTGTACTCAGTGGCTTTTTGATAACCTGGTTGCTTCTAAAGGAGCATCACCAAACTGGCAGTATCTCTTTCCGTAAATTCTACGCCCGTCGCAGTTTGCGTATTTTCCCTGCCTATTATTTGTTTGTTGCAGTAACCATTTCCTGGGAGCTGTACCGGAGTAATTCTGAGATAAGGTCATCAATCGCTCCGAGCCTGTTTTATCTCATCAATTATTACAATGCCATTGAAGGTCACCCAAATACCTCTTTGGCTCACTTGTGGTCCCTTGCAGTAGAAGAACAGTTTTACCTGTTGTACCCATTGATTTTTATGTTCGCCATGCGCCGTGGGGTGTCTACCCTGGGGGGAACAATGACGGCACTGATCTTTGCTGCCATGATCTGGCGTACCTTCGCCTATTCTTGGCTCGGGTGGGGATCAGCCTATGCCTACAATGCCTTTGAAACCCGAATCGATAATCTTGCCATTGGCTGCTTGCTCGCAGTATTGATTCAGCGTGTTGCCTGGCAGCGATTTTTTGCCGCTGTCTCAAGTCAGGCCTGGATGCCATTGGTGACACTGGGGTTATTGCATCTATCCCGACAACTGCCTTGGTCTCACTATGAATTCGGGCCTGCTTTTACCCTGGATGCGGTGCTGCTGGCTGTGCTTCTGGTGCAGTTGATGAGCTTGAGTCAACAGGGTTTCTGGCGCTGGCTAAACTTTGCACCTGTCTGTTATGTGGGTCTGATCTCTTACCCTATTTACTTATGGCATGGCTGGGCATTACAAGCCGGGGATAAACTCCACTTCCTGCCTTCAACGCTGCAACTGTTAGCAGGAGTCATATTTTGTCTGATGGCTGGAGCCCTTTCCTATGAAGGCTTCGAAAAACGGTTTTTACGTTTGAAAGCCCGCTATGCAGTGACGTCACCCCAGAGACACGCAGAGGTGATTTGATGAAAAAGTTATCGGTATTGTCTCAGAAACTACCGGCCACCTGGCAGCATGAAGTCCGTCGACTACGTCATCGGGTATTAATTCGTCAGGGCAATTTTATCTCCCGTGAGAAGGAATACCGGCGGCTAGGGGAGATTGTCCTGCCTGGTGAGGTTGTAATTGATATTGGCGCTAATGTTGGACATTACACCTTGTTATTTTCCAGGCTTGTGGGCAACAGAGGACGAGTTATTGCCTTTGAACCCATACTCTCAACTTTCGACTTATTGGTCTCCAATGTACGAGCCGGGCAGTGCAAAAATGTCTCCCTGATTAATGCTGCTGTTACTGATGATGCAGAAGAAATTGGCTTCACCACACCAAGAGGGAATTTCTACCAGTCTCATTGCAGTGAGGAGGGTGAGTATCGGGTAGTAAGTTATCCATTATCCCGATTTGCACTGAAAGAGCGTGCCTCAGCATTTATTAAGATTGATGCAGAAGGGTGTGACTGGTCTATTCTGACTAATTCTTTAGCGCTTATTACCCAGATGCGCCCCATCGTTATGGCAGAAATTTCATCGGAAAAACTGCAAGCCATTGCATTGGAAATAGACGATTATCATGTGGCTACATTAAATTCTTCACACAATGCGCTTCTTTTTCCAGCTGAGAAGCGTCAACGGTTTAGCGATGAATTCAAGATGTGGGCGTAAACCGCCAGATTCTTCTATGAAAATAGTTCATGTCATTGATAGTGGTGGACTCTATGGCGCTGAGCAGATGCTTTTGGCTCTTGTTGCGGAGCAACTGCGCCAGGGCCTGAAGCCCATGATATTGAGTATTACGGTTCCACAGAGTGAGCCGAAAGCGTTTTTTTTGGAAGCTCAGCGCCGTGGGTTACCGGTCATTTCCTGGCCTATGGCGAAAGGATTTAACCTGTGTGGTGCGGCTCAGCTTTTGTCATGGTGTCAGGTCCGGGAGTACTTTCTGGTGCACAGCCATGGTTACCGCTTTGACATTCTGTTCAACTGTCTGCCCCGCAGGAACCGGCAATTTCAATTTATCAGTACTGTGCATGGCTTTACAGCACATCGCAGATTTTCCCGGGTTATGGTGTATCAATGGCTTAACCGGGTATGTCTATTACGGGGCCACCGGGTGGTAGCGGTCAGTCAGGGGTTGCAGAAACAACTACGGCACAGAGCCGGAGTGGCATTTATTCCTAACGGACTGCCGTCCCTATTACTGGACCAGACAGCGACCCCTATTGAAGCACCGCAAGGGCCTTTCCTGCTGGCCCTGGGGCGGCTGTCTGTTGAAAAAGCCTATCACCGGCTGATCGGGGCTTTTGCTGATTCCAATGCTGTGGGGGAGGGTTGGCATGTGGTTATCGCCGGTGAGGGTAATCAGAAAGAGTTATTGCAGGCTCTGGTGAAAAAACGGGGACTGGAAGCCCGGGTGCATTTTGTGGGCTACACCCATGATGCCCAGGCCTGGCTTCAACAGGCAGCGGGCCTGGTGATTTCTTCAGATACAGAAGGACTACCCATGGTGTTGCTTGAAGCAATGAGGTTAAAGACCCCGGTCATTGCTACGCCGGTGGGGGAAATTCCCCAAGTGTTGAAAAACGGCGCCCTGGGGTTTCTTGCCGCAGCCTGTGACCAGCAGTCACTGACTGCCAGTATTAACCGCCTGCTGTCTGAGCCGGAACAGGCAGCAGCCATGAAGAAAGCGGCCAGGCATTGTTTTGAAGAGCACTATACGGCCGAGGTAATGGCCCGACGATACCATTCTGTTTACAGGGAGTTGTTGAAGAATGACCCAGTCTATTGACCCGCTTTTAAACAATGCGCTATGGATTACTTGGGAAAAGCAACGGCGAAACCACAGTATGTCCCGTTTACTCGGGGTGCCCTTGTACGAATTGATCAGTCACCGGGGGCGCTTAAATCGTTACTTTACTCTGTCCTGGCAGACATTACGGTTAATAAAGCAGAAAAAGCCGGCCACCGTCTTTGCCCAGAACCCTTCCATTGTTCTAAGCCTGTTAGTGGTTATCGCCAGCCGGCCATTGAATTTCCGAGTGGTGATTGATGAGCACAACACCGGGTTATTTCCCCAGGAAGGGCGTAGTCGACTACTGGGGGCTGTGGCCCGGTACATTGTCCGCAATGCTGATCAGGTAATAGTCACTACACAGGGGCTTCAGAGAGTGTGTGAACAGTGGGGAGGGCGGGCTTTGGTTATGCCGGACCCCCTGCCAGAATTTAAAGATTCACTGCTCAATCAATCACGGCATTTTCGCGATACGACGCCACCCCAGCCGTTTCGGGCTTTATTTATCTGTACCTGGGCTGCTGATGAGCCTTACAGAGAAGTGATTGAGGCAATGAAACACTTTTCCCCAAAACAGTTGCAGCTAAGCATTACCGGTAACCCCGGTAGTAAGATCAATAATCTGTCTATACCCGAAAATGTTACTGTCATGGGTTTTCTGCCAGAGGAGGATTACTTGCGAGCATTGGTTAAGTGCCATTTTGTGGTAGTACTGACGACTCGGGAGGATTGTCTCAATTGTGGTGCGTATGAAGCGGTAACCATGGAAAAGCCAGGACTACTTTCTGATACCCAGGCTCTTAAGACGTATTTCAGTGAGGGGTTCCGGTTTTGCCATACCGACACTAAAAGTATCGTTGCCGGAATTGATCAGTTGATGGCGCAGTATGTTCGGCTGTGGCGTGATATTGCCTGGTTGAAGAGGAAGTTATC
>REBR01000148.1 GCA_007692645.1 Halomonadaceae bacterium | reverse complement strand
CGAAGGGCATGCCAGCGACGATGACCATGTCCGCCTCTTTCAGGGCGTCACTGCGATGGTGGCGGAATAGCAACGGGTGGTCTGCCCCGAGCAGGCCCCGGGCCATGCCGGTTGTCCAGACCGGGATGCCCAGTTCCGTGACGGTGTCTGCCAGTTGCTGGGCCTGGGCCGGATTGCGGTTTACCAGGGCCTGGGAGCCGATTAGCAGCATCGGGCGCCGGGCCCGGGCCAGCTGGTTGCCGGCCTCAGCCGCCTGACCGCCCCCGCGCCAGTCTTCCAGTGGCTGGTGCAGGCGACTGGCTTCCCGGCGCAGGCTGAATGAAGGCAGTGATTCCTGGCGCCATAGATAACTGGAAAGAAACGCCTTCAGGGTCCACCGGGTAACGCCGTTGAGTTGTTGCAGGCCTGACTGATCAGCAAACATGGTCTGTACCAGTTCCCGGGGGTACAGCAGGTCGATGGGGGCTTCGATAAAGACCGGTCCAGGGATGCCGCTGCGGGCAATACTCAGGCCATAGAACAGGGCGTCGTCCAATTGTGACAGGGTCTTGGCCCGGGTCTGCCATTTCACCACGGAGTGCATCAGAGCCAGTTGGTTGATGTCCTGCAGGGCGCCGCGGTTTCTCAGCAGGGTGGGGGCGGCGCCACCGATAATAATCACCGGTGACTGGGCCATCTGGGCGTTTTTTACCGCGGTTATGGCGTTGGTAACCCCGGGGCCGGCGGTCACCACCGCCACACCGGGGCGGCCGGTGAGGCGGCAGTGGGCATCAGCGGCGAACACAGCGGCGGCTTCATGGCGCACATCCACCACCGTCAGGCCATGGTTGACGGCCTCCACCAGAATGGGAGAAATATGTCCGCCGCAAAGGGTGAAAAGATGGGTAGCCCCTGCCTGTTGCAGGTGCCGGGCCACAATGACCCCGCCGTGTGGATGCCTGCCCATGGTGAATTCTCCCTTTAACCGTGAGTGCGGGTCGTTCCGTGACCCTGAGTGTGGCAGCTTATGGGCGTTTATGCCTCTCCCTGTGAGGGTCTGCTGCTGAAGTGGCTGAGGGCTTACCCGCTAACCAGGGTTTCTCCGGCTGGTGGGGCAGATCATCCCAGAGGGGCAGGCGGTTTTTGCGGGCATTTTGCTGGTAGAAAATAGCCATGATAATGCCGAACAGGAGCCCGGCCAGTACGGTGGCACCGAGCATCAGCCACAGTGGCAGCCCCTGGCCGGACCAGACCAGCAGCCACATGAGTACCCCCCATAGAGGACCAAACCAAAGGGCGGTACCCAGCATGTTGTGGTGGAAGGGGGCAAAATGGGGCGGGCGTACCGGTATGCCCCGGCGCCACAGCAGGCGGTGGAGTGGCGGCGCATAGCTGTTGCGGGTCATGCCGGTTTCCCTGAGCAGGGCCAGTGCTTCTTCCAGTTGATCATAGGGGTCCATGGGAGTCTCCGGGCCGGTCACAAAGAAACTATCTTATCACTCAGTGGGGTTAATGCCTGAACCGGGGTGAACGGGTATGCTGTTGAACAATCTTACGACAATATTGCTTATGGTCTTGCTGATAAGGAAATAGAATTATGCTGACAAAAACACTGCTGATTACTGGGGGGGCTGCGGGCATTGGTCTGGCTGTGGCACAACGGTTCGCCCGTGAAGGCTGGCAGATCGGCCTGGTGGATCTGGACCCCCAATTGCTGCAGCAGGCCGCGGATGCTTTGGGGGAGGCCTGTGTGGGCCACTGGGCAGTGGATGTCAGCGATGCCCCGGCCATGAAAGGTGTGGTTGAGTCTTTTGTGGAGCAGACGGACGGGCGGTTGCGGGTGCTGTTTAACTCAGCGGGTGTGCTGCGCACCGGGGCTTTTGCAGAGCTGACACCGGCAACCCATCAGCAGCTGATGGCGGTAAATGTGAATGGGGTGATCAATGCCTGTCATGCAGCCTATCCGTATTTAAAGGCCTGTCCCGGTGCCCGGGTGATTAATATGAGTTCCGCCTCGGCTTTGTACGGGGTGCCCACCATGGCCAGCTACTCTGCC
This sequence comes from Halomonadaceae bacterium, assembly GCA_007692645.1. GTDB lineage: Bacteria > Pseudomonadota > Gammaproteobacteria > Pseudomonadales > Oleiphilaceae > REBR01. Next base: position 12,070 of record REBR01000148.1, on the reverse strand, counting down.
TCCAAGTTTGCGGTGAGCGGACTGACGGAAGCACTGGATATTGAGTGGGCCGCGGATGATATCCGGGTTACCGATATTATGCCGCCTTTTGTGCGCACCAATATGCTGGAGTCTCAGGCCTTGAAGCCCCCGATTGTGGAGCGCATGGGGGTGAACCTGGTGGCTGAGGATGTGGCGGAAGCGGTCTGGGAGTCACTGGATTCCAGCGCCGTGCATCACCCGGTGGGCTTCAGCTTCCGGCTGCTGGCAGGGGCCAGTAAATGGACCCCGGTCAGCATCAACCGGGCACTGATGAAGTGGCTGAGCCGGCCAGAAGCTTAAGCAAAAAAAAGTTCATCGCGCTTTAGCGGAAAGTTCACTCTTTTTTACTCACAACGGGGTGATTGGCGTTGGTTTCCCAGGGCCGAAGTCGGCCAGGTCTGGCGTCAGGCTCGTAGTTGGCTGGGCATGGCGTTAGGCACCCGCCCCGGGGGTTCGGTTGGCTCGACGCTTCGCCGTCCCTGGCGAAGAGTTGAGCCAAACAGGGTCCCAGGGTGGTGCCCTACGCACAGCTAATCAGTCTTCGCCTTTGGCAGGGAAGAACCAGACTCAGACAGTACGGTCTCCACACAGGCACCAGTTTTTCACGCCAAAAGCGCGATGAACCAAAAAAAGGGCGGGCCCACAACAGGCCCGCCCTTTTTGTTTACTGCAATCCGCTCAGGGATCAGTTGTTCAGGCTGAAATCCAGGCTGAAACCAATGGTAGCGGCGACATCAAAAAGGCCACTGTCACGGGTTGAATAGAAAGTCCGCAGGTCACTGCGCAGGGAGAAGGTGTCAGAAACCCACAGACGGCCACCGCCACCCACGTTGATGCGGAACTCATCCCGCTCACCAAAGCTCTTGCGGCTGACATTGTCGAACTTTGCATGGCCGACACCGGCTACCAGGAATGGCTGCAGGCCCGGATTGGCATTGAAGTAATACAGGCCGTCGGCACGGAATTCACGGAAGCGGCCAGTCTGGCTCTCTAAGGCGCCACTGTCCTTTTCGGTCAACGAACCACGGGTGTAACTGACTTCAGCGGCGAGATTCTCAGTGAAGCGCCACTCTACGCCATATTGGAACTTGGAGTTGTCGGTAAAGTCCCGCTCATCATCAAAGATGGTCCAGCCGACTGCAACATTGGCGTGTACGGTCTGGTCAAAATCATTGGCTGCTGCAGGGGCTGCAATGGCAGCAGCCATTACACCGGCTGCCAGTAACTGGGGAATTCTCATGGATGACCTCATCTGGATTTGTTTTTTGTTTTGCGCAGACGCCGGCCAGACAAGCGACTGCTGGACCACGACTTGCTGTTAAGCTTATAGCCAATTTGCCACCTGTCAAACGGGAATGCGACGGTTTTGTTACGAACGTCCATCATCAACTGCAGTCTGGCGGAAATACAGGTGGGCACTCTGCTTGCTGAAGTGGTGTTGCTCACCACTGGCAAAGCGAACTTCAAAGGAGTTTTCATCGTCCCTTAGAACCTCCCCACTACCCAGCAGTATATGGGTGACTTGGCTATGGTGCCACACCGGACTGCTATTGGGGTCCTCAGTATCTGGCTGCTGGGGCGCCAGGGTGACCTGGTGCAGGGCCGCATAGCGCCTTGCCACATCAGACGCGGGGGTCTTCAGGGGTATGTCGCCACTGACCGGTTGATGCAAAAAGGCCCCCAGTTCATCGCACAGGGGTAGCTGCATTTCGGCCAGAAAACGGCTGGGTTTCTGTTCCGGTTCGTTGTTTTCCCGGTCCGGGGTGGTGAGCAGGTGCAGGCTGTCCCGGCTGCGGGTCATGCCCACATAGAGCAGGCGCCGCTCACTTTCGATCAGTCCCGGCAGGTCATCGCTGTGGCGGCTGGTATAGGGCAGGTATTTTTCCTGCAGGCCGGGTATCACCACCACCGGCCACTCCAGGCCCTTGGTGCGGTGGATGGTGGACAGGTGCAGGCCGCTGCGCTGTTTCTGGCTGGCCCGGGCTTTCAGGTCCCGCACATGGGCCAGGGCAGCGGCGGCATCCAGATCCAGGCCTGCCAGATAATGCTGGAAGCCGGTAATGGTACCAATGCGCTCTTCCGCTATTTCATGGGTCAGGGCAAGGCTGCGGATACCGTCGAACAGCTCCGTATGGCCGGCATAGTCTTTGATTAACCGGTGGCAGGGGAGTCGGTTTTGTTCGATCTGTTGCAGCGCCTCTCCCAAACGACGGATCTTGCGTTTGGGCAGGGGTTTCCAGTGACTGTTATCCGCATGCTGCAGCACCTGGCCCCAGCCACTGCCATGGCGGGCCAGTTCATCCGCCACGGTATTCAGTTCCGGCTCCCGCAGCCCCACATGGGGAAAACGCAGCAGTTGCCGGAAAACCTGTTGGCGTTTGACCCGCTGGCTCCCCGGGGTCAGTTCCTGCCCGGGGGTTTCCGGGTGCTCCCCCAGCTCCCCGGCGGCCAGGGCCAGCAGGGCCATCAGGCTTTCCACTTCCCGGGTGAACAGGGCGCCTTTGCGGTCGTCGATCTGGTAGGGAATCTGACGTGACAGCAAGCGCAGTTCAATGGGCACGCTTTGGCTCCAGACCCGTACCAGCACGGCAATATCCCCCAGGGGTTGTTGCTGCTGCAGTTGCTGGTCTGCCAGTTGGGCAATGTAATCCGCTTCCTGCCGGGGGCTGGCCAGGTAAATGCGGGTGTCCGGGGTGCCCGGGTGGGAATGGCACAGCACCTGTTTACGGTCCCGGTTACCGGCAATCAGGTGGTTGGCCAGCAGCGCCACCCGGTGGCCGTAACGGAAGGTATAGGACAGGTTCAGGGCCACGGCCCCGGGGAATTCCCGGGCAAAGCGACTGAGAATAAAGTCGGGCCGGGCCCCGCGGAACTCATAGATGGTCTGGTCCGGGTCCCCCACCACCGTGACCCGGGCCCGGTCCCCGGCCACGGCGCGGATCAGCAGGTGCTGGATTTCGTTGCTGTCCTGGTACTCATCCACCAGCACCATATCCATTTTATCCGCCACCAGGGTCTTCAGTGACGGGTGCTGATGAATTGCCATTACCGGTTCATAGAGCATGTCGGCAAAGGTGATGCGCCGCTGCTGTTTGCGCCATTGCTCGAAGCGTTCAAACAGGGTCAGCAGGTAGCGGTACTGGGGGTCAAAGCCGAGAGCTTCAAAGACAATCTCCGGGCTGTCCAGGGTGGTTTTTACCCGGTCGACAAAATTGGCGGCGCTGGCGACAAATTCCTTTTTATTGCGTTTGATTTCATCCTGCAGTTCTTCCGGGGCCAGTTGCAGGGTCAGCATCCACACCTGGTAGTTGATCTCCTGCTCCCCCAGTACCTCCCCCTGGTAGGCGGGCAGGTAACCGTCCCGGACAAAGCGCTGATACAGGCGCAGTCCCATGGCATGGTAAGTGCGCACTTCCGGCAGTGGCAGCCGGTCTTGCCGGGTGATCTCCGCCAGTTTACGCTGGAAATCCACCCGGGCACTGCGGTTGAACATCAGAATCAGCATGCGCCGGGGGTCCTGGCCGTCCCGCAGTAACTGGCGGATGCGCCAGGCCAGGGTGGTGGTCTTGCCGCTGCCGGCTACGGCGGTTATAACGCAGTGCTCGTGGCCCAGGTTGACGATGGCCTGTTGTTCGGCAGTAAGAAGCATGACAATCCGGTGTTGAAAGCAGGGGGTGTATTGTAACCCCTGAAGCGCCACACTTCAGGGTCATTAAGACAGGGGGCGGGCTTTTCTGCATAATTGCGCCCCAGACCAGGGGCTGGGCGCCCCAATTGCCCATTTAAAGGAGAGTTCATGAGCACATCCAGCAAGTCCCGAAACGTTCTGGGGGAGCCCCTGGCTGACTGCGGCTTTGATCCGGTCACGGGCTTTTACCGGGATGGCTGTTGCCAGGTGGGACCCGATGATCTGGGGGTGCATGCAGTGTGCTGCGAGGTGACCCGGGAGTTTCTCGCGTTTTCCCGGCAACGGGGTAATGACTTAAGCACCCCCCGGCCTGAATTCGGTTTTCCCGGGTTACGGGCCGGTGACCGCTGGTGCCTGTGTGCTGCCCGCTGGCAGGAAGCCTTCGAGGCCGGAGCGGCGCCGCGCATAGTGCTCCAGGCGACCCATGAAGCGGCCCTGGAGCACAGCGCCCTGGCAGATCTTAAACGCCATGCCATTGATCTGAACTGATGGCCGGCAACACCCTGGGGGCTGGCCACCAGCAGGCCCTGGCGCAACGGCATCGCACCCTGGTGGTGATTTCCGGTCCCCCTGACTGGGCCCGTGACCAGGGAGCCCGGCTCTGGCCGCAGCTGCCAGCGCCGGCTCTGTGGGTGGGTGACGAGCACTGCCCATTGGCCCAGGCCGAGCGCTGCGAAGCCGCCAATACCCAGCAGCGTCTGGGCAGTGAGTTGGGTGGCCTGGTATGGGACAGCTTTGCCGGCCTGCACCCCTCGGGGTTTGGCGCCATCACCGGTGCCCTGATGGGGGGTGGGATCATGCTCTGGCTGGTGCCGCCCCTGTCACAATGGGGCAGCTACCCGGATCCGGATTATGACCGTCTGCGGGAGCATGCCCCGCCGTACCGCTTTCTCAGCCGCTTTGCCCGCCTGCTGGCGACGGCGCCTGGAGTGCTGTGGCATACCCCGGAGGCGCCCCTGGCATTGGGGGAACTGACACCCGGGGGGGCGCCGGGAGGGACTGCGCCAATACCCATTTCCTGGCCCTCAGCCACCGTCACCCCGGACCAGCGCCAGGCCCTGGCGGCCATTATGCGGGTAGGTCTGGGGCACCGGCACCGGCCTTTGGTGCTGCGGGCCGACCGGGGTCGGGGCAAGTCTTCAGCCCTGGGTCTGGCGGCCCGGGCACTGATTAAAGAAGGGTTACGGGTCGGGGTCACCGCCCCCCGTCCCGGTGCCCTGGACAGCTTCTGGCAGTGGCTGGCAGAGGACCGCAGCCGCTGCCATTACCGGCCACCGGACCGCCTGCTGATGCAGCGCCCGGAGCTGGACTTGCTGTTGGTGGATGAAGCCGCGGCTATTCCCGTGCCCCTGCTGCAGGCCATGCTGGCCCATTACCCCCGGGTGGTGTTCGCCACTACGGTACACGGCTATGAAGGCACCGGGCGGGGCTTTGATCTGCGCTTCCGGGAGACCCTTGATCGGGTGACCCCGCAATGGCAACAGCTGAACCTGACCACCCCGGTGCGCTGGGGTGACCATGACCCCCTGGAAGCCCTGGTGCACCGTTTGCTGCTGCTGAATGCCACCATGCCGGAGCTTGGCCCGCCCCCGGCGGCGTTGCCCGGGGCCGCTTCAGCCCTGGGGCAACTGCAGTTTGAGTGCTGTGACCGGGACCGGCTGCTGGGGGATGAAGCTTCCCTGGAGCAGATTGTGGGTCTGCTGGTGAGTGCCCATTACCAGACCTCCCCGGATGATCTGCGGCAACTGCTGGATGACCCGGACACCGGGCTGTGGGTGGCCTGGCAGGGAAGTATTGCTGTGGGCGTACTGTGGCTGTTGCAGGAAGGGGGTCTGAGTGAAGAGCTGGCCCAGGCGGTGTGGCGGGGGGAGCGCCGCCCCCGGGGCCATTTGCTGGCCCAGTCCCTGGCGGCACAGGGGGGCGACCCGGCAGCGGCCCGGGCCCGCTATGGCCGTATCACCCGCATTGCCGTACACCCCGGCTGGCGCCGCCAGGGGCTGGGCCAGGCCCTGGTGGATCAGGCCCGTAGCGCCTTGCAGGCAGAGGGGGTGGATATGTTGGGTGTGAGCTTTGGCGCCAGCGAGGGGCTGCTGGGGTTCTGGCGCCACTGTGGCCTGCAGTTGCTGCGCCTGGGGCTGCGCCGGGACCCGGCCAGTGGCAGTTACACTGCCATGCTGGCCCAACCCCTTACGGCCACCGGAGAGCAGCTGGTGGCCAGTCAGTCACGGCGTTTTGCCACCCATTGGCCATTGCTGCTGCTGACCCGGCTGACAGCCCTGGAACCCTCCCTGGTATGGGCCTTGACGGAGTCTTTACCGCCAGGGCCACGGCCGGATGCCCAGGATCTCAGTGAATTGCAGGCATTTGCCCATGGTCAGCGGGATACAGCACTGACGCTGTTACCGTTACAGCGGTGCCATGGCTGCCTGGCAGAGTGGGCCTCTGGCATAAGCTGGTCCCCGTCTGACCAGGCCCTGTGGGTGGGGGTGGTTTGCCAGGGAGCCAGCTGGGATCAGTTGCGTCAACAGCGACAGATCGAGGGCCGCAAGGAAGGGGAGAAGCGCCTGCGGGGCATGGCTGCGGAGGTTCTGCAGCAGCTTTAACAGACCATGCCTTCACTTGGGACAGAGGAGAAGCTGTGGATTGATCGCGGCTATAGCCGCTCCCACACAGAACTCTACAATGGATCTGGCCCCAACCTGTTGGAGCGGCTATAGCCGCGATGAGCCTTGCACCGCAATATGACTTCTACTGTTGCTCTTTGCCACTAGTCATCCAGATCTGCCAGGGGGTGCTCCCCCTCAGGCCAGGGGGACTGGAAGTGGGAGCGGACCCAGCCTGCGGGAACACTGGCCACATCCGGGTGGGCCCACTGGGGCTGTTGGTCTTTATCAATAATCCGTGCCCGCACCCCTTCCATAAAGTCTTTATGGCGCAGGCAATGCACCGCCATGTTCAGTTCCATCTGAAAGATGTCCGCCAGCCCCAGCTGCAAGCCCCGGTGAAGCTGTTCAAACACCAGGTGGGCGGAGGTGGGGCAGCCCGCTGCCAGGTTTTGCTGGGCTTTGCGGAACCAGTCGGTGTCGCCGTCTGCAGAGAGAATTTCATTCACTACCGCCACCACATCCCGGCCACGGCAGACCCGGCTGATAAACTGCTCATGATGCTCCAGGTTCGACTCAGACAGATCCAGGCGGTACTGGCTGGCAAACCGTTGCAGTAACCCATGGAGATGCTGGTCATTGGTTTCTACCCGGCCACTCCAGTCTTCCCGTTGCAGCCACTGCAGCATTTCCGGCAAACCGTCTTCCGGTACCGCAAAGTCCGCCAGGCCCACCCGCAGGGCATCGGCGATGTTCAGGGTGGCGCCGGTGAGGCCCATAAACATGCCAATGTTGCCAGGTAACCGGTTGAGGAAGTGGCTGGCCCCCACATCCGGGAACAGGCCGATGGATAGCTCCGGCATGGCCAGCTTCAGGCTGGGAGTTACCATGCGGTAGCGGCTGGCCTGGAACAGCCCCATGCCGCCCCCCATGATGGCTCCGTGGCCCCAGCACACCACCGGTTTGGTGTAGCTGTGAAGGCGGTAATTCAGGCGGTATTCCCGGGCAAAGAAGTGCTCCGCCCGTTCCGGACGCTCCGGAGAAGCCTGCAGTTCCTGGTACAGGAAGCGCACATCACCACCGGCACAGAAGGCCCGTTCACCAGCGCCGCAGAGCACCACCATGGCAATGGCCTCGTCACTTTCCCAGTCAGCCAGTTGTGCCAGCATGGCTTCGAGCATAGGCAGCGACAGGGCATTAAGGCTTTTGGGGCTGTTCAGGGTGATCAGGCCAATGGCGCCGGCGGCACAGGGCAGGGTTTGGCATAACAGGGTGTCGCTGCTGTGGTGCGCTGGCGGGGTCTGATCATCAGCCATGCAGGGTGAGCTCCAGGGGGGTCGTGTGGTTGCCGGTAGCACAGTACCGGTAGGTTAATCAGTCTAGCTGAAAGGGGGCACTGATTAAATCCTTCAGGGGTAGGGGGAAACGGCGCCGGGGGCAAAATTTTCCGTTAGAATAGCCTTACGCATTTTGCCGGTATGAATTACAGGAGCTGTTATGCCACCGATTACACTACCACCCATTGTTACCCGTAACGGGCCATGGCTACTCGCCCTGGGCCTGTTGGCCAGCCCGTTCAGTGCCATGGCCGGGGACCCGGAAGCAGGCCAGGAAAAAGCCCGTACCTGTGGTGCCTGCCATGGGGCCAATGGCATTGCCCCCATTGACCGTTACCCCAGCCTTGCAGGGCAGAACGAAGGCTATCTGGTGTTGTCCATGCTGGCCTACAAGAACGGTAACCGCCGGGGCGGCCAGGCTACGGTGATGCACGGCCAGATGTCCAACTTCAACACCCAGGATATTAAAGACATGGCCGCCTATTACGCCGCCATGCCCCGCACCGGCGCCGAGTAATCAAGCAGGCTTGTCGATAATTTCATAACAGGGCTCGTATTTGGCCCCGGGCAGCTTCATGCGGTTCTGGGCCACAAAGGCGTTGAGCAGGGCTTCCAGGGGGGCAAGAAAGGTTTTATCACCGGTCAGTTGGAAGGGGCCCTTTTCTTCCACTTGCCGGATACCCTGTTCCTTCACATTACCTGCCACAATGCCACTAAAGGCACAGCGCAGGTTGGCTGCCAGCAGGTGAACGGGCTGGTCCTGGTTCAGCTCCAGGGCGGCCATGGTTTCATGGGTGGGTTCGAAAGGCCGCTGGAACACCGGGTCGATGGTGAGCATCCAGTTGAAATAGTAGGCATCCTGGTGTTCACGGCGGTATTGCTGCACCGCCTCCATGCCTTCACGCATTTCCCGGGCTACCCGGGTGGGATCGTCGATAATGATCTGGTAAAGGCTGCAGGCCTCTTCCCCCAGGGTGTCCCGGATAAAAGCGTCGATCATGGCGAAGTAATCGGCATTTTCCGCCAGGCCGGTAAAAATCACCGGGAACGGCATGTCCCGGTTATTCGGGTGCAGCAATACCCCCAGCAGATAGAGAATTTCCTCTGCGGTGCCGGCGCCCCCGGGGAACACCACAATGCCATGGCCGGACCGCACAAAGGCTTCCAGGCGCTTCTCGATGTCTGGCATGATCACCAGTTCATTGACGATGGGGTTGGGGGATTCCGCGGCGATGATCCCCGGCTCGGTAATGCCGATATAGCGGCCGTCTTCAATGCGCTGTTTGGCGTGGGCGATAGTGGCCCCTTTCATGGGGCCTTTCATGGCGCCGGGGCCACAGCCGGTGCAGATATTCAGTCCCCGCAGACCCAACTGGTGGCCCACTTCTTTGCTGTATCGGTATTCCTCACGGCTGATGGAATGGCCGCCCCAGCACACCACAATATCCGGCTGGCGATTGGATTCCAGTAACTTGGCGTGGCGCAGAATCTGGAAAATCAGGTTGGTGGTGGCCTCGGGCTGGGTCTCGTCGTAGTCCCCACGGGTGTCAAGAATGGACTGGGCGTAAACAATGTCCCGCAGCACCGAAAACAGATGCTCCCGGATGCCCCGGATCATGGTGCCGTCTACAAAGGCCGCTGCCGGGGCGTGCAATAATTCCACCTTCAGGCCACGGGGCTGGGGCACCAGGCGGATATGAAAGTCCCGGTGAGCCTCCATGATGGCCTTGCTGTCGTCACTGTGCTGGCCGCTGTTGAGCACGGCCAGGGCACACTGGCGGAACAGCCGGTACAGGCCTCCTTCACCATCGTCTTTGAGCCGGTTGACCTCTTGCCGGGACAGGATTTCCAGGCTGCCCTCCGGGGAGACCCGTGCATTAACGCCCTTCTTGTTCATATAAGCCTGCTTCCGTTGGTTGGGGTTTTCTTTAGTGTACAGGTTGGCTGAATTGACGCCATGAAGTCCCGCACTGGAAAAGGTTAAATCGGCTTTTTACTATAGCCCCTGGTGTCTGACCCTCTGGTTGCAGTGGTCCCTGGGGCCTGGGTTGCCCACCGTTAACATCGTCAGTTCCTGACGCCGCTGCAGCGGGTTGTTATAGTAGTCGCCCTGAATCCCCAACCACTGACTGAGGTAGCCGCCGGCATGGACGTTTCAACCATCCTCGACCCGCTCAATGACGCCCAGCGCGAAGCGGTGACTACCCCCGCCGTGCCGCTGCTGGTGCTGGCCGGGGCGGGCAGCGGCAAGACCCGGGTGCTGGTGCACCGCATTGCCTGGCTGATGCAGGTGGACAAGGTGCCCGCCAGCAGCCTGATGGCGGTGACCTTTACCAACAAGGCGGCCCGGGAAATGCGTGGCCGTATTGAGCAGATGATGGGCATTTCCACCCGGGGCATGTGGTTCGGCACCTTCCATGGCCTGGCTCACCGGCTGCTGCGGGCCCACTACCGGGAGGCCAAACTGCCGGAGAACTTTCAGGTACTGGACTCCGACGACCAGCTGCGCCTGATCAAGCGGGTGATGCGGGAATTACAGGTGGATGAAAGCCGCTGGCCGCCGAAACAGGTGCAGTGGTTTATCAACAGCAATAAAGACGAAGGCCTGCGCCCGGACCACCTGGAAGACCACGGGGACCCGTTCACCACTACCCTGATTGCCCTGTACCGGGCTTACCACAAGCAGTGCCTGCGTAGCGGCCTGGTGGATTTTGCCGAACTGTTGTTACGCTCCCATGAACTCTGGCTGGAAAACCCCTCGCTGCTGGCCCATTACCAGAGCCGCTTTAGCCATATGCTGGTGGACGAGTTCCAGGACACCAACGCGGTGCAGTATGCCTGGCTGCGGGTACTGAGCGGCGAGCGCATTCCCATGACCATCGTCGGTGACGACGACCAGTCCATTTACGGCTGGCGGGGCGCCCGAGTGGAGAATATTCGCCAGTTCCAGAAAGACTTCAGCAACAGCCGCCTGGTGCGCCTGGAACAGAATTACCGCTCTACCCAGACCATCCTCGGCGCCGCCAATGCGGTGATCGCCCAGAACCAGGGGCGCCTGGGGAAAGAGTTGTGGAGCGAAGGGGAAGAAGGGGACCCCATCGACCTGTATGCCGCCTTTAATGAGCAGGACGAAGCCAATTATATTGCTGACACCATTGCTTCATGGGTGGAGCAGGGCAACCTGCGCAGCGACTGCGCCATTCTCTACCGCTCCAACGCCCAGTCCCGGGTGCTGGAAGAGTCCCTGCTGCGCCAGGGCACCCCTTACCGGGTCTATGGGGGCCTGCGTTTCTACGACCGCCAGGAAATCCGCAATGCCCTGGCCTACCTGCGGCTGATTCACTACCGCAACGACGACGCCGCCTTTGAACGGGTGGTGAACCTGCCCACCCGGGGCATCGGTGCCCGCACCTTGTCACAGGTACGGGAGCGGGCCGCACTGGAAGGCACCTCCTTGTGGCTTGCCACGGTGGGGCTGCTTCGGGATGGGGTGCTTAAGGGCAAGGCTCGCAGCGGCCTGCAGAACTTTATTGAGCTGGTGGAGGATATTGCCGTGGATGCCAGCTCCCTGCCCCTGCACACCCTGGCAGAGCGGGCGGTGCATGACACCGGCCTGCGGGATTTCCACAGCCGCGAGCGTGGCGAGAAAGGCCAGGCCCGCATCGAGAACCTGGACGAGCTCATCGGCGCTACCCGGGAGTACCGCAGCGAGGAAGACGAAGACGCCCTGGCGGAATTTGTTGCCCAGGCGGCCCTGGATGCCGGTGAGTCCCAGGCGGAGGATGATGAAGACAGCGTCCAGTTGATGACCCTGCACTCCGCCAAGGGCCTGGAGTTTCCTCTGGTGTTCCTGGCGGGTATGGAAGAGGGGCTGTTCCCCCATAGCATGTCAGCAGAAGAACCCGGGCGCATGGAAGAAGAGCGCCGCCTGGCCTATGTGGGCATGACCCGGGCCATGCGCAAACTGGTGCTGACCTATGCCGAGTCCCGCCGCCTTTACGGCCAGGAGCGCTTCAATGCCCCGTCCCGGTTTATCCGGGAAATCCCCAGCGACAAGATCCAGGAAGTGCGCCTGCGCAACACCATCACCCGCCCGGTGATGATGCAGAACGACGCCTCCGCCGCGGACAGTGCCCCGGACTACCGCATGGGTGAACGGGTCAGCCACCCCAAATTCGGCGAGGGTGTTGTGATGAATGCCGAGGGTAATGGTGCTCATGCCCGCATTCAGGTGAATTTTGAGGTGGGTGCCAAGTGGCTGGTGTTGGCCTATGCGTCCCTGGAGCGGCTTTGAGCTAGTCGGGGACAGACCACGTTTTAATTAAATGGGGACAGACCACGTTTTTGGTATTTCAAAAAACGTGGTCTGTCCCCATTTAATTAAAACGTGGTCTGTCCCCATTTAAACCTCAGGTTGGCGG
>REBR01000062.1 GCA_007692645.1 Halomonadaceae bacterium | reverse complement strand
AGATACTCCCATCATAGAACGGACAACCCTTGAAATTCAGGACGCAGGGTTTCAGTGGGCAGCGCCACCCGCTCTACCAGGTACAGTGGCCGGTTCTTGGTTTCATCGAACATGCGCCCCATGTATTCCCCCAGGACCCCCAAAAACAACAACTGCACGCCACCGAGAAAAAGAATCACTGTCATCAGTGTCGGAAAGCCTGCTACCGGGTCACCGAACAGGACCGTTCTTAACACAATAAAGGCCCCGTAAATAAATGCGGAAAAAGCGATCATGACCCCCAGATAGGTGGCCAGCTTGAGGGGAAACGTCGTGAACGAGGTAATTCCATCCAGGGCAAAATTCCACAGCTTCCAGTAATTGAATTTGCTGCTACCCGCCGTGCGGGGATCCCGGCTGTAGGGGAGCGCCACCTGGGGGTAACCAATCCAGGAAAACAGGCCCTTCATAAAGCGGTTTTTCTCCGGTAATTGCCGCAGCGCAAGAACAGAACGGCGGCTTAACAGCCGGAAATCACCGGTATCACGTGGCAAAGAGATGCCCCCTACCCCCTGCATTAAACGATAAAACCAGTGAGCGGTGGTTTTTTTCAGCCAGGTTTCACCCTGTCGTTCGAAGCGCTGCGCATAGACGGCGTCATAACCTTCACGCCATAGGGTTACCATCTCAAGTATCAGCTCAGGGGGATCCTGCAGGTCAGCATCAATGATGACCACGGCATCGCCATTGGCATGATCAATGGCGGCGGACATGGCGGCTTCTTTACCAAAATTGCGGGAGAGATTGATATAGCCCACCCAGTTATTGTTCTGGGAGAAGCTGCGAATGATGGCTAATGACCTGTCGCTGCTGCCATCGTTAATAAACAACAACTCCAGGGTGACAGGCAGGGACTGGCGTAAGGCGACTATGCGCTGGAAAAAATCTTCCAGTACCGCCTCTTCATTGTATACGGGAACGGTTATCGTCAGCTTTTCCATTTTTCCCTCTTATTGCGCTAAACGTCCATGATTTATTTGCTGTAAAACTCACCATAAAGACCACTCCAGTGGCCACTACCTGGGCGATCAGGTAATTCACTCCCAGGCCATGCAATAAGGCTCCCATGATGACAAAGTTCAGTAGAAAGCCGAGAACGGCAATAACCATAAAGCGCAGGCCTGACTCCCGGTAACTGCGCCCGGAGGCGGCAAAAACAAATTGCCGGTTTAGTCCGTGGTTAACCAGCGCGCCCACAACAAAACCACAGGAAGTAGCCGCAAGCACCCCTGCCAGATTCAATTCCACCAGCACCAGCAGCACAAGGTAATGGCACAAGGTGCCCGCCAAGCCAACCACTGCATACTTTAACAACTGGATAACATTGCCTGTTCGCACCATAAGTTATCGACTGAATTTCTGATCCAGTGCCTGCTGCACCAACGGTTGCACCTGACTGGCCAATTGTGTGATTTCATGCTTACCATCACAGCGCTGACAATGCAGACCAATAGCCACCAGGGAGGCGTCACTGCGGTTGTTGAACACCCCGTGTAGCTGAGCCAGCTTGGCCAACAACTGATCAGACTCCCAACGTCCCTCCACGTAGTAGCCATAAGCAACGTGCAACTGTTCATTGCCTCCACGCAGGCTCAGGGTTAACCCCTGTAACCGGACCCCGTTATCCATGGCAATGGGGTAGCTCTTCTGGGGGTGCCAGATCCGGCTGTCATATAACCGGTTGCCATATTGAATCACTTCCCGCCCTGTCCGCTGAAACTCATAGCTGGACAAGGAAACCAGGGCAGTTATGTCTGGCGATTCCCCCGCCTCTATGGAACGGGCATTGAAAAAAGTTCCCAGATACACCCAATCCGGCTGCTGCACTCTGGGAGCCCAGTCTTTTAGTTGACGCTGGTAAAGGGGTGACCAATGGCCACCCGGCATGGGTGACAGGGTCAGTGTATGGGTTTCCCCATGGGTTAAATCAGTGTCTGCAGCCATGACCACTGCCGATACCAGTAACACCCCTGATACCGATACCAGGCCCGAAAATCCAGGGCCTTTAATCCCTGTAGAATGTCCTGCAACTGGCTGTGCGTTGATTTCTCTGGGGTGTTTTTCAAGCCAGCGGCCAAACAGAAACAACGGCAGTAACGTAAAGGCAAACACCCACCAGCCAAACGCATCATGATCATCAATCAGACGGGTTTCCATGTCAGTGACATAGCCCATGTAAATAATAATGAAGACCCTTAACCAATTGGCAAACAACGCCAAAAAGACAGCCATTGCCACCATTGCCGCTTTACTGACACCCCGGCGATAATTCAGCTCCCCATAAAGCACTGACAAGGTCAGACCCACCAGCAGATAGCGCAGACCTGAACAGCCATGGGCAATTTCAAAAGCCCCCACACCGGTGAGGTAGACAAAAACCCCCTCAACTTCAAAATCGATACCAGGAACGCTTAACCAGAGTTGATTAACCCATACGGTGATCATCTGTAATGACCAGGCCAGGTAATCCCAGACCGGGATCGCAAAAAACAGCAAGCCTACCGGTACGATGAAACCCTTTACCTGTTGCCAGCCATAAATTACCGCAAAACACCCCAATAGCAGTGGCACCAACATGAGCTGCTGGGCAGCCTGTATCCGCAGAATACTGCCGATGGCATACAGCGTCAGGGCAGCCAGTAAAGGCACAAGCCATAGAGGGTAAAACCCTGCTTTGGGGGAGATACGGCGAAAATGGATAATAAAAAGAACCAGTGACACCGCCAGAAGCAGGAATCCATGGGAGTAGGATTCATCGAGCTTGCTCCAGCGATGGCCTACCGCTACCAGAGAGGGCCATGTTGCAGCCATAAATGCCGCCACCACAATGATGGGGGCAAACCAGTGATAGCTTTTAAAAGAAAGAAAACGACGTTCCATGTGCCATTATCCTAAATAAAACAGGGTTGATTAAAACAGTCCTGGAATAATCTTTCTGTTAGCGTCTTCTTATAATTACACCTTGTATGGGTTAAGCACCTACAGCCATTTTCAGTACCCGGCTCCAGGCACTGACAGAGAATGGGGTATAGAGCAGCGCCCGTAAGGCACTGCCAAAAGCCGCTCCCACCTGACCTGTGGATGCAGAATGATCTGCACAACGGCCATGAAACCGGGCCAGACAGCGGCGGCCATAACGGCCGGGGACCATACCCGGAAGCTCTGACATGGCCCTGATCAGGGCATCACCCCGAACGGTATCCAGTGGGTCAAGTCCACGGGCCTGGTGGCCATCCATGACACGGAGAATCAACAGACGCTGTTTCACTGGCACAAACGCTGTTTTTGCCGATAGCCACAGACTCATAACATCGTCGTTGTGTAGCCAGAAACGCTGGGTACTCTGACACAGTGGCTGTATAAGGCTGCTTTGTACCAGCAAACTGGCGGGTGCAATACAGGGGCCTGCAAACAGGTCACGTGCCACCCGGCCCTGGGGAAAATGCCCCTGGGGGAGCCAGCGGGTGTCTTCCCCTGCCGGGTTCTGTATCACCGCCCCGGCGTATGCGACCCCGGTTTCAGGCCCTGCCAGTTCCAGCGCCTGAGTCAATGCTGACAGAAACTGGGGCTGCCAAAGGGCATGCACATCCATAAACGCCAGCCACTTCCCCCGGCTACGGCGAATACCTTCGGCACAGGCTGCAGCACGATCAGCCTGTTCCAGGTAAAAATAGCGGATACGATCATCCTCAAAGTCTCTGACAACTGCTTCTGTCTCACCCTCAGAGCCGCAGTCCATCACCAGCAACTCAAATTCAGACCCGGTTTGAGCCAGCACCGAACAGATAGCCTGCCCCAGAAGCTCCCCCCGGTTGGCGGTGGCCAGAATAACTGACACTGACGGCGTATTGGTTGCAGGCATCACGACTCTGTCAGCTCTTCCTGGAGATACTGCTGAAAACGCTGGATAAACTGATGATGATTCTCAGCGACCCACCTAAGGGCATTACTGGAAAGCCTGTTCAGCACCTGGGGCTCCTCTGTCAATATGCGGCTAATGGTCTTCTCCAGATGGTCCTGATCAATACGGAATGAATCCCCGAGACGACACTGTCCTGTATGGGCACAGGATACCAGATAGCCACGCTCTGAGTTGACCAGCTCATGCATGGGCGGCGCATCCACGGTGACCACAACGCCGCCATAGGCCATACCCTCCAAGATCACATGGCCGAACCCCTCTGACTCTGAGGGGGCCAACACAATGCCACAGGTTTCCCTAAGTGTGTTGAGGGCGTTACTGTCTATGCACTCATGAACCCTGACATTGGCTGGTATGGCCTCAAGGCGACTTCTCTCATCAATCACCACATCAAGAACGGGCCATTCCGGATGACGGCACCAGAGACTGATCAGTGCGGCGGTGCCTTTTAGTCTGCTGTTGCCTGCCACATGGAGAAAGCGGCGGTAGTCCATTGCCCTCTGATTTTCTCCGGCAGCATAGTCACCGGAAAAACCACTGTAACGCACGCTGCCATGGAGCGTATTGAAACGCTGCTGGGCGTCGCGGGTTTTACAGACGATATGATCCATCAGTTTCAGGTATTGCAGTGCGCCAGGGCGAATCCACTCCGGGTTGGGTATCAGCCAATGCCGGGCACCGGCAGGAACATAGCGGGCATACACGTTTTCCAAATGGATTGTGAGCAGCACCCTGTTCAAGGGTAAACCCCAAAGCCGGTACCCCACCAGTTGCAGGCGGATAACCAGCCCCTTAAGACGGGGTGATAAACGGGATTTAAACCGGTCCAACAGACTACGAAACTGAAAATAGCGGTCTGGGGGGCGAGGGATTTTCACCAGCTCCGGCTGCCAGCCGGCACTGACCAGCACCTGTTCAATCAGTTGGGCATCCTTCAGCAAGCCACGCCCCGATGCGGCAAAAACGATTCGTGCTGTGTACTTTGTCATTGCCACTGTGACACCTTCAGGTAAAAGACCCCGCGAGAAAATATTTGCGCTAGATAATGCAATGTTTTATAAACGAAAAATACGGTTCAACCCCTTTCGCCATGATTGCGGCAGCAATGCCTGACACTGATACATAAAACGCAACAGCGGGCGCCGCGCAATCTGTAGCGTGTAGAAATTAACCGGCAGACCATTTAAATGGCTTTTATAAAAGGTGTTTTTGCCATATCCCGCCAACAGGTCGTAGTTCTCAACACCGGGGTCAGTAAAACTGTCTTCAATCAAGTAACCCAGGTGCAGGGTGCCCAGGGCCACTTTGTTGTCAAATGACTCCATGAATCCGGCCTGAATGTTGTACATGGTTGCTCCTGCCCGGATGTCATACTGAACGGCGACACACTGGCCGTCGAAGCATATCTCCGAAAGCACAATATCTCCGGCATGGCCATGGAGCCTATTGACCAGCCCACGATGAAACTGAATTGCAAGGTCATCAAAGCAGGGTTTACCCCAGCGTCGTTCATGAAAACTATTCAAACGCTGCAAAAACTGACCCATGGCCTTACTATCAAGTCGCCCATGGAAAAGTTGGCCTTTTTTTTCCAGGTAATTGCGCCGGTTGTACAGTTTCAGGCGCGTGTTCTTCCCCAGACCCTTTAACCACTGTGGAAAGGACGGGCGGGTATCAATACGGATACCGGAATCCCGGGTTCGTGGTACACGGATCAAGCCTTTCCCTGGTAGCACCAGTTTACGCCAATGTTCGTTTTCGCTGTGGCCCAGATCACACAGCACCAACTCATCCCAGGCTTCTTTTAATAAGGCCTCAAACAGTGCCATCCGAACCTCCGTGGCCTGCTTCTGGTCGACAATCAAGCCGCAATATTCAGTGCGAACAGTTGATTGTATGCGCCATGCATTGCCTATCAGATGTAACCGCGATACAGAGATACCCACCGGTGTTCGATGGCAGTGACGGAAAAATGGCCCCAGCCCCAGCAATACCCCTGCCTGGTCATAGGCAGCCAGCAACACCAGCTCCAGCTCAAGAGCTGCACCCCAGCACTCCCACCAGGTATACAGCCAGGACCAACTCATAAAAAGGGGATCAGCCTGTGATCGTTCCAGAAGGTGATCCCATTGCCCGGATAAAGAAGCGAAATCCTGCTCAGACAATTTAACCACTCTGAAACTGTCAGCTATTCGCATATTCACCCTTTCCCATGCCTGTGGCCTGGTAATGGTTTCTGGCAGCCTGCAAAAACTCCCCATCAGAGTCACCTGCAGTCAGAAACCACCCTTGTGCAGGATCTTGGTCCTGAGGTAGACAGGATGTGACAAAAAAAGCAGGACGGGTCCTACTAGGAAAAAATCCCAGATCAGTCAGTGCCTGGGAAAAACCCGTCGCACTGGTAGTGGTAGCGGTGAACTGATGGGCAGCCCGGTAGTGGAACAAACAATCCCTGATCATGGCCCTTGGCAGGACCTCATCCTTTAATGCCCCTACCCAATCAACCAGCCTGACGATGCCATGATGTTCCCGCACCACCAGCATTCCCAGTAATTCTCCCCGGTTGCTATCACGGGCGCAGAGAAAACGATAGCTCGCTAGTGGGTGTTGCTGATAGCGCCAATTCAGATACCGATAGTTTCGCCGAACCACCTTTTGATAGCCCGCTTCAACCCGCTGCCACAAGGCATCCACTTCAACAGCTTCGGGAAGGGACTCTGTCCATTGAAGGTTACAGTCAAAGGGCACTGCCCTTCTCCACAGCCCCCTTAAGAGATTGAAACGCTGCAGCAACTGCATCGCCAGATAGCGAGGCTTACGCCATAGGCGGGTATAGCGGTAATGGTATACATCCGTCGCTTGCACCCAGCCAATTCGCTTGAGCACCTGAGCGGCGGCCTCACTCACCCCAAAGGTCATGATCAGTGGAGATTTCTTAACCAGAGTCTGCTTGATAAACCGCCCGACCCCCTGCCCCCGGCAGGTTACATCCACATAAAAATCACAACTCCACAAGGCTGCAACGGATTCACCACGGTATAAGACATCTGCAGGAATGACGCCATTAAAACCAATGATTCTGCCATCTTTTTCAATGACAACAGGGTCAAAGCCCTCATCTCCGGCCATTGCCTCAAATTGCCACTGCCAAATACTCGATTTAAAGGGCACGTCATCAAGCAGCCCTTCAATAGCCGACTGATGCTGTGGCAGATATCGGACAGATTGCATAATAATCAGTTCGGCCTTTTTTCAAATTACAACTATTGTCTGGCTCTGCTGCTAAGTCATGAGACATCTCCTACTGACAGAACATCAAGAGCTTTAGCGTCAATCAAATCCTGTGATGTCAATAACCTTAGAACGCCCCCTTAAACGCGACAAGGCAACATTAGGCTCCGTAGCCACAATCACCATTAACGAGGGAAGACGTTCATTCAGCCCTGAATATAACCCCCCCTTGCTTTTTGCGTCAGCCGGTTCGCAACAGTAGATTTCCCAGCACCCTGAATGCCAACAAACTCTATTACCATAGTCGAATTTAATGTTAATTAAAGGAGTTATATATAAATTAAAATCAAATACAACTTAATTCATTTGCTTTAATGAATAAAAATTATCACTTTTCTGTAATAAAAAATACAGACATTTTTATTATATTTGAGAGCCGCATCCCATTAAATGCAAATAGGGCTTGTCAGGCCTTTATGTAGTATCAGCGGAAAGCCTAAAAGACTGTGAAAATTTCTCGTTTCTGAGCAGGTTGGAAGATGCGTTAAACAGCGCTCCCACCTGGAGTGAAAGCACTTTCCTCTCTTGGGCACTTTTCCCCGACTGCTGCCAAAACAATTCAGCGCTTTTCCCGATTGTGATTTTCCCTATCAGGTCATTCAACATATCAGCTCTTTCTTTACCCAATACATCCTCAGGTGACTTAACCAAAAAGTATTTATGATCATTCCCCCAGGGCCCCTGGGAAATATACTTTTCTTTACTGATGTATTTCAGCAGTTCGTCCAGCATTACCCGCCATGACTTGATGCAGAACTGCACGGCCCTGCCATTCACACCGGTGATGGCAGGAACACGCCCAGAAGTTGTGGGCACCCATGAAGCCGCGCCCATGAGCGGAAGAAAGGCCGCATTGAACAGTTTGCGGTCAATTTTGTATTTTTCCGGAATACGGGCCGCCAGGCGATAATTACGGGAGGCGATAAATGGCTCAACCACTCGAGGCCCAAAGCGCATGTTATTTAAAAATTGTGAATGCCCCGGACTGTGCCAGCCTAAAGGCCAAAGGGTGTGCCAGTTACCAGCGGTTCTTGGGCGGAAAGTCAGTATTTTCTCATGATGTGCAGTGCGGCGTTGCCAGACAGCGTCCTGAAGCGGCTGATTAAGCCAGCCAAGGTCTTTTGGCAAACCGATGTTAGTGGGAACCAGCCCATACTCAGAGAGTAATGTTTCGGGCAGAAAACCGGTTTTCTGCTTATTGCCTACGTTATTCATAAAGAGCGACTTAAAAAGTTTATCACTGCCTAACCCACCCACCAATGCTGCCGAATCCCCCACAATGTCAGCGGTCTTGTTGAATATATGATAATGCCGCACATCCAGGCCTGCTCCTGCCCACAGCACTTTCTCCACAATATCCTGACTGTAATGCCCCATAGGACGCTCAATCAGCTTCACTGGGTAACCGAGCTTCCGGGCCGAACGCTGAGCCAGCCTGTATTCCCGGTTCACACCGTCAACGATGGTTTTCAACTGGTACTCAGGGCCTGCCGGCAGCAGATTAATAAGAGCTCTTGAATCCTCGCCACCGGAAAACATAACCGTTACCTTTGCTGTCTCTGCCAGACTCGCTGTTAACCAGGTACTGACGTTCTGTTTCAGGCTATCGGCATATTCCGCCAGCTCCTCTTCCTCAACTGCCTCTTCCGGCAGCCAGTAATGGGCGAACTGCATTCCCTCTTTAGCGAGTACGGTAATGGCTCCAGGGGGACAGACCCTAACCCCTTCGTATAATGAGAAAGGGTGGCAAACAGCCCCGTTTTGCATAAAATCTGCCACCGATACGGTATCCAGTGGTTTGCCCCCTGCCTTGCGGGCAACCTCGTTAGCCGTTGTCCCCAGTGCAGCAATTGCCCCCTCATAGGCGTAATAAAGTGGAATACTGCCACTGCTATCGGTGACCACCCGAAGAGTGTTAGCGCCCCAAAAAACACAGATAAAATTTCCGTCAGCTGTTATTGCCCTGCTACTGATCATATCCGCTGAAGCTTCGGACCAACCGGCCAGCTCTTTATCGGATATGTCACTATGGCCAACAACCAACCCGAGCACTCGCCCCTTGTCATATAAAAATCGTGTTGTTTTTCCTTCGTCACTACTACTATCTACCGTTATATTTACGCCGCTAAAATCAATTGCGATACAAAAATCCATTTTATAGCTACTCCGTTCTGGAAATTACGACAGTATCTATTTACAGTACTGGCATTTTATGAACCTGCCCCCAGTCAGACACTGATAAACGAGGGAGTTCATAAACTATAATGTATACTAAATGGCTTCTCTTTAATTCATTACAGAGGTAAGGATTACGACCACCATGGAAGGATTCCACCCTGAGCATTTCGCAATCTATCTGTTTTCCTATAATCGCGGAAAATTCCTGGACAACTGTCTGGAATCACTGGTCAATTGTGCAGAAGGCCACGATGTAACCATCATTGATGACGGCAGCGATGACGATGCTACCCGGCTGGTCCTCAGGCGGTGGCAAAAACAATTTCGTCAACTGGGGCCAGACAGCAAAGGCCAAGTCGAGCATAAAACCGGTGGCTTGTACAACAACATGGGCCGGGCAATGGCGGATGCCAGGGAGCGGCAGAAAACCTTGGTGCTGCTGTTGCAGGATGATATGCAGCTGGTGCGGCCAATTGACCAGAAGGACCTTTTACGTGCTGAGGCTTTCTTTGCTGCGAATCCCAATGCGGCCCAGTTACAGACCTGTTTCATGAAGCGCTTTTTTGCTGCCAGAGACGAAAAGCTCACCATTCTGGACAGCAGTGAACAGGCATATCTGAGGCCCTCTGATTATCCGGGCTTCTCTGGTTTCTCAGCGGTTGGGCTCTTCCATCTGGATCGCTTTCAGTCACTGTTTGGTCAGTTGCGACAAGGGGAATATGCCAACAATGCCTTTGCCCAGCAGCATGGCATTCAAATGGGCATTGCTGCCTTCCCCTTTATGATGTGGCTTCCCTACCCCATTTCTCACCGGGGAAAACAGCGAAACATCCCCCTGCAACTGGTGGAGGGGATAGCAGGCTGCGGATTTTACCCCTACCGGTTAATGGACCAGGAGGCACAAGAAAGGTTGCATAACCGCCACCCTGATCAACGCCCCTATGCCGAAGAGTGGCTGCACTGCCCGCCACTGCAATACCGGTCCGTCTGGAGTTTTGCCGGAGGTCTCTCCAACCTGCTGGCCCGGGGTGGATGGCGAGGGGTTCTTGGCCGTCTGTTAGGCGGTATTAAAAAACGCTTTGCCAGCTCCTGAAATCAGCCGAGCCGACTGGTTTCTGCTTCTGCAGGCAAATAAACCTCTGGCATAAGCCTGGCAAGTGTAGACGCCAGGTAGTCAGGCCGGCGCATTGCCGCCAGTTTTAACAGATTCAGGTGAAATTGCTGGCTCAGTTGCGGGCTAAGCCCCTGGTGTAGCTGTTGCAGCAGCAACAACTCTTCCCCCTCTGTGCAGGTATAACCAATGGGGCCTCCCGCTTCCTCCATCAGCTGCCTGATCAGTGGTTTTGGGCGGGCAATAACCGGAATTCCCAGAGCCATACAGTCAATCAGTACACCAGAGGCGGTCAGATCATAATGACCACCTTCAAACAGAAAAAGCGCAAAATCCAAAGCGCTGATCCGCTCTACAAACTCTTTTCGTGACAAAACGTTGTCCACAACCGGTTGGCTGGTCAGTTGCTCGCATTCCTCTTTAAGGTAACGAAAGTCTTCATGTAAGCGACCAACAAGATCAAACTCAAAATCCCCGGGAAAATGCTGACCCGCCACTTTAGCCAGGCGCAAAAAGTTCAGTAGGCCCTTCTGAGGTGTTGCCAGGCCCAGAAATCCGATCCTGATGGACCTGCCTGGTTCTTTTGGCTGATGAATACCGCTGAGCAGGTCAGGAGGAAGCAGATGGGGCAGCACTTTGAACCGACTTGCCAACAAGGGGTCCCGTTGTTTGATTTGCTGCAATATGGCGGACTCAAGGACAATAAATTGTACTTTTTTATCTGATAACATGATCGCCCCCCAGCCCGACAGCCATTTGCGCAAGCCAGCGAATAGCCGTGGTCTGAGTATCGCCACCAGACCGGCATGAAAAATCGCCAGTGCCCGCTCCGGTCGTTTCCTGAACAACCCCAGAACCCGGTAACTCCACAGCAATTCGGTGGTTACTGAGGTCAGCAATAAGGCCTGAACGGGCCACCTCCTAACCAGATCAAAAATCAACCAGGACTGCCTAATAGCGTTAAATGGCGACTTACCCTGCAACTCATAAGCTGCAGGAATTGGTACAAACTGCAGCCATAATGGTGTCGACAGTACCTCTTGCAGACTCTTGATATGGTCCTCAAAAGCCACAAACACCAATTGATGTTGTGGAAAGGCAGCATGGCAACTGAGTACCAATGACGCATTGAACGCCTGATGAGCAGCACCCCGCCGCAGGGGCTCAACCAGCAATACCACCGGATCAGTTGCCATAACACACTACTCCTTACCGCTAACCGGTTATGCGACTCCCGCCATTACGCGGAATTCCGGGGACAGTTCCAGCAACTTTTCGTAGCTTCCCTGGGCAACCACTTCTCCATGATTCAGGTAGTAGATTACATCGCAGTTTTTAACCGTGCTGAGACGATGGGCAATCATGATGACGGTTTTCTGACCCGCCAGATTATCCACGGCTTCCATAATTGCCCGCTCAGTGGTGTTATCCAGGGCGCTGGTAGCCTCGTCCATAACAATGACTTCAGGGTCGTGGTAAATCGCCCTGGCAATTCCAATACGCTGTTTCTGGCCACCAGAGAGTCGTGTTCCCCGCTCACCTACGAAGGTCTGGTAACCCTCTGGCAATTCATTCACCACAAAGTCGTGAAGGTTGGCGATCTTACAGGCCTTGACCACGGCGTCCATATCAATCTGGTCCTTGGGTTGACCGAACGCAACGTTGCCCGCCACAGTATCATCAGAAAGAAAAATATCCTGGGGTACATAGCCGATAATCCGCTGCCAAAGCCTGACATTACTGCTATCAATAGGTACACCATCAACGAGAAGATTACCTTTTTGCCCTCGCAACAGACCCAGAATCAGATCAACAGTGGTGCTTTTACCAGACCCGGTGGCCCCCACTAAAGCGACCTGCTGATGTGCCTTAATAAAAATATTAAGGTTCTTCAACGCCCAGGTTTCCGTATTCGGGTAATGATAATGAATACCTTGAAGTGTGATCCCTTCAAGGGGCTGCGCCATCCGTTGATCATGGGGGAGATGATGTTGGTCATTAAAGGGCTCAAGGGTTCTCAGGTCTTCAATAAGGGAATCCAGGGCGGGTCCCATGGAGCGAAGTGAGGTGAGGTTTTTGAAGATACTTTGCAGAGCGGGCATCAGGCGATAACCGGCAAAGGCAAAGGTCGCCAGAATGGGTAAGGCCCCCATCATGGACCCATAAGCCGCCAACAGGTAAAGCATGATGATGACGATACCGCCAAACACGAAGCCCTGCATGAAGAAACCGGGTATCTCTTTGATGATATCAACCTTGATCTCCTGCCTGGCTGTGTCCAGGGAGGGTTTTTTAAACCGATCCACCATTAATTTCTCAATCCCTCGGACTTTCACATCCTTGACCCCACCGAAGGTTTCCTGAATGACCTTATAACGCTGACGATTAGCTTCCTGGCGCCAGCGACCGAAACGGCTGAGGCGCTGGCGCACGGAAAAATAAATCAGTCCGTAAGCTCCAGCCAGGCCAGCTGCTGCTCCCAGGGCCAGCAGTGGTTCGATCAAAATCAACAGGATCATCAGAAACAGCGACACGATACCGTGGGCAATCATCTGCATGGCGGGAAACAACGAGCCTGAGACGACCTTGTTGATTTCTGCAAGAATCGTGGTGGTGATGCGCGAGGTATGGCGCACCAAAAACCAGCTGTACTCCTGGGCAAGGTAGCGTTGCGTTAACCGGTAACTCAACGAGTGCACACGCATTTTTGTGAAATGGATCTGCGCCCACTGAGATGAAGCCTTTAATGCCAGGGACGTAAATAGAATGAACAGAAAGGCAAATCCCAAAAACAGTATAAAGTCATCAATGTTTTTCATTCCGGAGTGCTGATAAATGGTATTCAGAACGGAATTGCGCTCAACCAATTCCGGGTCCGACAGCACACTGATTAATGGCAGAATTGAGGCCACGCCAATCGCCTCTACCAGAGCCACAAGCAACATCAGAGCAAACACCCAGACAGCCTGCTTCCTTTCCCTTATAGACAATAATTCGTAGAGCTTTTTGAGTGTTGCCAGCATGATTAACTCATTCCATTAGATGATTACTATGGCACTAAATCAGTTTGAATAGCCCAGCTTTCCCTGGCGGCTTTGGTATAAACGACGAACGGCTTTTGCCGTATCTGCCACATCAAACCGGGCAGCAGCCTCTTCACGAAAAGCCAGGGCATCCATGCGGTGTTTCTCCATCGCTGCCAATACCTGGCAGAGGGCCAGCTGCAACCCTTCGACGCTGTCTGATTCAAACCGCACAGCGGGGGTGTTGTCAGTCACTTCTTTCATGCCGATACAGTCACTGGCAACCAGTACGGTGCCTGCGATCATGGTCTCCATGGGCAGTAACGGGCAGGCTTCCCAACGGGAAGGCATTGCCACCATATCCACCCCTCTGAGGGCAGCAACCATGGCATTTGTACCAGGCAGGAAGTGGAAATAATGACTAATACCCCGCTGTTTTAGTATCTGCTGTTCCTCACGGATAAAACCGCCCCAGCCAAAACAGACCACAGCTATGGGAACGTGATTCTCCGACTGGTTAATATTTTCCACCGCATCCCGCAGCAGAGAAAAACCCTTTTGCGCCATGAATCGACCAAAAAAACCAACAATACGGGTATCTTTATCTATTCCCAGTTCTTGCCGTA
>REBR01000213.1 GCA_007692645.1 Halomonadaceae bacterium | reverse complement strand
GGGTGGCCAGATCATGACCGTCATGGTCCCGGGCCCGCATCAGCTTCCAGTCCACTTCGTTGCTCAGGGTGCCCATAACACTGGCGATCTGGGCCGGGTCTTCCGGGAAGAACCAGCGGCGCTGGCAGCCAGCGGTGGAGTAAAAATCCGGGTCCGCCAGCATCTCACGCCAGGGGGTCTGGTCCGGGTTGTTCATGATCATGCGGCGCAGGCGTTGCAGGGTGTTCGTGGTTCTGGGCAACTGGTGGCGTTCGATCATGCGCTGAATCGCCCGGTCTGCCCGGGGGCTGTTCAGGTGGCGGGTGTTAATGTGCAGTATGCCACCGGGTACCAGGGCCTTGCTGACCATGGTCTCGATGGAAAATGGCTCAATGCGCCCGGAGGGCAGGCTGCCGATTTCCACCATCTGTACCTGGTTGCCGTCGTTGATAAAGCGGCTGGCCAGGGAGTAGGGCCAGAACACAATATTCTCCAGCCCTTTCTGCTGTGCCCGGCGGGCAGCATGGGCCAGGTTGGCCAGCTCCTCATCCACCGCCACCACTTCCACATCGGTAAAGTAATGGGCCAGTTCCAGGGCCCGCTGGCCGGAGCCGGCGCCGATCAGCAGAATGCGCAGGGTTTCTGGCCACTGCTCCGGGGATATACCCAGGGACTGGTGCAGCTCATCCCGCAGCCGCTGCTGGGTAAAGTGACTGAGATTGCTGTAGCTGGGCCAGGCGTGGGACAGGTCGTTACGGTCCAGGGCCAACTCCTGCTGCTTTTCTTCAAAATTCTGTTTGTAGGCCTCTTCTTCAGCCTTGTCATAGTAAGACACGGCCATCATGGGGCGCAGTCCCAGGGGCCAGTCACAGAGCTGTGCCTGTCCCAGATGTACGGCATAAGGCTGGTTAAACAGAGCCCCATAAAGGCTGCGCAGGATCAGGGCGCCAGAGAGTTCCGGGGTCGGGGGTGTCTGGCACAGGGTCTCCATCAGGGCTGTGTCCAGCTGCTGTACAAACAGCTGTTCCGCGGCGCTTGGGATCAGGGCATAGCCGATGCGGGCCCCATACACCGCCAGGGCCAGGGCCAGGGGCTGAAGGGCTTCCCGCAGCTCGCCGGTGGCATTGACCTCGGTGGTCAGGGCAGCCCGCACCTGGGTAATCAGTTTCTCTACCGCAGCATCTGGCAGCAGGGTGCGTTCCAGGGCTAGCAACAACAGCTGGTCCTGGGCTGCCGCGTCCAGCAGCCAGCCCTGATCAGAGGTTTCCACCACATACTGGGCACGCAGAATGGCACTGACAAAGCGGGCCAGGTTCTGGTGGGGCAGGTTGTCCTGCAGCAGCAGGCGAATGGCATCCTGGGCCAGGGCGCTGTCCGCCTGGTGAATCTGCAGCTGCTCGGCACAGGTCATCATGCCTTCAAACACGGAAGGCCATTCCAGACCCAGGTCCAGCAGGCGACGGTAGTGCAGGTAAGCGCTGTCGAATTCACCCAGCTGACGACGGGCATGGGCAATGCCGGCAAAGGCGGCGGTGGATTGCCGATCAATGGCCAGTGCCTGTTCAAAAGACTGGCGGGCGGTTTGAGGCTGTTGCGCCATCAATGCCCAGTAGCCGTAATTGGTTAAGGTCTGGGCGTTGTCCGGCTTTACCTCCAGGGCCAGTACAAACAGCTCCCGTGCAGTGGTCAGACGGCCCGCGTCCATTTCCACCCGGCCCAGCAGGTTCAGGGCTTCCGGTTGGTTGGGTTGCGCCTGCAATACCTGCTGCAGAATATCCCGTACCTGAATGCGCGCCTGCTCCCGCCCCTGTGGTGACAGGGAACCGTCGTTGGCAGTGGCGTAAAGCCCATTGGCGTCAATCAACCGACGGGCAATGGCCGCGGCCTGCTTGCGGTCGATGGTCTCTAGATGACGGTGTGCTTGCATGGTCTACCCCTTGTCAGTGTGCAAGGCGGCCTCTGGCGGGCGGCAATGCGCTGCAGTGTTTTGGTGTTCTGAAAGGGTTAATGCGAATGGCGTGCCAACTGTGTGGGTTGATGACAAGTTGCTTGGGAGACGTTGAAAGCAGGGGGGGCGCGCGCGGCCCGTCGGATTTGTTGGGCCATAAAAAGGGTTCATCGTGAATCAGCATGGTACGGGCCCTTATCGCGGCTATAGCCGCTCCCACAGGGTGGTGGTCCCAACAGGGTAGTGATCCCAATAGGGTAGTGATCCCAATAGGGTAGTGATCCTACCAGGGTAGTGATCCCAGCAGGGTAGTGGTCCCAATAGGGGAACTGCAGGAATCACCACCCTGTGGGAGCGGCTATAGCCGCGATAAGAAGGCTATCGCTGCCGTCACAGCCTCCAGGTTGCCCAGAGATTGCGAGGCGCATAAAAAAACCGGCAACAAGTGCCGGTTTCAGTCCTGGGAGACAGTGCGCTCCCGGATTAACGCCTGACTGCGGGATTAACCCTGCAGCAACTGCAGCACCTGCTGCGGCTGGGCATTGGCCTGACCAAGAATCGACAGACCGGCCTGCTGCAGTACCTGGGTACGGGACAGCTCGGCGGTTTCCGCCGCGAAGTCCGCATCCCGGATGCGGGAGTTGGCGGAGGTCAGATTTTCAGAGGCAATCTGCTGGTTCTGGATGGTGGATTCAAAGCGGTTCTGAATGGCACCCAGGGTGGCCCGCTGCAGGTTCACCTGGTCAAGGGCGTTGTCTATGGCGGTAATGGCATCATTGGCACCATCGACGGTGGAGATGTCCAGATCCCGTAACAGCGTGCCACTTTCGCTTGAGCCGTAAGTGCCTACCTCAAAGCCCGCTGAGGCGTTGTTGGCCGTCAGGCTGTCAATTTCAATGCTGCCCGCAGAAGTCAGTGAGACTGATGAGCGCTGGACCAGGGCCATTTCGTCTGCGCCAATATCATCTCTCGCTTCATCCGGCAGCCCATATCGGGCGTTGGTATCATTGCCATTGTCATCATCAAAATTGCTGATCTGAATGTTACGGCCATCCTCGGCAATCAACCGGAAGG
>REBR01000169.1 GCA_007692645.1 Halomonadaceae bacterium | reverse complement strand
ATCATGCACCCCTATGGGGTGGTTGGCCTCCAGGAACTACCGCGTAAATTCCGCTATATCGACGATATTGATGAAAACCAGCTGGAGGATGATGCCGCCATAGGCATGCCTGCCAGCGGTCTTGTGGGCCTTGACTCACCGGCACTGCTGCCGGTTAACGGCATCGACCTGAAAGACTATCTGGGTACTCTGGAGCGAAGTCTGATCCAGCAGGCCCTGGATGAGTGTGAAGGGGTGGTGGCCCGGGCAGCAGAAAAGCTGCGTATCCGCCGCACAACCCTGGTGGAAAAGGTGCGTAAATACGGCCTGCGTGAGAGTGAAGAGGAGCTCTGACGCAGCCGTCAAAACTTTGCTGGCCCTGTCTTCCAGGGCCGGAAACGGTGACAAAAAGCCGTCAGCAGTGCTTTCCGCAAAACCCTAAGTGCTTGTTTAAAATACTGATTCTATCCTTGGCACAATGCCTGCTTAACCCCTGTTAATGTTACTGCCAAAGCCCGTCTACAAGAGGCCCGGCGGTGATCCATGACGAGGGGACATCATGAACCGACAGCAGACGTTTCAACTGGGCAGCCGCGTAGTTAGCAGCCAGGACAATGCCGCCGCGGATGAGAATCGCAAAGTAACTGCGCTTTTCCCCGGTGATAGTGACCTGCAGGGTCAGGCCGGTGGAGAGACCGGGGAGGTGGATGAAGCCCTGGATCTGTTTAACCAGATGTCCCGTCAGATTACCGATTCATACCGAACCCTGGAATCCCGGGTTAACCAGCTCTCAGGCCGCTTAAGTGACGAGGCCCGCCGGCGTCAGTCAGAGCTGGAAGCCAAGGAGCAACTGGCAGACCGGCTGACCACCCTGTTGGATGTCATGCCTGCGGGAGTGGTGGTGCTGGATAGCCAGGGGGTCATCAGCCAATGTAACCCCGCTGCTATCACGCTGCTGGGGGAGCTCCTGGAAGGCACCCGCTGGCTGGATGTGATTCAGCGTTGTTTTGCCCCCCGGCGTGATGACGGCCATGAAGTTTCCCTTAATGACGGCCGCCGCGTCAGTATTGAAATTCGCTCCATGGAAAATGAACCGGGCCAGCTAATTCTGCTGACTGACCTGACCGAAACCCGGCGCCTGCAGGGTGAGCTTGCCCGCTCTGAGCGACTGTCCTCCATGGGCCGCATGGTGGCCTCTCTGTCCCATCAGATACGGACACCGTTATCTGCTGCCATGCTCTATGGTGGTCACCTGTGTGAGCCTGAACTGGATCAGGACCTGCGTCAGCGCTGCGCCCATAAACTCATGTCCCGGTTACACAATCTGGAGCAACAGGTCAGCGATATGCTGATCTTTGCCAAAGGAGATATTCACCTGGCAGAAGAAATCAGCGTCGCCAGTTGGTTATCCGGCATCATGCAGCACACTGAGACCCTGTTCCGCTCCCCAAAGGTCACCCTGGTGCGTCCGAAGCACCTGCCCGTGGGGCGTATTGCCTGTAACCAGGAGGCTCTCGTTGGGGCCTGCAGTAACCTGATCAACAATAGCCTGGAAGCAGGAGCCAGCGAAGTAAGCCTGCAGCTGGACTGTACCTCTGAACGGGTCACCCTGAGCATTTCTGATAACGGTAAAGGTTTTAATCCCGGGAGCGCCCCCTTACTGATGGAGGCATTCCATACCACCAAGTCCCATGGCACCGGTCTTGGTCTGGCAGTGGTAAATGCGGTGGTACACGCTCACCAGGGGCACTTTCAGCTGCAGTCCCAGGGTGATGGCGCCACTGCCATTATCGAATTGCCGCTGCTGCCACACTGACAACGGAGACAGACCCATGGCCAAAACACGCCTACTACTGGTTGAAGATGATCAGGACCTGCGGGAAGCACTGGTCACCACTCTGGAAATGGCCCATTACCAGATTATTGAAGCGGACTGTGGGGAGCAGGCACTGGTGCTGCTCTCTCAGCAGCCCGTTGATCTGGTAGTCAGTGATGTAAATATGCCCGGCATCTCAGGCCATGAACTGCTGGCAAGTATTCAGCAGCATTATCCGGGAACACCGGTAGTGCTAATGACCGCCTACGGTGAAATTCAGCACGCGGTAGCCGCCATGCAGGCGGGCGCCGTGGACTATCTGGTGAAACCCTTCAGCCCACAGACCCTGAACGGAGTTCTGAAAAAAGTGCTGGGCCTGTGCAGTGGCGTTGACAGCGATGCGCCTATCTGTGAAGTCCCGGGCAGCCGGCGTATTTTCCAATTAGCGGATAAAGTGGCTGACAGTGATTTTACTGTGTTGCTGTGTGGTGAAAGCGGCACTGGCAAAGAAGTGCTGGCCCGTTATATTCACCAGCACTCAAGCCGTGCGGACAAACCCTTTGTCGCCATTAATTGCGCGGCTATTCCGGAAAACATGCTGGAGGCCATTCTGTTTGGTCATGAAAAAGGTGCCTTTACCGGCGCCCATGCGGCATCCCCGGGTAAGTTCGAGCAGGCCAACGGTGGTACTTTGCTGCTGGACGAAATTTCCGAAATGGAACCCGGTCTCCAGGCCAAGCTGCTGCGGGTATTACAGGAAAAAGAAGTGGAGCGGGTTGGCGGGCGACGAACCATTAAACTGGATGTGCGGGTGCTGGCCACCACCAACCGGGATCTGCGCGAACATGTGACCAGGGGCAACTTCCGGGAAGACCTGTATTACCGCCTGAGTGTCTTTCCACTGCAATGGATGCCGTTGCGGGAGCGTCCCGGGGACATTCTGCCACTGGCTCAGCATCTATTGAAAAAACATACCCGTAAAATGAAGCTTCGGGGTCTTAGTCTGGATGACAGCGCCCAGCGGGCCCTGCTCAACCACCCCTGGCCGGGAAACGTGCGTGAACTGGATAATGCCATTCAGCGTTCTCTGATTCTGCAGCAGGGCAATCGTATCACCGCCGCAGACCTGAGCCTGGAACAGGCGGGAGCCGGTGGCATGGGGCAGGCAATGGCGTTGTCCCAGGTTGCTGCCGGGCCAGGCTTGCACCCTGTAACGCCCCAGGATTTGCCCCAGGAAACCGTGGATCCAGAGAGGCCGGATGACGCCTCCCTTGGTCATGATCTGCGCCAGCGTGAATACCAGATTATTATTGATACCCTGCGCAATGAGCGTGGACGCCGGAAGCAGGCCGCAGAGCGTTTGGGGATCAGCCCCCGGACGCTGCGGTACAAACTGGCGCAGATTCGCGATAGCGGTATTGATCTGGATCAGGCCCTGGCAAGTTAAGTATCGCAGCGTTCTCATGGGGCTTGATTATGGGGCGCCAATAAAGCCGGCAGGGTAGTAACCTTGCCGGTTTTTTTTGACTCTGCAACTGAGGCATTTTCTGCAACGGCCAGTGTCCCGTCCGGTTAACGAATTAACCGGACGGGACACTGGCTGCCTTGCCGTCAAACTCCCGTCAGCAACCGTTCAACAGCCCTCCGCTACCTTACAAGTTTGTAATTACTTCATTTTAAAACAATGGCTTGCCAGAACTGGCCCTTAACTTGCTAAATTCCTGTCAAACCCCTTTTCAAGGCAGGAGAGACGACCATGGTAGACAGAGCCGATGTCAGCAGCGTGCTGGCGGATATCCGTTCCATGCGCTCGCAAATGCAGCAACAGAATCAGATCCGTGACCAGGTGCGGGTAGAGCGCCCCCAGGAGAGCCAGCGTCCACAAGAGCCTGGTAAAGCCCAGGGCAGCAGTTTTGGCGACACCCTCAGTGGCGCCATTAACAGTGTCAATAATCTACAGCAGACCTCCGCATCATTAGCCAACGCTTATGAGCGGGGGGATGAAGGGGTGGATATTACCCGGGTCATGGTGGCAGCACAGAAATCGGAAGTGGCCTTTCAGTCCATGGTTCAGGTGAGAAACCGTGTGGTTCAGGCTTATGAAGACATTATGAATATGCCTGTTTAGGGCATGAATTACCGGGCCCCTTTGGCACCTGACGATATTGTAGCGGAGCATGACCATGGCAAGCGTACCGGCTGAGACCACCCAGAACAGCTTAATAACAGGCAGCGATAACGCCGGCGGCCCGGACTATGAGCCCAGCAATAACTTACTGTTTGGTTTTAACCGCCTGAGCCTGTTGCGCCAGTTGGGCCTGATGCTCGGCCTGACTGCCAGCGTCGCCCTGGGGGTTGCCCTGGTATTGTGGGCCCAGGACCCAAGCTATAAGCCCTTGCTGAGTGACTTAAGCCGCTACGACCCCCATGAAGTCACCCGGGTACTGGATGAGGCCGGTATTAACTACCGGGTAGAGCACCGTAGCGGCGCCTTGCTGGTGGCTTCTGGTGATGTTTACAACGCCCGCTTGCGCCTGGCCCGTGATGGCGTGACTGAAAATCAGGGCATGGGCTTTGAAATGCTCATGGAAGACCAGGGGCTGGGCACCTCCCAGTTTATGGAGCAGGCCCGTTACCGCCATAGCCTGGAAGGTGAGCTGGCGCGCACAGTGTCTTCCATGGGCAACATTCGTAGCGCCCGGGTGCACCTGGCGGTGCCCCGGGAGTCGGTGTTTGTCCGGGATAGTCGTAACCCCTCCGCTTCGGTACTGGTGGATGTGCCCTCCAGTGCCCGTCTCAGTGAAGGGCAGGTGGCCTCTATTGTTAACCTGGTAGCAGGCAGTGTGCCGCAAATGCAACGGGGTGACGTGACCGTGGTGGATCAGCGGGGCAATCTGTTATCCCGGGATGGGGAAAACAGCTCCGCCCAGCAGATGGCCCGCCACCTGGATATTAACAGCCGGGTGGAAGAAAACCTGGGCCGGCGACTTAACAGCATACTGACGCCGATTCTGGGTAATGGCCGTTTCAAGGCGGAAGTCTCAGCGGATATGGACTTTTCCCAGATTGAACAGGCAGAGGAAATCTTTAACCCGGACCAGAGTACTCTGCGCAGTGAGCAGTCCATGGAAGAGAACCGTACCGGTGGCGAAGGGGGTGCTGGGGGAATCCCCGGCGCCCTGTCAAATCAGCCACCGGGTGCCGCGCAGGTGCCGGAAGATGCCCAGAACGCTGCAGGCAATGGTGGCGCTGGCCAGTCTGGCAGCTCCCGGCGCCAGGCCACCCGCAACTTCGAGGTGGACCGTACCCTGAGCTTTACCCGTAATCAGCCCGGCTCCGTCAAGCGCCTGAGTGTGGCAGTGGCAGTGGACGATCTGCGTCAGGTGAACCGTGAAACCGGTGAAGTCACCTTTGCCCAGTGGCCGGAACAGGAACTGGAGCGCCTCACCCGTCTGGTGCGTGATGCGGTTGGCTACTCAGCAGCCCGTGGCGACAGCGTCACCGTGGTCAATACCCCCTTTGCTCAACTGGAAGAGGTGGAATTCACAACACCGCCTTTCTGGCAGCAGGCCTGGTTCCAGGACAGCCTGCGCCCGGTGGTGGCGGGGATTGTTATCCTGTTGCTGGCATTACTGCTGGTGCGGCCTACACTGAAAAACCTCTCCAGTAGCGGCCAGGCCCGCAATGGCAACGGAAATGGTCTTGAGGATATGCGTGGCATGGGCGACCTTGACGGGGCGGATGGGTTAAGCGATGCCATGGATAACGACGAGTTGCTGTTGCCAAGCAGTGGCGGGGGCTATGATAGAGAACTGAATGCAGTAAAGGGCCTGATCGCAGAGGATCCGGCCCGGGTTTCCCAGGTAGTCAGGCAATGGGTGAATGCGGATGACTGATGAAGATAATGCTCCCCAGTCAAAGCTGGCGGCAGCGCCAAGAAAACTCAGCCGGGTGGAATCAGCAGCCATTCTACTGATGTCACTGGGGGAAGCGGATGCTGCCCAGATCCTGAAACACATGGGCCCCAAGGAGGTACAGCGGGTAGGTACCGCCATGTCCCAGTTGAAGGATGTGTCGAAAAAAGAAGTGGGCCATGTGGTGGGGGAATTCTTTGAGGCCGTGGGTGGCCAGACCGGCCTTGGGGTTGGTGCCGATGATTATATCCGCGCCATGCTCACCCAGGCCCTGGGGGATGAGAAAGCCAGCAGCCTGATTGACCGCATTCTGATCGGTGGCAATACCACCGGCCTGGACACCCTCAAATGGATGGAACCCCGGGCTGTATCGGATGTGATTCGTTATGAACACCCCCAGATTCAGGCCATTGTCGTGTCTTATCTGGACCCCGATCAGGCCGCGGAAATTCTCAGTACCCTGGATGAAAAAGTCCGCCTGGATGTGATGATGCGGGTGGCTTCCCTGGAGTCCATCCAGCCCCAGGCCCTGCAGGAACTGAATAATATACTGGAGCGGCAGTTTTCTGGCGGCTCCGGCGCCCAGGCCAGCCGTATTGGCGGCATCAAGCGGGCAGCGGATATCATGAACTACATGGACCGCAGCATCGAAGGGGCCCTGATGGACTCCCTGAAAGACATGGACCCGGACATGGGCTCAGAAATCGAAGACCTGATGTTCGTGTTTGATAACATTGCCGAGATCGATGATCGGGGTATTCAGGCGCTGTTGCGTGAAGTCTCCTCTGAAGTGCTGGTCATCGCCCTTAAGGGTGGCGAGGAAGACGTTAAAGAGAAAATCTTCCGCAACATGTCCAAGCGTGCCGGTGAACTGCTTAAAGATGACCTGGAGGCCAAAGGGCCAGTCCGGGTCAGTGAGGTGGAGTCGGCACAGAAAGAAATCATTGCCGTGGCCCGGCGTATGGCCGATAACGGTGACATTGTGCTGGGTGGTTCCGGCGAGGAAATGCTGTAACAGGCTGTGATGAAGAAATCGAACCGCGACCGCATCCCCTCTGACCAGCTCACCGCTTACGAGCGCTGGGAACTGCCGCTGTTGGATAAGAGTGGCAA
The DNA here is from genome assembly GCA_007692645.1 of Halomonadaceae bacterium. Taxonomy (GTDB): domain Bacteria; phylum Pseudomonadota; class Gammaproteobacteria; order Pseudomonadales; family Oleiphilaceae; genus REBR01. The sequence goes on along the minus strand of REBR01000169.1, from coordinate 7,411 downwards.
GCGTCAGCCCCATTCCCAAGAGGGGGAGCAGAACGTCAAACCCCTGACTGCCGGCGATCTGGAAGAGATTCACCGGCAGGCGTTTGAAGAAGGCCACCAGGAAGGTCTCGATGCCGGTAGCAAAAAAGGCCTCGACCAGGGGGCTCGGGAAGGCTACCAGCTGGGTTACGACGAGGGTTATGCTGCCGGGCGTGAAGATGGCACAAGCAAAGGCATAGAAGAGGGAAAAACAGTCACGGAGGAGCGCCTGACCCGTCTCGATACGGTGATGGAAGCCTTGCTCAAGCCGACTGCCAAACAGGAGGACGCGATCCATAGCGCATTGCTGAATCTGACCATGGCAGTGGTGCGAACCGTGATTCAGCGGGAACTGTTGATGGACAGCAGCCAGATTGGAACACTGGTGCAGCAGGCGATCAAAGCCCTGCCAGACCCGGAACAGCAACTGCGGATCAAGGTGAACCCGAAAGATTTAGCGGATGTGCAGGCTGCTGCGGACAAACACGGCAGCAGTGCCCGGGTGCAGGGGGATGACAGCATCATGGCGGGTGGCTGCCGGGTGGAAAATGACCACAGTCTGGTGGATTATACGGTAGAAAAACGCTACCAGAAGGCGGTACAGCAGATGCTGGACCAGAAGCTGGCGGATGAAGACGGTGACACGGAGCTTGGCTCCCTGATGGGTGAGCTGTCTGACTTTCACCGGGATGTTATGGACAGCCCGGGGGAAAGCGCCCCAGACCAACCGGCAGTGAAGGCCTCTGCCAGTGTCGCCGGTGACGCTGTTGCCGCCAGCGACGAACAGGCCAGTGCTGACGAACCTGGCATTGCTGAGGATGTTGACTCTTCCACTGAAGCACCCGCCAGCGCCGAAGACCGCAGCGATACCGGCACCGGTGAGCCCAGCAGTGATTCGCCACCACTCTCAGGGGAAGAAGCCAATGAGCCGGATCGCTGAGCGCCTGCAAGGTCTGGAAAAAACCCTGCCCCTGACACCAGAGCCGGAACTGGCGGGTCGTCTTACCCGCATGGTGGGGTTGACCCTGGAGTGTGTCGGCTGCCCCATGGTGGTGGGGGACCGTTGCCTGATTCGTGCCCACAATCGCCCAGATGTGGAAGCGGAAGTGGTTGGCTTTGAAGACGAGCGGGTCTATCTGATGCCCCTGACAGAAATCAGTGGCCTGCGCCCCGGGGCTCTGGTGGTTCCCCTGGCCAGCGCCAGCCGGGTGCCGGTGGGCATGGGCCTGCTGGGGCGGGTACTCAATGGTGCCGGTGAACCCCTGGATGGAAAGGGCCCTCTGGACACCAGTCAGACCGTGACTTTCTCCAGTCCGATAATCAATCCCCTTAACCGTGCCCCTGTGCGCCAGCCCATTGACGTAGGCATCGCTGCCATCAACGCCCTCAATACCGTGGGCCAGGGTCAGCGGCTGGGGCTGTTTGCCGGTTCCGGTGTGGGTAAAAGTGTGCTGCTGGGCATGATGACCCGGTTTACCGATGCAGATATCACCATTGTTGGCTTGATCGGTGAACGGGGCCGCGAGGTGAAGGAATTCATTGAGGATATTCTTGGCACCGAAGGCCTGGCCCGCTCAGTGGTCATTGCCTCCCCCGCGGACGACTCTCCCCTAATGCGGCTGCGGGCTGCCATGTTAACCACCCGCATTGCCGAGTATTTCCGTGACCAGGGCAAAAAAGTCCTGCTACTTATGGATTCCCTGACCCGCTATGCTCAGGCTCAGCGGGAAATTGCCCTGGCAGTGGGGGAGCCACCGGCCACCAAGGGCTACCCGCCTTCCGTATTTGCCCGCATTCCGCAATTGGTGGAACGGGCCGGTAATGGGCCCCCGGGGGGGGGCTCCATTACCGCTTTTTATACGGTGCTGACGGAAGGGGATGACCAGCAGGACCCCATTGCCGATGCTGCCAGAGCCATACTGGACGGCCACTTTGTGCTTTCCCGGCGGCTGGCGGAAGAGGGTCATTACCCCGCCATTGATGTGGAAGCCTCCATTAGCCGGGTAATGCCCCATGTAGTCTCACCGGAGCATCTTAAACAGGCGCTTCGCTTCAAACAGTTGTATGCCCGCTTCCAACAGGCCCGGGACCTGATCAGTGTCGGCGCCTATCAGCCCGGCAGTGACCCGGAAACCGATCAGGCCATTGAAAAAATGCCGGCAATGCGCAAATTCCTGCAGCAGGGGTTGCTGGAAAGCGCGCCCCTGACCCAGGCCATCAAAGGCCTTGAAGACCTGCTGGGTGAGGATGCTGCCCCATGAAGCAGTCACAGCGGCTGGGGGTGGTACTGGCTCTGGAGCAGCGCAAGGAGCAAACTGCCCTGGAGGCCCTGCAACAAGCTCAGGCAAAACTGCAGCATGAGCAGCAGCGGCTGGAGGAACTGGAGCGGTATCACCGGGAATATCAGGAGCAGGCACGCAGTGCCAGCCATGGGCAGATTTCCGTTAGTCGGCTGCAATCCTGGCAGTATTTTATCAATCAGCTGACCACAGCTATGGGCCAGCAGCAGCGGCAGATCGAGCGGGCCGGCGAAGTCCTGGCCCAGAGTCGTCAACTCTGGCAGCAGGCCTGGGAGCGGCGCGAGGGAATGGCGCGGTTTATTGCCACCTGCCGGGAGCGGGAACGCCAGGCGGAGGATCGTAGCGAGCAGAAAGCAGTGGACGAGGCTGCCGGTCTGCGCTTTGCCCGGCGCCAACAGCGCAGGCGTTAGTGTCGCTACTCATACCCTTGTGGCTTTCCCCTGGCAACCGGCAGCGCAACCCGGCACAATGCTGGACAGGTAATTTTCAGGGATGTAATTCGGCCGTGGTGAGCTAGTCTTTTACCATAGTGATTGTCAGCGAGAAGAGGGACCCTAATGGCCATTACCACCGAGCGCAGCAATGACGGCGAGAGTCTGACCATCCGCATTGATGGACGCTTTGACTTCAGTTCCCACCAGGCCTTCCGTGAGGCCTACGAGAATGGGGACAATGCTCCCCTGAAGTATGTTGTGGATATGAGCGAGACCACCTATCTGGACAGTTCAGCCCTGGGCATGTTGCTGCTGTTGCGGGACTACGCCGGCGGCGATCAGGCCAATGTCCGTGTCGCTAACTGCAACGGCGATGTGCGGCGCATTCTGACCATTTCCAACTTCGAACAGTTATTTGAGATCAGCTGAGGGAGTTGGCCGTGAGCGTGGAACCGGCCCTGACCATACTGATCGCCGAGGATAACAACAGTGACCGGCTGATCCTGCAAACCATCGTGCGCAAGCAGGGGCATCGGGTAATAACCGCCCGTGACGGTATGGAGGCAGTTGAGCAGTTCCGCCTGCAGCGCCCCCAGCTGGTGTTACTGGATGTGCTGATGCCGCGCATGGATGGTATGGAGGCAGCCCGCCATATCAAGGCCATGGCCGGCGAAGAGCTGGTGCCGATTATTTTTCTCACCTCCCTGAGTGATGCCGAGTCCCTGGCAGAGTGTCTGGCAGTGGGGGGCGACGATTTTCTGTCAAAGCCTTATAACCGGGTGATTCTGCAAGCCAAGATCAATGCATTCAACCGCATGCGGGATATGCACCAGACCCTGCAGCGGCAGCGGGACCATATTCGGGAGCGCAACCGGCAACTGCTCCATGAGCATGAGCTGGCCCGGCGGGTGTTTGACAATATTGCCCACCAGGGCTGTCTGAACGCCGACAATATCCGCCATATCATCTCTCCCATGTCGATCTTTAACGGCGACGTCCTGTTTGCCTCCCCGAAGCCCTCCGGGGGCATGCATGTGTTTCTCGGGGACTTCACCGGTCACGGCCTGCCCGCAGCCATTGGCGCCATGCCAGCGGCTGAGATTTTTTACGGCATGACCAGCAAAGGTTTCACCATTGCCGAAATTCTGCGGGAAATGAACCGGAAACTGCAGGGCATTCTACCCAAGGGGTTGTTCTGTTGCGGCGCCATGCTCGACCTTAACCTGCACACGGGCCATGTTGAGGTTTGGAACGGGGGGCTGCCGGATGGCTATCTGCTGCGCAATAATGGTCAGTGGGAAAAGCTCCGCTCCCGGCACCTGCCTCTCGGGGTGTTGCCCCCGGAGCGCTTCTCTGCTGCCTGTGAACGGTATGAAGCGGCGGTGGGGGAGCGGGTCCTGTTCTGCTCTGACGGCATATTGGAAAGTTATAATGCCCGGGGTGAAATGTTTGGGGAAGAACGTTTTACTACCATTATTGAGAGCAGTGACAGCGCTGAACAGGTTTTTGACCGTCTGGCCGCCGCTATTGACGATTTCAGCGGCGATGTGGACAGCGAAGACGACCTGACATTGGTGGAGGTCACCATGGCCAGGGAAGAGTTGCTGGACGATCTTTCCCGGCGCCTGGGCAGCAGTGTTCTGACCGGACCCAGTAGCTGGCGCTGCCACTATGCACTGCGGGACAACACCCTGGCTCAGTTCAACCCGGTTCCGCTGTTACTGCATATCTGTATGGATGTGCCCGGGTTGCGGCTGTTCAGCGGGCAGATTTTTACCATTCTCACAGAGTTGTTCAATAACGCCCTGGACCACGGCATTCTTCAATTACCCTCCAGTCTGAAAGACTCCCCCAGGGGCTTTACCCGTTACTACAATGAGCGGGAAAAACGCCTGAAAACCGTCGTAGGGCACAGCGTGTCCATTACCCTGGACCATCAGGCAGATGGCCACAGTGGCGGACGGCTGCTGATCACGGTTGAGGACAGCGGGCGTGGATTTGATTACAGTGCCTTTGATACAGTGAATCTCGACCATAACCAGCTGGCAGGGCGTGGCATTGGTTTGCTGCAACAACTCTGTCATGGTTTGCATTGGTACGGCAACGGTAACCGGGTGGAAGCAGAATTCCGCTGGGCCCTTCCCACGGCGTCCTCCGCGAGCATAGGATCGGAGAGTAAGGATGAATGAAATCAGTCACCTGGACCACGAAGCGCTGTCTGAGCTCCAGGAAGTCATGGAAGATGAATTTGAAATACTTATCAGCACCTTTTTACAGGACTCCAGTGAACGAATTCAGCATCTGCACCAGGCCCTTGAGAGTGAGGCGGCGGACGATTTCAGCAAAGCAGCCCATAGCCTTAAGGGCAGCAGCATCAATATTGGCGCTACGGTGTTGGGGGAGCGCTGCAAGGTGGCAGAGAATGCCGGTCGGGCCGGACAGTTAAGCCCGGATCAAGTGGTCGCCATTGAAGAAGAATTTACCTTGGTTGAAGCCCAGTTGAAAGCCTATCTGAAGCATCATTAAGCCCTTATGTCAGTTGAGATGCCCTGATGCCTGAGTACTATTGAGGGTTTCTGGCACTCAGCTTGCATTGATCTCCAAAGTGGTTTTTTTTATTGGCCAAATGGAGGCAACTTCCTGCCATGCAATCTCCCTCTGTTCTTGCGGATGTAACGCCTTCCCCCAGGTCAACTTCTGGGGGTAGGCCTGATGACAGGCGCCCTGAACGGGCTGCTGATAACCGGGACAATGCTGATAGCTTTCGCGATATGCAAAGCCGGGCTCGTGAGCGGGCTGCAGCGGAAGCGGCAAATGCTGACCGCTCTAATGCTGTCCATGAGTCGACACCAGCCCTGTCAACGCCCACCGGTTTGTCAGAAGCTGAGATTGAGGGGCTGCTCACAGGTGAGTTGTCTATTGAGCAGTTGCTGGCTGAGAGTCAGGATCCCATGCAGACTCTGGAGGGGTTGCAGCAACTGGCTGAGGTGGTGCCTGCAATTGATCTGGAGTTGGCCCAGGCCCTGGCACCAGCTGGGCTGAATATGGGTCTCACTGAGAACATACTGGCCCGCAGCTACAGTGCGCCGGAGGGGGGAGTAAGCGGCCCTCTGGGGACCATGAACAGTGGGAATGGGACGGGAAAATCAGCAAAGGTGGAGCTGTCCCAGGCATTGCAGGCTCTGGCCAGCGCCGATGGCGATGACGGGCTCGATCTGGATGAGGCGCCTGCCAGGCGTGTTATGGCCCTTGGGGCCTCTGCGGAGACCACTGACAGCCCCTCCCAGCCCCGTAGCGGGGACAATCTGACCCTGCAGCAGAGCGCCAATGGTTTGCGCCTGGGGGAGGCCCGTGAGCCGGCACCGACCCTCAAGCATTACACCACCAGCCTGGAAACATCCCTGGATGAACAGGATGAGTGGCATGAGAAAATGGCTGCAAAGCTCTCCTGGCTGACTCAGCAGGGTCTGCAGTCGGCGGAGATCCATATCAATCCGGCAGACCTGGGGCCTATCGAGGTACGTATTCAGGTTCAGAACGATCAGGCCACTGTGACCATTCAGGCCCAGCATGCCTCTGTCAGGGAGATGCTGGAGCAGAACAGCCTGCGCTTGAAGGACATGCTCCAGGAGCAGGGTATGGACCTGGCCGGTTTTGATGTTTCAGAGCAGACCCCTGGCCAGGCGGGCAGGGAAGACGGGCAGCCACCACAGTGGGCCAGTGACGCATCAGACCGTGGGGATAGGGGTGCCGGTATGGTCTCTGAAGGAGAGACGGTGGTCACCAGCGATATTCACCTGAACTGGAACGAGGGAATCGACCTTTACGCCTGACTGGCCTGCCTGGCACCGGTGTCCTCCACCGTTGCCAGGAGCTACTTTTACCCTCCTTCCAGCGCCGCTCCTCCAGGTTTTCTCCGTTAAAAACTCCGCTGTTAGCTGTCCAGGTGCAGATGATGGGCTAGACTCACTCGCAACAGTGATGTCCTGCTCCTTATTAGGCAATACATTATAAAAGTGGCACGTAAGTTGCTAAATTTGTTCCATGATCCTTTAAGTGACGGAAATCTGTCATGGCTGAAAATGCTGCCCCCGAAGGCAAAAAGAAAAGCAATATCAAAACCCTGTTAATTCTGGGCCTGGTGCTGGTGTTGGCCGTGGGTCTTTCGGTGGCTGCCACGCTGTTCTTCCTGGTGGACCGGGAAGGGGTGGAATCCTCACAGTCGGATGACATTGCTGTAACGGAGTCAGCACCAGAGACCATCAGTTATTACCGGTTTAATGATGCCTTTGTGGTGACTCTGGCTGATGAGCGTCAGCGTTACCTGCAGGTGCACCTGGCAGTGGTAATCCGGGATCAGGACATTAGCGACCAGTTGGAGCGCCATAGCCCCACACTGCGCAGCCGCATTCAATCCGTTTTGGCCCGTCAGCGATTCAGTGAGCTGCGGGACGAAGCTGCCAGGGAAACCCTGCGAGGTGCCCTGCGGGACAGCATTAATCAGGTGATGGAAGAAGAAGGTTCCGAGGGCATAGAGCAGGTGCTTTATACCAACTTTGTGATGCAGTAGTTTTCCGGACAACTCCGGTAGCGCGCCGGCTTCAGGCCGGCACCGAGCCAAGGTGATTTATGCAGGATCTATTGTCACAGGATGAAATC
>REBR01000195.1 GCA_007692645.1 Halomonadaceae bacterium | reverse complement strand
AAACGTCACCGTGACCGAATATTTTGATGCTCCAATCACCGATTCCTCTTCACCGATATTGTACAAATATACAGTCTTGCCGCTCAAAAAGGATAATAGGCCATGGACATCCCTGCCCCCATTTCATCCAGCTCAAACCGCTTTTTCGACCGCTTCCGCAGCTATATCCGAACTCGCGGTCTGGCCTACAGAACCGAAAAAACCTACTGCCTCTGGGTGCGGCGTTTTATTCTGTTCAATCAATATCAGTCTCCTACGCAGCTGCACTCCGGCGATATCGCCCCCTTTCTCACCTATCTGGCCACCGATCGCCAGTGTGCGGTCAATACTCAAAAAACCGCCTTAAACGCCCTGGTTTTTCTCTTCCGTGAATTCTTACGCCAGGAGATACCCGATTTGAATTTCCATCGGGCCTCCAAAACGAGAAAACTGCCCACGGTTCTTTCTGTGGAGGAGGTTTCACTGATCCTGGCGCAGCTGAACGGGCATTACCGATTGTTAGTGCAACTGATGTACGGCAGCGGCCTGCGGGTGATGGAGGCTGCCCGGCTTAGGGTTAAGGATGTGGATCTGGCCAATCAGGCGTTGTGGGTACAAGAGGCGAAAGGGGGTAGAGCCCGCCGTACACTTTTGCCCAAACGGTTGATATCTGCGCTGGAGAGGCAGAAAGCTTGTGTTGTGGAGCAACATGCTGATGATCGGGCGGCGGGTTACGGCAGTGTTTATTTGCCGAATGCGTTGGCGACAAAATACCCCAATGCCCCCTTTGAAACCGCCTGGCAGTATCTCTTTCCTGCCGAGGGTTTATCCCGTGATCCGCGAAGCGGTATTCAGAGGCGTCACCATATCGGGGAGCAGCGTATTCAGCGGGCGGTTAAACGGGCCAGCCGGGAGACGGGTATTGCCAAGAAAATCTCCTGCCACACTTTTCGCCATTCCTTTGCTACCGAGTTGCTGCGCCAGGGGACGGATCTTCGGGCTATTCAGGAGCTTCTGGGCCATCAATCTCTGGAAACGACGCAGATTTACACCCATGTGGTGGGCGTTCATGAGCGGGGGGTCACCAGTCCGGTGGATTCGTTGTAGCTTGATTGGGCACGCTACCGCCCTACCGGTTACGTGGTTTCCAATTCCCTGGAGGTTTGTTGTGGTTTCAGTCCTGAACCACGTAAAGCGCTGGGGCACAATCTGCCCGTAAACCCGCAACAACTGCGCCACCTGTAAAATCCTAGCTTCCGGGCCAAGCAAACGCCACACCGGGTTAAACGACAGTTGCATTACCACTTGTTTATTTTGCAATTAAGCCCCTGATGACATGACTCTTAACATCATGCCCAGGGGAAAACGGCTGCCCTGGAGCGGGCAGCGTGTTTTCGGTGCTACGGGTATCTTGGGGTTCAGAAACCGGAGGGAAACTGAGTAGCAGTGCGCCACTCAGCCAGCCACATCCTCCGCCGTCGCCCGCTCAAAGTACTTTGAGTGGCAGGCATGGCAAGGCTCGAGCAGGGTGGTTTCGCTCAGCTGCACGGTTTCGCCACAGTTCAGGCAGCGCAGTATTCCCGCCGTGGCGATTTCCCCGCTGATGTAGCTGTCGGCGTCGTGGTCCAGGCGCTGTTGCAGTTCCAGGGTATCCAGCTGGGTGCGGTCGGCAATGGAAAACAGCAGGTCTACCAGGCGTTGCTCAAAGGCTCCCAGATCGTGGGAGAGCCATTCACGCACGCCCTTGCCGGTTTCGGTCACGAACCGTACCAGGTGGCTCAGGTCACGTCGCAGGTAGGCGGCCAGCAGGTGCAGTTCCTCACGGGTCAGCTCCTTGACCCCTTCTTCGAACTCCACCGCTTCGTCGATTTCCTCTTGCAACCGCTCCCAGGTTTTCAGCTCTGCATCCGCCAGTCGTTTCTCGACCCGGGCCAGCATGCGGTCGTAAGTTTTCGCTGCCCCTGGGCTCAGGTCTTTTGGTGTCTTGTTCATGGGCCATCTCCCTGTTCGGCATTCAGACAGGCTACCTGTTAACCTCTCTCTAGGATAGAATATGGCGTCTTTTCCAGCCTTTATCCAGTGGGGGATGAACCACCCGCTGCGAGTAGCGCCATCACCGGCAGCGCACAGACCTTTTCATCATTATTACAGGGCCCGTTAAACCATGGACCAGCAATACCGCCCCAATCTTGTGGAAACTCAGGCACAGACCTTCTGGGATGAGCAGCAAACCTTCAAGGTGGTGGAAGACACCAGCAAGCCTAAGTACTACTGCCTGTCGATGTTTCCCTACCCCAGCGGCAAGCTGCATATGGGCCATGTGCGCAACTACACCATTGGCGACGTGGTCTCCCGTTACCAGCGCATGCAGGGCAAGAATGTGATGCAGCCCATGGGCTGGGATGCCTTTGGCCTGCCAGCGGAAAATGCGGCCATTAACAACAAGACCGCCCCCGCCCACTGGACCCGGCAAAATATTGATTACATGAAGCACCAGCTCAAGCAGCTGGGCTTTGGTTATGACTGGGACCGGGAGCTGGCCACCTGTGATCCGGACTATTACCGCTGGGAACAGTGGTTTTTCACCAAGCTCTACGAGAAGGGCCTGGTCTACAAGAAAAACGCCACGGTGAACTGGGACCCGGTGGACCAGACTGTACTGGCCAATGAGCAGGTGGTAGATGGCCGCGGCTGGCGCTCTGGTGCCCTGGTGGAACAGAAGGCCATTCCCCAGTGGTTTATCCGTATTACCGATTACGCGGATGAGCTGCTCGAGGATCTGGAACAGCTGACAGAATGGCCGGAGCAGGTGCGCACCATGCAGCGCAACTGGATTGGCCGTTCTGAAGGGGTGGAGCTGGACTTCCCCCAGCAGGACGGGGATGGGCCCCTGCGGGTTTACACTACCCGCCCGGACACCCTCATGGGGGTCACCTATATGGCGGTGTCGCCCAAGCACCCCCTGGCCCTGAAAGCCGCCAAGCGCCGTGGCGATGTGGCCGCCTTTGTGGAGACTTACAGCAACGCCCCGGTCACCACCGCTGATCTTGAAACCATGGAAAAGGAAGGGGTGGAAACCGGCTTTTTTGCCCAGCACCCCCTGACCGGGGAAGACGTACCCATCTGGGTCGCCAACTTTGTGCTCAGCGAATACGGCACCGGTGCCCTGATGGCAGTGCCGGCCCATGATGAGCGGGACCATGCCTTTGCCCTTAAGTACCACCTGCCCATTCGCCAGGTGATCAGCCCCCGGGATGGCCAGGATATTGACTGTCAGGAGCAGGCCTTCACCGACAAGGGCCTGCTGGTCAACTCCGGCCACTTTACCGGCATGAATTCCGAGGAAGCCTTTGCCGCCATTGCGGACAAGCTGACCAAAGACGGCACCGGCGAGCGCAAGGTGAATTACCGCCTGCGGGACTGGGGCGTCTCCCGCCAGCGCTACTGGGGCTCACCGATTCCCATGCTGACCCTGGAGAATGGCGAGAATGTCCCGGTGCCGGAAGATCAGCTGCCGGTGCGGCTGCCGGAAGACGTGGTGATGGACGGTGTGCGCTCCCCCATCAAGGCGGACCCGGAGTGGGCCAAAACTACCTTCAATGGCCAGCCGGCCCTGCGTGAAACCGACACCTTCGACACCTTTATGGAGTCCTCCTGGTATTACGCCCGTTACTGCTCCCCCCAGTATAAAGACGGCATGATCGACCCCAAAGCGGCCAACTACTGGCTGCCGGTGGATCAGTACATTGGCGGTATCGAACACGCCATTCTGCACCTGCTGTATGCCCGCTTCTTCCACAAGCTACTCCGTGACACGGGTCTGGTGGAATCTTCCGAGCCCTTCAAGCGCCTGCTGTGCCAGGGCATGGTGCTGGCGGACACCTATTACCGGGAAACAGAGAACGGCGGCAAGCAGTGGATTGCCCCCCAGGATGTGGTGGTAGAGCGGGACGAGAAAGGCCACCCCATCAGCTGCACCCACCGGGAAGACGGCCAGCCGGTTCAGTCTGGCGGCACCACCAAGATGTCCAAGTCCAAAAACAACGGCATCGACCCCCAGTCCATTATCGAGCAGTACGGCGCCGACACGGTGCGCCTGTTCATGATGTTCGCCGCACCCCCGGAGCAGTCCCTTGAGTGGTCAGACAGCGCCCTGGAAGGGGCTCACCGCTTCCTCAAGCGCCTGTGGCGCCTGGTGAGCCAGCATCTGGAGAACGGCCCTGCCGGGCAACCAGAGCCCAGCCAGCTCAGTGACAGTGACAAGGCCCTGCGCCGCAAGACCCACGAAACCATCGCCAAGGTCAGCGACGATGTCAGCCGCCGCCTGACCTTTAATACGGCCATTGCCGCCGTCATGGAACTGCTCAATGAGGTGGGCAAGTTCAGCCCCGCCAACGATCAGGGCCGGGCCGTGGTGCAGGAAGCACTGGAGGCGGCGGTGCTGCTGCTCTCCCCCATTACGCCCCACATCAGCCATAGCCTGTGGCAGTCCCTGGGCCATAACGATGCGGTGGTGGATGCCCCCTGGCCGGAGGCGGATGCCGAGGCCCAGACCCGGGATGCTCTGGAGATTGTGGTGCAGGTGAATGGCAAGTTGCGCGCCCGCCTGTCGGTGCCCGCCAGTATCGATAAGGCAAGCCTGGAGCAACAAGCCCTGGCGGATGAGTCGGTGCAGCGCTTTACCGAGGGCAAAACCATTCACAAAGTGATCGTGGTACCGGGTAAACTGGTGAATATTGTTGCCAAATAGCCCTTTCACGGAGCCGGCCATGTCTCGCTATCAACCCCAGCCCTTCCCCACCCGCCGGTGTCGGCAAGGGCTGCTGGTACTGCTGTGCCTGGCACTGGCGGGCTGTGGCTTTCAGCTGCGGGGAACCCAGTCAGTACCAGAGGCCATTCAGCCAGTTTCCCTTACCTGTCAGTCCGGTGTGGCCAGTAACCTTTGCAACAGCCTGCGCCGGCAACTGGATGGTTTTGGCCTGCTCGCCAGTGAGGAACAAAAAGAAGAGGCTTACCGCCTGACCCTGTCTGACTATCGCCATGACCGTCGGGTCAGTGCGATTACCGGCAGGGCGGCGGCGGCGGAATATGAGCTCACCACCCAGGTGCGCCTCTCCCTGTTCACCCCGGATAATATCCCCCTGCTGGCAGAGACCAACCTCCAGGCCATACAGGCCTACCGCAGCGATGAAACCCGGGTACTGGCTGAGGAAGGTGAGCGGGGCGGCATCCAGAACCAGCTCAATGAGCAACTGGCCATGCAGGTTATTGCCCGCCTGCGGCCCTTTGATCAGACCCGCATCGACGCCATTCGCGGCGCCTATGAAAAGCCTCGGGAAGACAGTGCCCCCCCCCAGCAGGACCAGGGCAATGATACCGGCGACAGTGAGATGGCCCCATGAAACTGAACCCTCCGCAACTGCCGGCACAGCTGAAAAAAGGCCTGGCGCCGGTGTACCTGGTCACCGGGGATGAACCCCTGCTGGTGCAGGAAAGCTGCGACCATATCCGCCAGGCGGCCCTGGCCGCTGGGTTCAGCGAACGCAAAGTGTTCCATGGTGAGCCCCAGGTGAACTGGCGCGGGGTCATGGATGAAGCCCAGGCCCTGTCCCTGTTTGCGGAAAAACAGCGCATTGAAGTGCGCCTGCCCAGTGGCAAGCTTGGCAATGGCCGTGACCCCATGGCGACTTACCTGGCTGACCCTTCCCCCGATGTGGTGATGCTCTTGTCCGGCCCTCGCCTGGATGCGGCAGAGGTAAAGCGCCCCTGGTATCAAACCCTGCAAAAGCTGGGTGTCCATGTACAGATCTGGCCGGTAGAGCCGGCAGAGTTTCCCGGCTGGCTGCGCCAGCAGGCCCGCAGTATGGGGTTAAATCTGGGGGACGATGCTATCGCGGTGCTGGTAGACCGGGTAGAGGGCAACCTGCTGGCCGCCCGTCAGGAGCTGGAACGGCTGCAGCTGGCCCACAGTGATGACAACACCCAGGACGCCAGGGAAATGGACTCCAGTGTGCTGGATAACAGCCGCTTCAACCCCTTCCAGCTGGCGGCGGAAGCCCTCAATGGCCACACCGCCCATGCCCAGAAAATGCTCACCCGTCTGCGCCTGGAAGGCACCGCGACCCTGCCCATTCTGGCGGTTCTGAGCCGCGACATTAAACACAGCCTGGCCCTTCAGCACAGCCTGAAAGCAGGCCAGCCGGCAGCGGGGTATTTCAAACAGCAATGGATACGCCAGCGCAGCCAGATACAGTCCATTGAATCCGCAGCCCGGCGCCTGGGGCCGACCCAGCTGCGCCACAGCCTGTCACTGTGCCAGTCCGTGGACCGTGCCACAAAAGGCTTTACCTCTGACCTGGCGCCCTGGCTGTTGATGGAACAGTTGATTCAGGCCCTGAACCCTGCCCTCCCTTCTCAGCCCGGCCCAGCCACCAATTAATTACAAAAACCAACAAACGGAAATAAAAGCACACAGGACGTAGCGCTCACCCCAAAGGCATTGCTAGCATATTCAGCGAAAATGAAAGTCTGCTATAGTAGTTAGATGCATATGGCAACTTAATAACACTATTTCAGCCTGAATCGCGGAGCACCTCATGCAGCACCCAGACAGCGCCACCACACTCTGTACACTGTTGAGCGTCTCACTGCTGTTGTGCCTTTCTGCCACTTCCCTGGCGCAATCTGCTCCGGATCCGGAGCAAGTACTGAAAGAGCAATTCTGGGGTCAGTTGTATGCCCAAGGGGGCACCACCCTGTACTGCCGTGAAAACTTCTCCAGCGGTGCCATGCTGATTACCCATAGCCCGGTCTATTTCCCCCAGGAAGCCCGCAATTATCTGCGCTGTGGCACCCTGCGAAGCTGCCTGAATGACAATGAAACCTACCGTGCCCTGGCGGCGGATATGCACAACCTGTTCCCGGAACGCAGCCGCTATGAATCACGCCGGCGCGGGCCCTATTACACCCAAGTAGACCCCCAGGCAAAGCCCGGGGAATGTGGAGAACGCACGGAGTTTGGCCGCTTTGAGCCCCCCTCCCATGCCAAAGGTGTCGTCGCCCGGGCACTGTTCCATGTTCACAGCCGCTACCAGCTGCCTTTACCGGGGGACGTCAATGTTCTCCGGGAGTGGCATCAGCAACACCCTCCCAGCCCCTCAGAGCAGGAGCGCAACGAGATGATTCTGCAGTTGCAGGGCTTCGCCAATCCCTTTATCAGCGACCCTTCCCTGGCGGATGAGCTGCTTTAAGTATCTGCAAGGTTATTGATGCACAGCTGTGCCTGTTGCACAAAATGGCTGAATGCCAGGAATTGCTCCTGATCCGGCGGCTGAAACAGCCCGCCATTGTCTGCGTAGACCAATCCCACCGCCCGCTTACCCACGAACAGGGGGCCGAAAAGTCCCGGGCTTCGCCCTACCTGACGGTCAAAACCCGGCGCCTGGTATTTGTTCCAGAGTGGGTCATCACCGCCACCCAGGTAAATACATTCACCCCGGGCCACAATGGCCGCCAGCAGATCACCGGCCACTCCCGGGGTAACGATGAATTCCTCTCGCCAATGGCTGGTGCCCTCACCCAGCACTTTGCGGGTCACCAGCTCCGGGCCTTTTTTGTGTTTCATCAGCAGCACTACCCGCTGCAACCCGACAGCCCGGTGAATGCCTTCCACCACCGTCTGGAACACCAGATTCAGGTCTGGCTTTTCCACCAGGAGCGCCGACAATTCCCGCAGTATCTGTAACTGCAGTAACTGATCCCCCTGGGAGCTCAGGCCGCCGTCTCCCCGGGGCTCATCGTGGTCTGGCAGCAGCGAGGTAATCTGCTGCATGCCGTAGGTGACGGCCACCTCCGCCGCCTCTCTGGCATTGTCACGCACCTGTTGCCGCACCTCATCCACTGGCTGGCCCAGGTGACCCGACAGGGCATCCATGGCGGTGCTCACCGACGGATGCTGCCAGCCCTTCTCGGCAGCAGCCACCAGCACCAGGGCATGGCGCACCAGGGCGCTTTTATCGGACTTGGCCCGCCCGGGTGCCACGACTTCCCGCACAAACTGTCCCAGATTCCAGCTTTCCACCAGACCCCGGGTAATGGCGGCAAAGGTAGTGCCCAATACGGCCTGCTGGGCCGCTACCGGTTCCTCTTTGTGCAGGGCGTTATCGAGCTCTTCTGCCTGGGGAGTGTGACAGGCCCAGAAGGCCATCTCGCCGATATTGCTCAACAGCGCGCCGATAAACACTTCCTCTTTCTGTTCATGGCGGTTGCCGGGTAACAGACAACGGGCCTGAACCGCCCCGTGCAGAGCTCGGGCCAGGCAACGCATTAATTGACCACGGGGGTTTCTGCCCAGCAGGGCATCAATTACCAGAGAGGAAATGGCCATGGCCCGCACCGGGTTAAAGCCGATCAGGGTAATGGCACGGCTAACGGTACTTACCGGCAGCCGTGAGTGGTTATAAAATACCGTATTGGAGAGCCGTAACACCTGGGAGGTGAGATGGGCATCCTTGAGGATCACATCCGCCAGTTGGTTAACGGTACTTTTGCTGCTGTCCGTCAGCTGGCTGATCTCCCGCAGGGTTTCCGCCAGCACCGGCATTTCCACCTGGCTGAGATAACTGACCCAGCCACTGGTGGAGCCCTTGCGCGGGGGTTGCTTCGCCTTCGTGTCAGTCATTAACGGTGAGCCCTGGCTGGTCAGTAACAGCTCACAGCATAGCCCCTTTGCCGTTCTTGTCACGGCCTATAATGACAAGGAGAAGCGACTCGTGGATCAGACCGCTCCTCCTGTCATCAGGGAAGCCAGAAACAGCGTACTCAGGCCGAGGTAAATGGTGACCCCAGTGATATCCGTGATGGTGGTCAGTACCGGGCCGGTCATCATGGCCGGGTCTTTACCCAGTCGTTTGATCAGGAATGGCATGCTGCCACCCACCACCCCGGCTACCAGTACGTTAATACCCAAGGCTATCCCGGCCACCAGACCCAGAATCGCATTCCCCTGCAGGGCAAAAGCGATAACGCTGAACAGTACCCCCAGGGCCAGGCCGTTACACAGGCCGATAATGGTCTCTTTGCGCACCGCCTTCCACACATCCCCCACCCGGGATTCCCCCAGGGCCATACTGCGGATGGAGACCGACAGGGCCTGAATTCCCACGTTACCCCCCATATCCGTGATCATGGGCAGAAAAGCCGCCAGAATGGCCACCTGCACCAGGGTATCCTCAAAGGAACTGATGACCCATACCGCACCCAGATTGAGGAAAATATTCCCCGCCATCCAGGGCAGACGCTTTTTAACCGCCTCCCTGGGCGGGGTAAAAAAGCTTTCATCGGGAGACGCCGCATTCAGTGCTACCAGGTCATCGGCCATTTCATGGGCCAGGATATCCATCGCCTGGTCAATGGTAATCACCCCGCACAACTGGTCACGGTCATTGACCACCGGCAGCAACTTCAGGTGCCGGGAGCGAATCCGCCGGGCCGCATCCAGGGCATCATCCTGGGTGCGTACCGCAAACACATCCTTCACCATCAGATCATCCACCAGGGCGTTGCGGGAACCCATCATCAGGTCCCGCAGTGAAATCACCCCGTTCAGGGTGCCCCCGGGAGACACCACAAAGACATAGGCGGTGCGCTCGATCTCTTTCGGGGCAGAGCGCACCGCATCAATTACATCCTTTACCCGCAGGCCCTGCTCCACCGCCAGGAAATAAGGGGACATCACCGCACCGGCGCTATCATTCTCATAACTGCCCAGGACTTCCACCTGCTCCCTGAGCTCCGGGGACAACAGGGCCAGCCAGCCCAAAGCCCCATCCCGGGAAATCTGCCGGAACATGGTGGCCAGGTAGGTGGCCGGGAGCCGCTCCATCAGGCCCGTTGCCTGCTCTTCAGACAACTCCTCAAGCACACTGAAGCTCAGGGCGGGGGGGAAGTTAGCCACAATGTCCGCCGCCTGCTGTTGCGGCACTGCCATCAGAAACGGTTTAACCACCTCTTTCGGCACATCAGACAGAATTCGTGCGGTACGCAGGGGGGAGACAAGACGGAGCTCCTGCAGAGCAGCGTCCAGATCGCTGACTTTCAGGGCTTCTTCCAGCGCCTCCGCATGGGACTGCATATTGCTGGTAACCAGAAGCATCTATTTTCCCTATGGGTATTACGATTGACTGCTAACTATAAACTCCTGCGGGAACGGTGCAAGCCTGACATAGCCGGTAAATTCCCTTATAATATTTCGTCGCAAAACTGCCATGCCCGCCGGAGCGCCATGAGACTCAGTACCCGTCAACGTCGTCGCATTGCACGACTCTGTCTACTGGCCAGTTGCCTGCTGGTCTGGGTGCAGTTTGTCCATGGGGCGCATATGGCCTCCATGCCAGTCGTGGCGGACACGGAATCCACAGCCGATCAGTCCCGGCAAGCCACAGACAGCAGCCTGGATCAGGCCGCCCACGATCACTCTGCTCAGGATCACTCAACCTTGGCCCACCAGGGTGGGCACCACTGCCATTCGCCGGCAGAGACGGGTAATACCGGGTTATCATCTGACCATCACCATGACTCTCACCACAGCAGTGTGCATGAACTGATGGCCTGTGACTGCTTGCTGTGTAAACTGGTCCAGGCGCCGGCCCTGGCACCTGCCTGGCTGAGCGACATGCTGGTTCAGCGCTCTCTGCAGGTCAGCCAGGACACCCTGGCGATGGGCATTCTCCTTCTCCCCCATACCCAGCCACCGAGCCGCGCACCACCCCGTTAACGCTCTCTGCCCGATACCCATGAATGGCCAGCAGGCCGCTTTCTGAGCGGCATTGCCGTGGTCATGTGTATTCGCATTGTTAACGGACAACCGTCATGACGCTTTTTCTACCCAAAGCCCGGTGGAGACCACCGGCTCTGTGTCTGATCGCCCTGGTGGCAGCCCCCACCCTGGCAGAGGACACCTGGCAGCTGGAGACCCTGACGGTCGGGGCTGAAGCCCCGGTTACCGCCTCCCCCACAGCCAGTGTCAGCCAGCAACAGATTGAGCGCACCCCCGGGGGTGCCAGTCTGATCAGTAATGAACAGATCCGCGACGGCCGCAGTGCCGATCTGGCGGATGCCCTGGCCGGCACCCCCGGGGTTTTTGCCCGCAGCCGGTTCGGGCAGGATGAAGTACGCCTGTCCATCCGGGGGTCTGGCATCTCCCAGAACTTCAATACCCGGGGTGTACGGTTGCTGCGGGATGGTCTGCCGGTAACAGAGGCCGACGGCAATACCCGCAGCCAGTTGATTGACCCCCTCAGCGCCGATCATATCGCCGTCTATCGTGGCGCCAACGCCATGGGCCAGGGAGCGGCGACACTGGGTGGGGCCATTAACCTGGTCTCCCCTACCGGTTACAGCGAGAACAATCGCACACTCAGGGCCGACGGCGGCAGCTTCGGTCAGCGCCGTGGCCAGATTGCCGGTGGCGGCCATAATCAACAGGGGCTAGACGGCTTTGCCAGCTTTACCGCCAGTGAACAGGACGGCTTCCGGGACCAGAGCGCCCAGTCCGTGCAACGTTTTTACGGCAACCTGGGACTGGCCCATAACGGCGGCCATGAAACCCGGCTGCATATTGATGCCCAACGCAGCCGCCTGGAGTTGCCCGGCCCGCTGACACCCCAGGAGTACCGTCAGGATGCCAACCAGGCCCAGCCCGAAAACGAAGCCGTAGATGCCGCCCGTGATCTCGATGTGGGGCGCCTGGCCCTGTTCCATGCCCGGGACCTGGGGCCCGGCAACCAGTTGCAACTGGGAGTCTTCTATCAGGATCTGCAGATGGACCACCCTCTGGGTTTCGCCACCATCACCAGTAACCAGCAGGATGCCGGGGTTTCCCTCCGACAAGTGCTGCAAGGATCATTAGCAGGAAGGGACAGCCGCTTTACCTGGGGGCTATTGGCAGTGGCAGGACAAGATGACAATCGCCAGGATTTTAACTTCCCTCGCCCGGACCTGGAGCGAGACTTTTTCGCCACCACCGGCGAAGTTTTTGTGGATAACCAGTGGCAGTTTAACCAGAGCAACACCCTGGTACTCAGCGCCCAGGCCCTGGCTGCCCGGAGGGAAGTCACCGAGAACGACCAGACCCGCCACCGCACTTACCAGGGGCTCAGCCCCCGCATTGGGGTGCTGCATCAACTCAGTGAGCCGATGCAACTGTTTGCCAACCTGAGCCGGGCCCTGGAGCCACCAGTGAACGGTGAGCTTGTCAGCGAGGATGATCGCCTGTTAAGAGCACAGCGGGCCCACACTCTGGAATTGGGTGGCCGGGGGAACTTTGCCACCACCCAGTGGGAACTGGCGGTGTACCGGGCCCATTTACAGCGGGAAATCCTGATCTTCGGTGAACCCGGTGAACCTGACACCCGCAATGCCAATCGAACGGTGCATCAGGGGCTGGAAGCGGCCATCAGCCATCAACGCCCCCTGGCAGAGAACTACCTGCTCAACACCCGAGCCAGCTATACCTGGAACGATTTCCGCTTCAAAGATGACCCCCAATGGGGCAATAACCGGCTACCGGGTATTCCCGAGCATCAACTGCGCCTGGCCCCCCGGCTGATCCACAGCAGTGGTTTTTATGCCGGCCCCCTGGTGGATTACAACAATTCCACGCAAACGGATTTCGCCAATAGCACTGCAGCCGGCACGGTGGTCTTACTGGGGGCCAGAGCAGGTTATGACAGCCCCCGGGGCTGGTCCGCCTTCCTCGATGCCCGCAACCTGGCAGACCGTCGCCATGTGGCCTCGGTCAATGTGCAAGCCGATGCCCGTGAAGATCAGCGGGTCTTTAACCCCGGCCCTGGCCGGGCCCTGTTTGGAGGTGTGCAATGGCAATGGTAAGGCACTTTTGCAACATGCTGCTGGGCTGCGGGCTGCTCATGGTTGGCCTGACAGGTTGCAGCAGCGACAGCATTCAGGAAACCGGCTTCACCGGGGAACACCCGGTGATCAGCGTGGCCATGGCCATGGAGCCCACTGACCAGGGGGAACGGCTGCATCTGGTGTGGGTGGAAAAACCCCCGGAAGGGGCCAGCAAAGCCTGGCACCGGATGCGGGATGAAACCGGTGAGCACTGGTCTGAGCCGGTGCCCATTATTACCGGCCAGGCCGCCCCGGACCGGGCTCGCCGGGATAACGATCTGCAACTGGTCATCACAGAGGGGGTGCTGGTGGTGGCCTGGCAGAGCCGGGGCGACGGCTTTATGGGGGCCGGGCCCATGGTAATGGCCCGCTCACAGGACCAGGGGAAAAGCTGGCAGCCGGCAACCCCGGCGGCCAGCCAGGAACAGGCCCAGGCCCACGGCTTCTTTGACCTGTCACTGGACCCGGCGGGGCAGCTGCATATGGCCTGGC
Source organism: Halomonadaceae bacterium (assembly GCA_007692645.1). Classification (GTDB taxonomy): domain Bacteria; phylum Pseudomonadota; class Gammaproteobacteria; order Pseudomonadales; family Oleiphilaceae; genus REBR01. The sequence continues at coordinate 906 of REBR01000195.1, read as the reverse complement.
TGGATAACCGCACCGGGCAACAGGGGCTGCACCACGCCATCAGTGGCGACCAGGGCAACAGCTGGTCCAGCACAGAGACCCTGGTGCCTGCCACCTGTTACTGCTGCTGGAACAGTCTGCACCACCAGCAAGACAACAGCTACCTGCTTTACCGGGGCCATGAACCCCGGGATATGGGCCTGCTGCAACAGGGGGAAGATGGCATGTGGCAAGACCAGGGCCGGGTCGGGGCCTTTGACTGGCAATTCCACGGCTGCCCCCATGTGGGGGGCGCACTGGCCTCACTGCCGGAGGATGGTAGCCTGCATGCCCTGGTCTGGACCGGAGAGGAACAGCAGCGGGGGCTGTACCACCTGTCCAGGGCCTCTGACAGCAAAACATTTTCTACCCCCCGGACCCTTGGCAGCCGCGCCGCCAGGCATGCTGATCTGGCCGCCACACCAGAGGGTCTGCTGGCGGTATGGGATGAGCCGGATCAGGGCACCATTAACCTGGCCAGACTGGAAAACGGCACCTTCTCTCCACCCCAGGTACTGCGCCAGGAGCCTGAACGTAACCCACAACGTCCCCTGATTATCAGTAGCGACACAGCCATTCATATCCTGTGGACGGAAATCTCGCCACCAGGGCAGACGGGCTGGGTACTCAGAACCCTGACCCCAGACTGACACCGTCATCCCCCCCGACCGGGCCTCTGATGATCTGGATAACACAATCCCATCAGGGGTCCGCCAGTGCTTCTCCGGCGTACCATTCAATTCAGGATGATGGCAGTGGTCACTGCTCACCGGAAAACGGTAGCATGTGACCAGACCCAAACCCCCACTTCAGCCGATAACGGAATGGATTGGCTGCGAGCGCGGAGATTTCGGCTGGCATCGACGACGAGGACTTCGCCGATGCCCT
>REBR01000113.1 GCA_007692645.1 Halomonadaceae bacterium | reverse complement strand
TGGCGTAATGCTCACAAAACCCCTGGTAAGTCTCAAACAGTAGTTCGTCCACTGGGTCTGCCCCCAGTGCCGCCGGGCGTAACGTGTAATGGTAAGGCTGTTGGTTGAAGTGCTCCATAAACCGATTAACCAGGGCCTGGGGGTCAGGTTCCAGAGCTTGTTGCTGGGCAACCCAGACCAATGTACGGCTGTTGCCCTGCCCCGGAATCTGGGTATAACGAGCGTGCTCCTCGTCATTCAGGAATTCCCCCAGGAACGCCTGGGTCTGCATTTGCATACGGTAACGAATGCTGGTGTCCACAGAACGGTTAAAACTCACCAGTCCCCGCCGGTCCTGGGTGAGTTCAGGGGAGGCACTTATTGACCCCTCCAGGGCATAGCCCCAACGCTGATAACTGGGCTCCATGAGTACTTCATAGTGATCATCCGGCAATTGCTCCCCAGAAGCGCCACGGCTGACCCGGCTGACCCGCTCCGGTGAATCAGTGCTGTGGCGGCGCCAGGTACGACCATCGAAACGGTCCAGAATCAGTGCGCGCCAATAACGTTGTGCTGGCGGTGGGGTATCGCCGCCAAACTGAACCCGGAAGGCCCGCTGACTGTTCTGGGCCAGATTGGTAATCTCACCGGGGCTCATTTCTTCCGACAGACCGGTTACGGCCTGTTCTGATACCAGGGGAACTGACCACAAGGGGCCCATGCGGGGGAAAAACACAAACAGAATGACCACCACTGGCAGCGCCTTGAGAAACAGCCAGCCACTGCGGCGCCAGGAATCCCAGCTGACCTGGCGGGAAGCGCCGGCAGTGGCCTGCTGCAAGCCGTTGAACAATAGAAAAATAACCAGCAGCAAGAGCAAGGTCCAGAGAATGGAGTCCTGGAACAGCAGGGTTACTGTGACCAGGTAACAAAGAATAAAAAACAGCACAAACAGGTCTCGCCGCTGCCGCAGCTCCAGCCATTTCAGGGCCACCGTCAGCACAAAAAAGGAAGCCGCCGTATCCACGGTGTACTGACCGCGATAGACCACCCAGAAACCCGCTACTGTCACCAAAGTCAGGGATAACAACAGTGTTTTGGACAAGGGCCGCCTGCCCCGGCGGCGAATAAACCAGCCTGCCAGGGCGGCGATGAGAGCAAGCCCCGTCAGCCACCAGGGCAGACGATTGAGTTGCGCCAGTAGTACCAGGGCAAATCCAGCCAGCAGGCAATCCAGGGCGCGGGGAGCGAAATAGCCGGTTTCCGGCCCACTGTTGCTGGGCTTTTTAGCCATTGAGCGGTGCCTCCCTATTATGGCCATAGGTGCCCAGTGCCCTGAGGCAGCGCCCACGGTGACCCGGGCTGTAATCCGGCTGAAGGGTCTGGCCGGGCAGCTCCAGCCCGAACGGCAGTTCTGACTTGCAGAGGTGTTCAACCCGGTCAGCCATGTAGCTTAAGCGCATTTCCGGATCGACTCCGGGGTAATCAGCCCAACTGACCCAACTGGGGTCGCCGGCGGGCTCTTCCCAGTCCGCCACCACCATCTGGCCGGTGCGGGCATAGCGCTTCCATTGCACCCGTTGCAGGGAGTCCCCTTCCCGGTACCCCCGTAACGTGGTGTCATCCGCACCTCTGACAAAACGACGCCCCTGTTCCTGATCACTGTCATGACTGGCAGCGAGATGAGTGGCTGGGGCGGGGATCGGTCGCGGGGTGGCCACCCCCTGACGGGAGGGGCGTAAAAAAGACCAGGTGCGAATCAGGCCAAAGGGAAAAACACTGGCTATCCGTATATCGCCACAGTTGACCAGCCCCCGCTTCCGGGTGGGTAACGCCAGTACTACCGGGTCCCCCTGATGCCCTTCAACTGAGAAGGTTACTGGGGGTTGATCCGGGAAAGACAGGGATACCGCCGGGCGCTGGCTGCCATCCAGTGCAACCACCCGTATGGTGACCGGAACTGGCTGTCCTGCTTCAGCCTGGCCAACATCAATGACGGTTAAGCGCAGGTTCGCCAGGTTCTGAAAAGTCTGCATGATGGTGCCGAAAAACACCGTTCCCATGATAAATGTAAACAGGTAAATCAGGCTGTTCTGGTAATTAATTCCTGTGAGCAGACAGATAACCAGCAACACCCCAAACATCACCCCCTCACCGGTAGGCAACACAAAAATAGTGTTGCGATCCAGTGTTACTTCATCCGCCGGGGGAATGCGCCGGTAAATCCACCGCTGAACCCAATGGCCAGGTGAAAACGGCAATGCCATTCGTTTTAATCGGGGTGAAAGAAACACGGGAGATATTGACCCTTAAAGTAGGATTTTCGGAAACTTGCTAGCCGGCTTGCCATCCAAACAGAGGCTTCTCTCAATGAAGCCATTTGCCAGGCACTGTTCCCTGGGTCATGGAGAACTGAAAAAACACCCAGGAACTGTGACCAGGCCGATTGAATTCCTTAGCAATGCATCAAATACTACGCAATGAAGCCAACGTTGGGCTCAAAGCACTAACTTAACCTATTTATAACAGGGGTTCACGGTGAAAACCGGTAACCGGAGGGATCAGGATGGTAACCCAGAGACTGACAACTATCACCGCAGGTCTGACTCTGAGCTGTCTTGCTGGCTTGGCCCACAGCGGTGTCCGGTCATTATCAGCGGATGAGATGGTAGACACCTTTATACAGGATTCGGCGATCATCGTTGCCCCAAGAACCGTCCCCCACACAAGCCAACCTGACACAGGGGAAACCCCCGACGAGTCACAGGTTAGAGCACCGAGCCGGCAACAGGTTCTGCATGCGATTATCCGCCCCGGGGAACCTCTGATTACTGAGGCAGAATATATGGCGGTTGATGAAAGTTTTCGTCATCGCCGTATGGACAGTATTCATGAAGCACAGCGTATGGCTGAGCAGGAATTTATGCGCCAGGCAGCCCGTTTTCCCGAGGGACGCGCTGCCGGGGAACAACCCCAGCTGGAAACTCGCCTGCCGGCGCAGCCCTTGTATGGCAATAGTGGTATCGTGATTCCTGATGCCCCTTTTCAGCAGACCATGTTTAACGATCAGCTGGGTCTGGCCTTTGACGGACAGACCCTGCAATTCAGTATTGGCCAGCCCCCGGGTGTCAGCCAGATCGACCTGCCCCACGGGATCAGTGAGGGGCCGATACAGCTGACCCCCCGCCCTGGTGGCGGCTTTGATCTTAAGATTGACCTGCCCCAGTAAAGGCCATCAACAATCAAAGGCCACCAATAATCCATAAAAAAACCACCCCGTAGGGTGGTTCTCATAAGGCTAGAGATTGAATACCAACTCTCTAATCCTTAACGGCCATAAACAGCCAGGCGAGTATCGCTTACACGCAGACCCTCGATAGCTACAGAGCCGATGCTAGCAGGACCTACGATAACTTCAGGCATCCAGATGTCGGCATCGAACTGGTCGATGTTGATGCGCAGAACATCCCCTTCGGGAACACTGCCGCCGCCAGCTTGGCTGATTGAGGAACCGGCCCCCAGAGTGATATCCATTTTCACGGGATTCAGTATGCCCACGGTGTTCATGGCTTCGAAGTCGCCACTCACCAGGGTATCCATGGAGCCGATACCACCCATGCGCATGCCTCGCAGTGAGACTGCAACCACATCAAAATCCACATCCAGATTGGAGATCACAAAGTCCGCAACGATGTTGATGGAGCCAGAGTCCTGATTATCGCCAATGGTGTTTTCAACCTGTGCGGTAATGTCGACTTTACTCATCAGCAGGTCCATTTCCAGGTTGGAAATGAGTGTTGCTGAACCATCATCACCGGACAGCCCCATGCCACCCACGTCAATACCCATCTCTACCAGACCGGGACGCAGAGTGAACAGTGAAATAACCGCATCACCGGAATCCTGCAGATCGATATCAATGCGGATATTCAGGGTTTCACCGGGCTCCAGGCCACCGACACGGATGTCATCAACCAGAAAAGATCCGTTATTACCCTGGTTGTAGGCAATTTGGTCGATGGTCAGTGCGGCTTCCAGTTCAATGGTAACCCCTGCCTGGCCAGTAATGTTGCCCATTTCCATATCGTTCATGGGCTGCATGCCTGCCTGTGCTACAAAGGGTACCGCAGCAATGGCGCTTGCAAGTGCAAGTTTTTTCAGGCCTTTCATAGTTATTCTCCTAACGGATTTCAGAATTGATGAATTTTTCTTTTTGTACGCCAGCCTTCATGGCTGGTCCTGATCAATTCTATGCCTCCCCATTAGGGAAGCTGTGACTGCAATCACAGCCCAAGGTGTGGTGGTATCGGTGTCTTTGAAGTGTGCGGGCCTTAACATTAAATAAGTTACCAGTAATCATTTATTGTCATTTCTGTTGACGTTGCTGCTTATATTTTTCCACTGAGGATTGAACCAGTTGCTGCAACCGGGGCTCAACTTGTAACTGGTAGGGTTTTCCGAAAACCCATTCCTCTTCACTGTTTTGCCAATAAGGCACCACGTTGACCAGGGAAAGTCCCCCCAAGTGTTGCAGTTCCACCATCAGAAAACGCATATCATTGATTTCCTGACCCTGTTCAAGGGACTCTTCCACCCCGTCCCGAAGTTTGCCCAGTTGATCCGGTGCTGCCACAGTCATATACAGGGCACTGGCAACCAGCCCGCCCTCCAGAGCTGACTGCACAATCGCCCGCTGCAAGGCGTGAACGGCAATTTCAGCTTTTATCGGATCGTCCTCTGGCAACCGAACAAAGTGCCCCCTGCCCCTGTCATCCCCCACATAGGCAAATGGCACAAAACTGCCACTGGCTTTAATTTTGTCTTCTGCCTCAGTAATGGACTCTTCCAGAAGCCGCAGCAGGTAAGCAGTCACATTGGCCCGTTCTTCCTCAGTTAGCGTCATAAAAAACATATCCTCCCTGTTTTCCAGCCCCAGGCTCTCGTTGGCTGCCACCGGGGTTGATACTATTGCGCTCATCAACAGACCGAAAAATACCAGGCCCAAGCCACGTCTTGTTATTGCGTTGATTACCATAGGTCCTCCTTGCATGAATGCCACGGGAACATCCAGAGGCTGTTATGCTGGCGACTGTCCCGCTGGAGCCATATTTTGCACCAGTCTGCATCGTATGGGATGGCAAATACCCTCATAATCACACTAAGATCCCTCAAGTTGTGGGTCGATTCACAGATTTGCCATGAACTTGAATACATAAGGAAACAACAGGTTGAATCAGCAGTGTATTAACGGGACTGATTGGCAGACCCTGGTCAGTGGGTTTAACGGTGAGCCGGGAACAGTGCTGTTTGATCTGCCAGACCAGAAAGGTCAACCGGCCCGTTACCAGTTGCTCAGTGCCTGGCCCCTGCATGACTGGAAAGCCACCTCAGGCAAGACCCTGGAGCCGGTAATTACCGCTGTTAATCACCACCTCAGCTACCCACGGGAAAAGTCCGGACCCTGGCTGCCGTTAATGGTGGGGTTTATGGCTTACGGGGATGGGGAGAAGGAACTCTCAGCACTGCCTTCGAGAGTTTGCCAGACCCCCCCTCTGGTGGTTCAGGAGCATGACTGGTTGCTGGTGCTGGACCGCAAACAGCAGACGATAACACTGCATTGGCAATCAGATTGCCCCCAGAACCGCCTGGAGGCTATCAGGGAGAAAGTACACCGTAGGGCAGTTGATCCCTTGTCTTTTTGCCTGTCCACCGGGTTTAAGGCAGATACATCCCATGCCCAGTACCTGCAGGCACTGGATCAGGTTGACCGCTACATTCATGCCGGTGATACCTACCAGATCAATTATGCCCAACGCTTTCAGGCCCGCTACCAGGGATCTCCCCTGGCGGCCTTTCTGGCCCTTTATCAGGCCAGTCCCAGCCCCTGCTCTGCCTTTATGGATCTGGGCAGCCACCAGATACTCAGCCTGTCTCCTGAACGTTTTATCCGGGTTCAGGGACAACAGGTGGAAACCCGACCCATTAAAGGAACCCGCCGCCGGGGCAGCACTGAGCAGGAAGACCAGCAGTTGATTCAGGAGCTGGTTGCCAGCCCGAAAGACCGGGCAGAGAACCTGATGATTGTGGATTTGCTGCGCAATGACCTGGGGCGCTGTTGCGAGATTGGTTCAGTGACCGCCACACCGCTGTTTGCCGTGGAAACCTATACCAATGTCCATCATCTGGTGAGTACAGTTCGGGGTCGGCTTAGGGATGAATTCACTCCCCTGGACATGCTGCTCAGCGCTTTTCCCGGGGGTTCAATTACCGGGGCTCCCAAGCGCCGGGCAATGGAAATCATCCGCGAACTGGAGCCGGCTCCCCGGGGGGCTTACTGCGGGTCATTTTTTCACTGGACCCCGGAAAATGGTCTGGATAGCACCATTGCCATTCGTACCCTGGAGTGTCATCAAGGGCAGATTAGCTGCTGGGGCGGCGGGGGTATTGTGGCGGATTCAGAGCCAGAAGATGAATACCAAGAGTCCCTGACCAAGATCCGCCTGTTTATGGAGGTCCTGGAGGGACTCTGACCGGTGCTTCGAAAGGGACCCCCGGCCTTACAGGCTGGCCTTGAGAAACTCCTGCTTCAGGCTCTCAAAGTCATGCACCGCAGGGAACTGGGGGAATTCCGCGATAACATTGTCCGGGGCGTGAAACAGGATGCCCGCTTCGGCCTGTTTCAGCATGGTGGTGTCATTGTAGGAGTCACCGGCGGCAATACAGCGGTAATTCAGCAGCTGGAAGGCCCGCACCGCCTGGCGCTTGGGATCTGGCTGGCGCAGTTTATAGTCGGTAATGCGCCCGTCGGCGGCCACTTCCAGCTTATGGCATAGCAGGGTGGGATGGCCAAGGCGGGGCATCAGCGGCATGGCAAATTCGTAAAAGGTGTCGGAAAGAATCACCACCTGAAACCGTTCCCGCAACCAGCTGACAAACTCCGGGGCCCCGGGTAGCGGGTCCAGAGTCGCTATCACTTCCTGAATTGCCGGCAGTCCATAGCCGTGCTCGTCCAGCAGTCGCAGGCGCTGGCGCATCAGCACGTTATAGTCAGGAATGTCCCGGGTAGTAGCCTTGAGTTCCTCAATGCCGGTTTTTTCTGCGAATGCGATCCAGATTTCCGGGATCAATACACCTTCAAGATCAAGACAGGCCAGTTGCACGGGGTAACTCCTCAGGTCAGACGGCTGGTTGAGCAAAGCGCCATGATAATCAATGGCTGCCGGGATTGCATCACTGCAGCCTTTTTATCCCCAGTTCAGCCCTGCACCTTATGCCCCGGCCCGGTAAATGGTAAATTAACGGCTTAAGTCCGTCCAAAAGGGTACTGCAGCGAACATGACTATTGAGAGTTTGAATCAGGAACTGGCCGACGCCTCCCCCCGCCAGATCATGAAAGCGGCCCTGAGCCGGTACGATAATATCGCCATTTCCTTCAGTGGTGCTGAAGATGTAGCGCTGATTGCCCTGGCCCACAGTCTGAAAATTCCATTCAAGGTGTTCAGTCTGGATACCGGTCGCCTGCACCCTGAGACGTACCGTTTTATAGATCAGGTGCGCACCCATTATAAGCTGGATCTGGAGGTGCTGTTTCCGGATCCCAGGGATGTGCAGTCCATGGTTAACAGTAAGGGGCTGTTCAGCTTTTACCAGGATGGCCACGGGGAATGTTGCGGCATTCGTAAAGTGGCCCCCCTGAAAAAGAAGCTGGCGACCCTGGATGCCTGGATCACCGGCCAGCGTCGGGACCAGAGCCCGGATACCCGTAATGAAGTACCGGTGGTACAGACTGATCTGTCCCATTCCGGGGTTAATGGCGAGCTGGTGAAGTTCAATCCCCTGGCCAACTGGAGTTCAAAAGACGTCTGGGATTATATCCGCGCCATGGAAGTGCCCTACAACCCACTCCATGAGAAAGGCTTTATCAGTATCGGCTGTGAACCCTGCACCCGACCGGTGTTGCCCGGTGAGCATGAGCGGGCTGGACGCTGGTGGTGGGAGGAAAGTACCCAGAAGGAATGTGGCCTGCACTCTGGCAGTATGATCGCCAAGACCCCGTAGCCCTAAGCCGGTTAACCCGGCTACACCCTTATCTGTAAACGCCCTGGTCAGGGTTAGCGGGTGGGAATTTCAAGTCCCTGGAACAGCTCCTCAAGTTCCGCTTTGCCATTACGGTGGCTGGCCGCTTCCACCAGATCCCGGTTCAGATGGGGGGCAAAGCGTTCAATAAAGTCATACATATAGCCCCGCAGGAAAGTCCCCTTACGAAAGCCGATGCGAGTGGTGCTGGTGTCAAACAGATGACCGGCTGGCAGTGCCACCAGGTCGCTGTCAGCCACCGGGTCATAGGCCATATGAGCGACGATACCCACCCCCAGGCCCAGCCGGACATAGGTCTTGATAACATCGGCGTCTGCAGCGGTGAATACCACATTGGCGGTCAGCCCGGCCTGGTTAAAGGCTTCATCAAGCTTGGAGCGCCCGGTAAATCCAAACACATAGGTAACCAGAGGCTGCTGGGCCAGCATTTCCAGGGTCAGGGAACGCTGCTGTGCCAGAGGATGTTCCCTGGGCACCACAATACAGCGGTTCCAGCGGTAACAGGGCATCATGATCAGGTCCTGGCGCCGTTCCAGGCCTTCCGTGGCAATGGCAAAATCAACGGCTCCGGTGGCCGCCATCTCGGCGATCTGCGATGGGGTGCCCTGGTGCAGTTGCAGTGAGACTTCGGGGTAGGCAGCAATAAAGCCCCGGATAACATCGGGTAAGGCGTAACGGGCCTGGGTATGGGTGGTGGCAATGCGCAGTTCACCACGATCATGGTGGCAGTATTCCTGGGCAATTTTCTTGATGCCCTCCACCCGGCGCAGAATTTCCCCCGCCTCCAGAATAATGGATTCACCGGCGGGGGTGATGCGGGTCAGGTGCTTGCCGGAACGGGCAAATACCTCAACCCCCAATTCATCTTCCAGTAATCGAATCTGTTTGGAGATGCCAGGCTGAGAGGTAAACAGCTCATTGGCAGTTGCTGAAACATTCAGATCATGGTGTGCTACTTCCCAGATATAACGTAACTGCTGCAGCTTCATGGGCCCTCCGGCCAGTGTTCATCAATCACGGCTATTATTATAGCGGCTTTACAGGGGGTGCCAGTGCTTTACAGTGATAATCAGGCTCCGTTGATGATAAGAGTACCATGCTGTTAACCACAAAATTCATGCGCCCTGCCCCAGACCCTCGGGCCATTCGCCGTGAACGGCTCCTCACCGGCCTGGGGCAGCAGGGACAGTTCCGGCTGACCACGCTGCTGGCCCCGGCGGGCTATGGCAAAACCACCCTGGTAAATCAGTGGTGTGAACAGCAGCAGGCAGAAGGTCATGCCATCGCCTGGCTGTCACTGGATGCCAGTGATGATGAACCCCATCGCTTCTGGCGCTATGTGCTGGGTGCTCTGGAAGCAGCCAGCCTGCCGGTGCCGGAGATAAAAGCGCCGTCACTGGCCGCCGGGGACAATGTGCTACTGGAAGGCACCCTGACTGCCCTGATTAATACCCTGAGCCAGCAAACCCAGACGGGTTGTCTGGTGCTGGATGACTATCATCTGATCCAGAACCCGGATATTCACCGTCAACTGAGCTTTCTGGTGGATTATTTGCCCCGGCAGCTGACATTACTGCTATTGACCCGCAGTGAACCCCCGCTTCCCCTGGCTCGCTGGCGGGTCAATGGCTGGTTAAATGGGCTTTATGGGGACGATCTGGCCTTCAGCCAATCAGAGTGTGCCCGTTTTTTTAGCGATTATATGGGACTGGCACTGCCGGATGAGGTGGTAGAAAAACTGTGGCAGCGCACCGAAGGCTGGGCCGCCGCCATGCAGTTGTCTGCGCTTTCTCGACAGACCCGGGAACCGGGTCAGGCAGATACCCGGCCTGCGGCACAGCAACTGATGGAATACCGGGGGGATGATAAACACATCAGTGACTATGTGTTGACAGAGGTGCTGTCGCAACAGGAGGCATCGGTACGGGAGTTTCTGCTGGAAACCGCACTCTGTTCACGGCTCACGGCTCCCCTGTGCGATGCCATGCTGGAAAGGAACGACAGCCAGAGCAAGCTGGCGCAACTGGTACAAGCGAATCTGTTTATCATTCCCCTGGATAGCAAAGGCCATTGGTACCGCTACCATGATCTGTTCCGGGAAGCCCTCAGTGACCGGTTACAGCGCCAATCGCCCCAGCGCTTTCAGCAACTTCAGGCCCGTGCCATAGACTGGCTGCTGCAGCAGGACCGCCTGCAGGAAGCGATCAGCCAGCTACTGTCCCGGCAGGACTGGCCCTGGCTGGAAGCGGTGCTGGAGCAACATGGTAATAACATGATCCATGAGGGTTACCATGTACTGGTTAACCAGTGGTTGAGCGCCCTGCCCCATGACAGCCTGGACACCAACCCCCGCCTGTTAATGCTGCGGATATGGGCGCTGTTTTTCAGTAATAAATTACGCCTGATTGACCCTTTGCTAAACCAGCTGGAGGAGTTGCTGGAGGGCCCCGCTACCGAACCGGATACTGAAAGCGCCCTTGCCCTGCACAGTGAGCTGGCGTTGATTCGCTCCTACATGGCCCGAACCCGCAGTGATCTGACCAGTGCCCAGAACCTCACCCGGCAGGTGCTGGAGGACATTGACCACACCAACATTCCCCTCAAGTCTGTCACTTATTACGGCATTGGCCTTGATCGCTACGCCCGGGGTGATCTCCCCGGGGCACGAACCGCTCTGCAGTCTGCCGTGGACCACGGTAAACGGGAAAAGAAACATTCCACGGTTCTATCCAGCGGCGGCTTACTGGCATGGATACTGTTCTATCAGGGGGAAATGGAGCTGGCACTGGAAACCAGTTCTGATGTGCGGCAGTGGGTAGACAGCTTTCATACGGATACCGGCCAGCCACGGCTTATTTCCTGCTGGCTGAATAGCGCTCTGGCCCAGATCTACCGGGAAAAAAACGATCTTGATCAGGCGGAAGCCTGCCTTCGGCCCATGCTGGGACACGTGAGTAAAGGTACTGAGCCTGGTCAGCATGTGGTGATTCAGTTTGTCCGGGCGCACCTGGCGTTTTCCCGGCAACAATTTGCCGAGGCCATTGAGTACCTTGAGGATGCCCAGCAGGTTCTGCAGCGTCGCCGTGATGCCATACTGTTTGAACCCCCCTGCCTTGAGGCACTGCAGGTACGCTGCCTGATTGCTACCGGAAAGCTGCAGCAACCCCGGCAATGGCTGGAAAGACTGGCCGCCCGGGAGTTTTGTAACCCCCTTAATCAGGAGCAGCGTCAGCTTGCCCTGGCCAGGGTGCGCCTGAGCATGGGCCAGCCGGATCAGGCCATTGCTCTGTTGCCTGCATTAAGGCTGGCGACAGAAAGGGGCGGGCATCGGCGGCATCTGATCGAGTTATTGGTGATCTATGCCCTTGCCCTGGAGGCCAGCGGTGACCCCGGGAATGCCCAGCAAGTTCTGCAACGGGCGCTGACACAAGCAGCTGCAGGCCAGTTTCTTCGGCTGTTTGTGGAAGAAGGTGAGCCCCTGGCCAGGATTTATCACCGCTTGCCACCTGAGACGGTTCCCGGTGTTTTCTGTAATAAGCTGGGTAAACTCTTGCCCGGTTCAGTTGCAGAACCTGCCCCAACCACCCTGGCGGAAGCCCTCAGTGAACGTGAAATACAGGTACTGAAGCTGATTCATGAGGGGCACCCCAATAAGATCATTGCCCAGCAGTTACAGGTGGCCCCAACCACAGTCAAAGCCCATATCCGTAACATCTACGGCAAGCTGGATGTGAATAGTCGTACTGGTGCCCTGGCCCGTGCACGGGCACTGGGGCTGGTTTCCTGATGGATTTTTCGACAAGGTATATGTGAATTAACTCACAATATGCACACCTACGCCCCTGACTACGCCTTTTGGACGATTCAGTAAAATGGGACAGGTTTTACTATTCATCCATCACAAGTGATCAGGTTATTGGCACTTGCGGATTTCAGAATCTCTCCTTAATGCCGACCCGGTCATCCGGTGTCGGCTTTTTTATGGCTGCAGTCAGGGGGTGATCAGGCGTCGGAATGGCGGCAGGGCATCCAGTAATAGAGGGCCATAGCGTTTACTGACAATCCTGCGGTCAAGAATGGTGATACGGCCACGGTCTGCCTCATTGCGCAATAAGCGTCCGGTGGCCTGAACCAGCCTGATGGAGGCATCGGGCACACTGATTTCCATAAAGGGGTTACCGCCACGGGCACTGATCCATTCAGCCAGACTGGCTTCGATGGGGTCATCCGGCACGGAAAAGGGTAACCGGGTAATGACTACATGCTGCAGATAATCCCCTGGCAGATCGATACCTTCGGCAAAGCTGGCTACACCGAACAAGACGCTGGGAATGCCCTGATCCACCCTGGCCCGGTGTCGCTCAAGGACTTCACTGCGGGTGTAATCATCCTGGGTGATGACCTTATCCTGCTCTGCTTTAGGCAGAGATTCGCGAATACGGTGCATCTGGCGGCGGGCCGTAAACAGCACCAGAGTGGCTTTGCCGTCAGCCCACAATTGCGGCAATTTATCCACCAGTGCTTGGGCGAAATTCTCGCTATCCGTTGGCTCAACGGGCATTGCCGGGACTTCCAGGGTGGCCATGTCGTGGTAGCGGAATGCCGGAGGAATGATCAGGCAACGGCTGTCCTGGGGTAAGCCTGCCCGTAGCTGTAACCGGTCGAAGCGCCCCAGGGCACTCAGGGTGGCTGAAGTCAGTATGGCGCCAAAACAGCGACTCCAGAGCCGGCTGTAGAGTACGTTGTTGGCCAACACCGGGGAGCTGAACAGGGTCAGTTCTTCCCCCTGCTCACTGTTGCGCTGCACCAGCCAACGGGCCGGGGCTGGGTTCTCCTTGTGAGTCTGGGCCACGGATTCTGCATCCTGATCTCCGTCTTCGCCTTTAATAAAGGCGCGCCACAGGGCCAGTTGGTCTTCACTGCGGGCATGTAATCCCCCCACCAGGGGGTACCAGGCTTCGGCCGTTTCCCGGTCAATTTCACCGACTTTGCGCTCATCCAGCCCCCCCTGGAGTTCGTCCGCCAGGGCCCCCAGGTAACGGGTCATCTGGGCACTTTGCAGCAGTAACTCGTTGATCACCGCCTGTTGCTCCAGGGGAATCCGCCCCTGGGGGTAGCGGAACTGACTGGCGTCCTGGTTATCCCCTTTTTCCCAGCGGGTCTCTGCCATTAACTGATCTTTCAGGGCCGCCAGTTGCGGGTCCATTTCCCGGCCCATGCCACTGATACGCTCAACTTGTTGGGCAGCCTGGGTGGAGGGGGAGAGATAAGGCAACAGTTTTGCCAGTGACTGGCTCATTTGTTTCAGCCACAGGCGGGTGGCCTCCAGGGATACTGAAGCGGCGAAGTGCCCCAGGGCCTTATCCGGCAGGTGATGGGCTTCATCAAACAGGTAGATGGTCTCTTCCGGCTTGGGCAGAATGGCGCCACCCCCCAGGGCCAGATCAGCCATGACCAGGTCATGGTTGGCGACAATGATCTCAGCCTCTTCCAGCTCTCCCCTGGCGGCAAAAAAGGCACAGCTGTCAAAGTAGCTGCAATGGCGGTTAGTGCACTGGCGATGGTCGGTGGTGACATTGCGCCAGATCTCATCAGGAATCTGTTCCGGCCAGTGGTCCCGGTCCCCATCCCATTTGCGGGCGGCATAATCAGCAAATAGCTGTTCATAAAAGGCCCGGGTTTCCGCCACATCCGCCGCCGGGCCATCCATCATAAACAACGGCAGGCTTTCACTGTCACTGGCACCTTCTGCATGCAGCCGGGATTCCAGTCGGGACAGGCACAGATAACGACCACGGCCCTTGGCCAGGGCCCAGGTGAACTTCAGGTCACTGTGGGCTTTCAGGTCAGGCAGGTCCTTGTGCACGATCTGATCCTGAAGGGCAATGGTAGCGGTGGAGAGCACCAGATTTTTACCCAGCTTGCGGGCCACGGGAATGGCAGCCAGCAGGTAGGCCAGGGTTTTGCCGGTACCGGTACCCGCTTCCAGCACACAGGTACGTGCCGGTGAGGTACGCAGGCCGTCATGCTCAGTGATTTCACCCAGGTAACGGGCAATCTCTGCAATCATCAGGCGCTGGCCATAACGGGCCTGAACCCCCTTGCCCGCCAATACAGCCCGGTAGGCCTGCTGAATGCTCACTTTGGATACCAGAACGAGCATGAGGAGTCGGGACCTTGCAGGGAAAAGTGGCAAAAAAGGGTGCTGCCAGGGGGTGACTCGGGGTTC
>REBR01000237.1 GCA_007692645.1 Halomonadaceae bacterium | reverse complement strand
GTGGGACAAGCCTGCCCAGCGTATTACCTCTCTCAGCCGTCTTGCTGACGCTGACCGGCCGGTAAGTCAGCAGCAGGCACCGGGCAACAGTTAAGGGGGCTCCCAACCCCCTTGCGCCCCGGGATCTGCCCCATCACCATAAAGGTTGAATAAGGCAATCCGGGAGGCGCCATGACACCTTTGGTGACGAAAAAACCCTGTATCGATATCTGTGAGTTCAACAAGCGGGGGGAGTGTAAAGCCTGCGGCCGGACTCAGGCGGAGAGAAAGCAGTGGAAGCAGTTGCCGGATGAGGATAAGCAGGCCATCTGGGAGCGGGTTCTGGTGTCCCATGGCCAGGGTAAAAGCGCCCAGGCAAAAGCCCTGCAAAAGCGTTACCGCAAAGCCGTGGCGAAAGCCCATGTGAAATAGCATCCACAACGGTTACGTACAATACGGCGGCTTTTTCCTGGGGCATTATTGGGGTTAACACTCCCCAACCTGTTCAGGAGGCCCCATGGCTCACGACAATACCAACACCGCCAATAATGCCAAGAGCAACGGCTTTTCCAGTTTTGCCGAGTTCTACCCCTATTACCTGGCAGAGCACAGTAACCCCACCTGCCGCCGGCTGCATTTTGTCGGTACTTTGAGCCTGTTTGCTGTGGTAGCAGCCGTGCTGCTGGGGGCCAGTGCCTGGTGGTTACTGGCCTTACCGGTACTGGGTTATGGCTTTGCCTGGGCCGGTCACTTTCTGTTCGAGAAAAACCGCCCGGCCACCTTCAAACACCCCCTGTACAGCCTGGCCGGAGACTTTGCCATGTTCCGGGATATGCTGTTACGTCGCATCGACTGGTAGTCTTTCCGGGGCCGGGCCCGTTAACCGTCCCCGTCCAACCGTTTCAGCATATCTGCCACCGCAGCTTTCAGTTGCCGGTCTTGCCGTTGTGTTTCGTCCTCCGGGGTTTGAATGATGCGCAAATCCGGCATAGCCCCATGCTGGTCCATGTCAGTGCCATCCGGCAGGTACCAGCCCCGGAACGGCCGCCGCACCGACGCTCCGTCAATCAGGGTATGACGTCCGGTGGAGATCACCCCGCCATAGGTCTGTTCCCCGATCAGGGTGCCCCGGTCCAGGGTGGTGAAGGCGTGGGCCAGAATTTCCGCATTGGAATAACTCTTCTCATTGGCCAGCATATTGATGGGCAGGGTGTACCGGGGCGCATCCAGACGGTCCTGGGGGTAATAGCCGGTGCGTTCC
This sequence comes from Halomonadaceae bacterium, assembly GCA_007692645.1. GTDB lineage: Bacteria > Pseudomonadota > Gammaproteobacteria > Pseudomonadales > Oleiphilaceae > REBR01. The sequence continues at coordinate 13,091 of REBR01000237.1, read as the reverse complement.
GGATCGGCACCGGCGGGCACGGTGTAGGCATGCTCCCGGGTCATGATGGAGGTGAGAATACGGTCAGTGGTGCTGCCACCGCCGTTGTTACGCACATCAATGATCAGGCCATCCTTGCCGTAGGCAGAGGCATACAGATCCCCCTGGAACTCTTCCAGGGAGCTCTGGTTCATGGACTGAATGTGAATGTAGCCCAGGCGGCCATCGGAGAGCTCCCGCACTTGCTGCCGGCTGGTTTCCCGGAAGGCGTCATAACGCAGCTGTGCCAGGGCGTTGTAATCGATGGGGGTGAACAGGGCGTCAATCGGCCGGTAACCCTGACCCGCCGGGCGCTGGAAACTGACGATCACTTCTTCACCCACCCGGCCACGCAGCCGTTGCAGCAGGCTGTCCTGGTGTTGTAGCGGCAGCAAATCAATGGCGCTGATCAGGTCTCCCTCCTGCAGGCGCATGCCACCCAGGTCCGCGGGGCTGCCGGGGACCACACCGGTTACCCGCAATGCTGCCTGGCCGTCTTCCAGGGTGGTGGGGCGGTAAAGAATACCCAGGCGACCCGAGGGCTCCCGCTGTTCATTACCGGGCCCGGGATTGCTGACTCCCATATGGGAGGCGTCCAGTTCCCCCATCAGGCGGTTGGCAATATCACTGAATTCACTGGCGGTGCGGCTGCGGGCAATCAGGGTTTCGTAATCGGCTACCAGGGCAGGCCAGTCCAGGCCTTTCATGTCCGGCTGGTAAAAATGCTCACCGATCAGCCGCGCCGCTTCACGGAATTTCTGCACCGACTGCATGCCCAGGTTAATGCGCAGGCGGTGATTGATGTCCGGAAAACGGGGGCTGCCACCGGTCAGACGCTGAGCGCCGGCACGGCCCTGGCGTACAAACACCACCTGCTCACCGCTCAGGTTTAACTGGGAAATCGGTGCCTCTGGCCCCAGGCGTTTACGCTCCTGACCTTGCCAGTTCATCACCATGAGCCCTTCACCGGGGCTGTTGAACACGTACTGATCTCCGCCGGGGGTGAGCTCATGGCCGGTATGGCGCACTGGCGTGGAGCTGACCCGCTCTATGCGCCGCCAGGCATCATTCAGCTGCAGGCGGGGGGGGGTCTCCGGGGTCGCCGCGGCCACCCCCAGAGCAGTGACCGGCAGGGGTACCCGTTTCTGGGCTGCCTGTCGGGACTGCTGGTAATAACTGATCAGATCACGGCGGTTTTTACTCTGGAAAGACGGATCAAGATAGACCCGGTAAAGGTGGTAGGTTTCACTGGAACGGTTGCTGAGGAACGTCAGCTTACGGCTGTCCGCGGACCAGCGGGGGTTTACATCATTACGGGGGTGACGGGTGATATTCACCGGCTCCCGTGAACCATCTGCCGGCACAATAAACACATTGCTGCTGAAGTTCATATCATTGCGGGCGAAGGCAATGTGCTGGCTGTCCGGGGACCAGCGCCAGTGCAGGGTGTCATCCCATCCCGGGGACAGGGTGCGGGTTTCTCCGCTGATCAGATCCAGAATCATCAGATCCCCACGGCCACGGCGAAACGCCAGCATGTTGCCATCCGGGGAAGGGGACAGCTGGCGGTCATTATGGCCAGTCTGAATCACCGGCTGTACCGAGAAACGCACCGCGTCATGCCAGCGGGAAGGGTCCAGGCTATAGGGCAATTCCGGGTCCTGCTCAACTAACGGGGACTCCTCAACAATAGCTTCCGGTTCCGGTTCTGTTTGCCGGGGTAATTCGGGGGGCGTAATCAGTTGCGGCTCAAACCGCGGCATGGTCGGCTCCGGGGGGGCAAAAGGGTCATCCGGAGAATAACCACCGACACTGGCCCCGGGGTCTGTATCAGACTGTTCTTCTCCCCCCTGGGCGGGTTCATCAGCCTCAGCCTGGGGCCCGGAATGGGGGTCCCGTTTGGGGCGTGGGGTAACCACCGGGGTGTCACCTTCGCTGGCGGCACGGTAATTGCGGCGGATTTCATCCCGGGTCAGGGCCACACGGGCCCGGTAAATGGATTCGCTGCCATCTTCATCACTGGTGAAATACAACAGCAAGCCGTCCGGGGACCAGGTCAGGTCCTGGTGCCGGGCATGGCTGTCCGGGGTGACCAGGCGGGTCGGGCTGTGGTCGTCCATATGCCGGATAAACACCCGGCCATAGGCAATAGTGGCCATGGTGCGGCCGTCAGGGCTCAGGGCCGCTTCACTGACATCCCGGTTCACGGAACGCAACTCATAATCCCGGCGACCATCCTCACCGGCCCGCAACGGCACCGGCTGGGGGCTGGCATCAGGGTCGATCAGGTCCAGGGTCATCAGCTGATCCCAGACCTGCATAACAGCCGTACTGCCATCACGGGAGACATCAAAATGCTGGATATCCCGGCCGTTAAAATCGGTAAGGGGGACAATGCGGTCAGCTTCGTCTTCAGCATGGAGGTGCAACTGGTACAGGTTGACCGTGCGATGGTCCCGGTCAGACATGAAGATCAGCCGGTTGGCATCCAGCCAGCGGGCACCGCCGTCGTTCCCATCACGCTCAGTGAGGCGGGTGAAATCGCTGTTGTCCCGGTCATGGAGCCACAGGTCCATGGCCTCGGGCCCCCGGTAATGGCGCCGGTTCCAGCCATGGTAATAGCCACCCCGGGTAAACACCGTATAACGTCCATCCGGGGAAAGCCGGGGTTCGCTGCCAAAGGCCTCATGTATGCGCCGGGGTTCACCCCCCTGGGGGGTAATAAAGTAAGGCCGCTCGCTGCGGTAGACATCCGCCTCCATCATGCTGGAGAAGCTGATAACCGGCTCTCCATCTTCATTCAGGGCCACATGGGGGTGGCGGATAAAGCGGTCACTGTGGGTCAACTGAGACAGACGGGTGCCATCCCGGTGAATCTGCCACAGGTTCATGTAACCGTCCCGCATGGAAGTAAACACCAGCCAGCGTCCGTCCGGACTCCAGCTGGCATGCAGGTCGTCCTGGTCATGGCGGGTCAGGCGCCGGGCCTGGCCACCATCCACTGGGGACAACCACAGGTCGCCGCCCCAGGAAAACACCAGCTCAGTGCCGTCTGGATTGATCGCCGGAAACCGTGGCAGGTCCACCTGGCCAGCATTTTGTGCCGAGGCGGAAGCAGGAACAAAAGTCAGGATTGTAATTATCAGGAAAAATAATGTCTGGCGCATAGACTTAACAACGAACCTCTTCGCAAGTCTGTTAGAATGCCACACTTGAATTATTTATCAGACTACTTTGGCAGGGGAATTCCTATGGTACAGGCAGCAGCACGGCATATTCTGGTAGAAAGTGAAACAGTGTGTAACGATCTGAAAGACAAAATTGTCGCGGGTGAGGATTTTGCAGTACTGGCCAAGGCCCATTCCAAGTGCCCTTCCGGCCAGAGCGGCGGCGACCTGGGCTCCTTCGGTCCCGGCCAGATGGTTCCAGAGTTCGACAAGGTGGTTTTCAGTGCCCCGGTGAATGAAGTGCAGGGTCCGGTCAAGACCCAGTTCGGCTACCACCTGCTGGAAGTCACCCAACGCAGCGACTGATCAGCTAACAGGCATCCGCTATGAAAACGGCTTACGCAATCGGCCATATTCTGGTGCTGGATGAGGACAAATGGGCGCAGTATTGCGCCCAGGTGCCCGCAACCGTGGCGCCCTGGGGTGGTGAATTGCTGCTTCGGGGGAAAAAGGTGCGGGTACTGTCCGGCAAGTATCCGAAAACCGATACCGTGGTGGTGCGCTTTCCTGACATCGAATCAGCCCATGGCTGGTTCGATTCACCGGCGTATCAGGCTCTGATCCCATTGCGGGACCAGGGGGCATCGGTGGATCTGGTAGCTTTTGAAGGATCGGACTGAATTACTGGTCCTGATCTTTCCAGGTGTTGTGGTGGATAAAGTCAGCCAGTGGCCGCCCCTGAATCCAGCCTTCCTGCTCCAGCATCGGCTTTTTATAAAAAGCCGACACATGGCCCAGGCAGAGAATGGCAATGGCTTTTCCTCCTGAGGGAATCTGCAGGAGTTGTCCCAGGGCATCAGGGTCGAACATGGACACCCAGCCCATGCCCAGCCCTTCCGCCCGTGCTGCCAGCCACAGGTTCTGGATAGCACAGGAGGCAGAGGCCAGGTCCATTTCCGGAAGAGTGCGGCGACCAAATACGTGTTTCTCACGGTGTGCGGGTAACGCCACCACTAAAAGCTCCCCACATTCACGAATCCCCTCCACTTTCAGTCGCATAAATTCATCCCTGCGCTCTCCCAGCGCCTCGGCAGTGCGCTGGCGTTCCTGCTCCACCAGTGCATGGAGTTGCTGGCGCAGGGCGGGGTTGCTGATACGGATAAACTGCCAGGGCTGCATCAGTCCGACACTGGGGGCCTGGTGGGCGGCCATCAGCAGACGTGCCAGGGTCTCATCAGGCACCGCGCCAGGGATGAAATGGCGCATATCCCGGCGCTCGGCAATGGCCCGGTAAACCGCCTGGCGTTCCGGGTCGCTGAAAGCGTGTTCGGTCATGGGGATTCCTGTCTGAAGCGATGAAGCCAGAGACTATACGAATTCAGTCAAGAGGATGCCAGTACGGAAGTCCGCCCTGAGGCCAGAAAGCCCAGACCCTTGTGAGAGTTTCGTCTCAGGTTTTACCGTTATACTGACAGGGGGGTGAATCCACTTTAGAAAACAGCAGCTTACGAGTTTCCGGCGTCAACAGGGGAGCCAGCAGCTCCAGCCGCTCCCGGGGTAACAGTGGACCCACTTCAGCAACATTCTCCACATAGCCCTGGTTCATGACTTCATTCAGCACCTGGGCTCCAAGCCGGGGGGAGAAAGCCAGCAGCACTTCTGCGGATCGCTCCAGAGGCATATGTCCGGAAATATGTGCCACCCCAACCGGGTCGTTCAGTTGAACCACCAATTGTTTTAGATGGGGCCGGGGCAGCATGGCGGCAAAGTCAGCGGTTACCTGATAGGCATCCATCTCTATCAGGGGGCGGGCTGCCTGCAGCAATACCCCAAAAGGCAGGGATTGCAGTACCTGGGAGCGGACTTCCGGTTCAAGGGTGACGGCAATGCGGGCAATAAATTCCGGCGCAAAGGCATTGGACAGCGAAGTAATGGTTTCAGGACGGAGAAATTGCAGGGTTTTGGCAATGCCTGCAGGCCCCAGTAGGGCTTTGGCGGTGGGTGCTACCAGACTGGGTGGCAAATGGTCTGCCATGCGGGCGAGGAGTCGGTAAATGGTTAATCCTGATGGATGCTTTGCTGATAGGCTGACTTTCGTCATTGGTAATCTCCCTTTACAACCTGGGGTGAGTGCCCCTGCATCGCATGGCGTTAAGGGGATAAGCCCAGATTACGCTGGTACCCAAAGAGCAGAAACAGCAACGGCCGGCAATAATGTGACAAAGTCGACACTGCAGGCCTTTAGGCCTGATATGACTGTTTTGGCGGCCCCTTTCTGCTCTCCTTTTTGGCCTCTAATCCCTGCCTTTACTCTTGCAGAAAAAACCGGCTGATCCAGTCTTTCTGGTCTCTCACTGCAGAGAGCCGCAGGAAGACGCCATGGCTGCTGGCGTCACTCAGATCCCCCAGGTATGACACCAGTGGCCGGTAGTGGCGCAGGCCAAACCCCTGTGGGTCATAGTCCGCCTGTTGCCGTACACCGGGCATCGGATAAAGAGCATTACCCACAAGGGGCAGGTCTGCCAGTAGCGCAGTGGCCACGGAAGAGCTGTTGGGTACGATGGTATCCCCGGCACCGGTAATGATCATCAGGGGGCGGACATTGCGCCCATGGCTGGGTTCACGCATCAGGTCCACGTAGTTGATACCATCCCCGTGGTCCAGTTCCTGCTGCACGGCTCCTCGCAGTAACAGGGCTTCAGCCCCGGTGGCGGCACTGGGCATCAGGCCTGAGAAAGCACTGTTCCAGAGGATCGACTCAGAGAGAATGCTGGTAATACCGTTACCGGTTACATGGAACACCGCAGCATCCATTTGCGGTGACAGGGCTGCATAGGTGGACCCCAGCACGCCCCCCAGGGAGGTGCCCTGCATCATGATGCGGCTGGTATCCAGGTCAGGCACCCCATCCGCATACTGGCCGGTCCAGTAGCGCCAGGTGGGAGGTCCGGCCACGTCCAGGTCTGCAAGCTCCGTCTGCAGGGTTTTCTGGGCGGCGGCAAAATCGATGCTGGCCTGGTTGATCATGCCAATTTGCACCGGCAGGCGGTCAATGGACAGGTTAGCAAATACACCGCCGCCATCTTCCTCGGCCCGGTCCCCGTGGTTGGGGAAGTCCACACTGTAGGTGGCCATGCCCAGATCCGCATTCATATCCGCCACCAGGGCATCCATGCTCTTATCGCCACCCAGCCCGTGGGTGTAGAACACCACTGGTACGCCACCCTGGCGGGCAGCCCGGGGAATGGTCAGGCGAAAGCTGGCCCACTGTTCCCTGGGGCTGGCGGAAAAGTCCACCACGCCGGTGCCGTTATTGGTGCGGTAGTTATCCAGGCGTAATTCACCGGTTACCCGGGCGACCTTGCCGTTGCTCAGGGGCAGGTAGTTCACCCTCAGGTTGCGCACTGAGCGGCTGCTGTTGTAGGTGCGCTCCACCAGTTCACGCAGCGGGGCATCAACTTCCCCCCGGTCCCGCACGGTAAACACAGTGGCACTGTGCACCTCAGCCGGGCTGACTCCCATTTGCAGAAGCTGGTTGTTCACCTTATTCAGGTAGTCGGCATTGCTGCCCGTGGTGGCAGCCAGTTGTTCACTGAAATGGGGGGGCTGGTTATTGCCGGGCAGGAGCTCCTTGCTCACCAGCACCAGAATGCGGTGGCCGAACTGCCAGCGGCTTAATGGGTGTACTTCCAGCACCTGTGAGGGGGCGCTGACATTGCCGTTACGGGCATAATCACTGATGCTGGCCCGCACGGGCACCCGCTCTCCGCTGTCCAGGTCATAAGCCTGCACCAGATCGCCGCCGTGCAAAGGCAGCGCCGCCAGCTGACTATCCAGGGCAAACTCAAACAGTACCGGGGAGGCGGCGGAGAAGCCGCTGTCACCATTGAAAATACCCTCCGGTGTCAGCCCGTCGGCAGCGGGCAGTTGGTCAAGCACCGCCTGGCGCAGCAGGTTATCGCTGACCTGCAGGCGTTTGCCCGTGGGGGAGGTGGCGTCGGGCTGGGCAAAATGATTGGAGGGGAAGGGAAGACCGCAGGTTTCCAGGGACAGGGGATGACAATCTGTTCCTGCCATGGCGGGAGGCGCCAGCAGGGCCAGGGGCAGCAGGCATGCAGTCAGTTTGGTATTGCGTCTCATCACAGTAACCTTTTTATGCTTGTTAGTGGGCACTACGGAGTGTACTGCTGAGACTAAAGGGAAAGGCGGTGGCGGCCTATGCAGAAGGTGTCAGAGGTCGTTAATTGTGAATTGGTGCAGGTACTGAGACAGAATGATTAGGGGGCCATTGCTGGCCCATTCTCTTAGTCCGGGGCGTTAAGCAGTTCCGGTTTGCGGAAGGCTTTCTGAAAAAGGTCTTTATCTTCGGCAATGGCAAGGGCACATTGTTCCGCATGTTGTTCTGACAGACCCTCGACCTTTCGCTGCAGGTACAGCATGATCTCAATGGAGAGTTCCAGTACCTTGTCGCGGGCGTCTGCCTCGGCCTTGGAGGCGAACAGCATTTTGTCCGGGTTCTTCAGTGCCATGTCCAGACCATCCCTCTCAGAGTAATAGAGTGCTTTTACAGCCATGCATTGTATCTCCTGCCGTTAAGCCGATCGGGTGCGACCGGCACTGTATAAGAACACAGTGTAGCAGGAAAAACCGTCATCACCCAAGGAGAAAACCTTGTCAGCTTTGATTCTGCACCATTACCCCATGTCCCCGTTTTCCGAAAAAATCCGCCTGATGCTGGGCTACAGTGGTTTGTCCTGGCAGTCGGTGTCCGTGCGGGAATTACCGCCCCGGCCGGAGCTGGCTGAAATGGTCGGGGGTTATCGCAAAATACCCGTGGCCCAGATCGGCGCCGACCTGTTTTGCGACACCCGCATTATTGCCACGGAAATTGCCCGTTTAAGCGGTAAGCCGGAACTGGCTCTGGAGAACAATGACGAGGCGGTCCAGGCTTTTGTACGGGTAGTGGATCTGGAGGTGTTTCTTGCTTGCCTGGTTTCTGCCAGTGGTAGCAAGATGTTGGGTAAACTGATCAAGAGTACCTCCCTGCTGGAGGCTATGCGCTTTCTCAAGGACCGCATTAACATGGGTCGCAATGCCCGGGTGAAGGCCCTGGGGCCCAAGCAGGCAAAAGAGCGGGTGCAGGAGCACCTGGTATCCCTTGAGCAAATGCTGAAGCAGGACTTTCTGTTCGGCGATAGCCCCAATAACGCCGACTTTGCCGCATTCCATAGCCTGTGGTTTGTGTGTGATCTGGCAGAGAAACCGGTGACCCTTGCTTTCCCCAAGGTGCACCAATGGATGGACCGGATGCGGGCCTTCGGCCATGGTAACCAGACCCCTATCAGTAGCGACGATGCCCTGGATATTGCCAGGGAGAATGAACCCCGCCCGGTATCACGTACCGCAGAAAAACTGATGGATCAGTCAGTGAGCATTGCCCCAAACGATTATGGCCGTACCCCGGTGACCGGCCTGCTGGTAGGGGGTGATGAGCAGCGTCGCGTCATTAACCGGGACACTGAGCGCTGTGGGGCTGTGCACGTGCACCTGCCACGGCAGGGGTTTTCCATTCGGGAGCACTAAAGGCCGGGGTTGATCCCCGGCGGTGGGGTTAATGGGGTTTAACGCCGTCTGCCAGTATTGTCGGATTCTCCGTTAACGGCAGTGCCAGAATCACTCCCTGGTTGGAGGCCGGGTAAACTCCCGCCAGCGCTGTGATATTGACCTGGTGGGAAACCAGAATAATGGGCGGTCCCGGGGGCAGGGCATTCACCTGCTCCAGGGTGGCCCGGGACTGGGCCTGGCGATCACCCCGGTTGTTAAAAAAGGAATTCAGGGCGGCCATTTCTGTTACCTCCCCCATGTCCATCAGGTCGGCAGTGTCACGGCTGCGGCACCAGGCGCTGGTAAAGACCCGGGCCTGGTCAATGCCTTTACCCTGCAGCGTTGCCTGCCAGGACTTTGCCTGGCGACGGCCTTCCTGGTTGAGATTGCGCTGGGTGTCGCACTCCCCTAGGGTAAACTCCGCCGGGTCACCAATACCCGGGGCCAGGGCATGACGCAGTAGCAACAGGGCCCGGCCTTCTGCCAGTGCCTGCCAGGCATCCTCTGGGGCAAGCTCCTGGGTGACGCCAGGGTGGGCGAACACCAGCAGGCACAGGGCAATTATCAGCTTGCGGGAGAGGTTCTGAATAACAGATGCCACTGGGAGAACTCCTTAACCGTGGTCTCCTTTTTACGTATGGCTTGCGGAAACTGATTAATCCCACAGAAGCTGTGCTCTGACTGTGGTTACGGCCATGTGATCCAGCCTCTTGCAGCCAGACCTGAGCTATGGTCTTATCCCGCCATGTTAAAGATTACAGAAAATGTGACCATTGCCGACTGGGAGCTGGAGATTACCCAGATCCGGGCCCAGGGTGCCGGTGGTCAGAACGTGAACAAGGTGTCTTCTGCAGTGCACCTGCGGTTCGATATTCGCAGTTCCGCCTTGCCGCCGTTCTACAAAGAGCGGCTGTTACGCCTGTCTGACCAGCGCATCACCAAAGACGGAATCGTGATTATCAAGGCCCAGAGTCACCGCACCCTGGAGCTGAACCGTGAGGATGCCCTGAAGCGTCTGCGGGACCTGGTGCGTGAAGCCACCAAAGTGGTCAAGACCCGCAAGCCTACCCGCCCCACCCGTGGCTCCCAGCGCCGCCGGGTCGACCGCAAGACCCGCCACGGGGATAAGAAAGCCCTGCGCGGCCGTATTGAACCCTGAAAATCCCTCAACGTAAAAACATCTGATAAACCACTTTCTGCAGCAGGCTGCCGTAGGGGGGGTACATCACCCGGTTGTTATTGATGCGCTGGCGGCTGTGCACTCCCCGGCAGGTACTGAAGGTGAGAAATCCCTCATGACCGTGGTAGTGACCCATACCTGACTCCCCCATGCCGCCGAAGGGCAGGTCATCCTGTAGTACCTGCATCAGAGTGTCGTTGATGCCGACGCTACCGGAGCGGGTACCGGCGATCACCTGCTCCTGCTCTGCCCGGTCATAGCCCAGGTAATACAGCGCCAGTGGCGTGGGTTGGGCGTTGATATAGTCCATGGCATTCTGCAGGCCGCAGTGGGGGATGATTGGCAGAATAGGGCCGAAGATTTCCTCATGCAGCAGCCGCATATCGCCACTGAGATGGGTCACCAGGCTCAGGGGGATTTTCCGGCCACGGCAGGGCAGCAGCTCCTGGGCAGGGTTCAGGCAGGTGACCCGGGCGCCTTTTGCCAGGGCGTCATCCAGTAACCCCTGCAGCCGGCGGTAATGGCGGGTGTTGATAATGGCGGTGTAGTCCGGGTTGTCCTGAAGGCTGGGATAGAGCCGGTTAAAGCAGTCCCGGGCCGCTTCAATAAAGGCAGGGATGCGGTCTGCGGGGCACAGCAGGTAATCCGGCGAGACGCAGGTCTGGCCGGCATTTAGTGACTTGCCGAAAATGATGCGTTCGGCGGCATCTTTCATGGGGGCGTTGTTGCCGATAATGGCCGGAGACTTGCCCCCCAGCTCCAGGGTAACCGGGGTCAGGTTCTGGGCCGCCGCTTTCATTACCTTGCGGCCCACGGCGGTGGAGCCGGTAAACAGCAGGTGATCAAAGGGCTGGGCGGCAAAATCCGCAGCCACGCTTTCGTCGCCATTAATAATGGCCACCTGGTCCCGGGAGAAGGTGTTTTCCAGAATCGATTTCAGCAGCACCGCTGTGTGTGGGGTGAATTCCGAGACTTTCAGCATCACCCGGTTACCCGCCGCCAGAGCCGCCACCAGAGGCCCGATGGCCAGTAACAGGGGGTAGTTCCAGGGCACGATAATGCCCACTACGCCCAGGGGCTGATAAACCACCCGGTTACTGGCAGGCAGGTAACGCAGAGCCACATGGCGGCTATCAGGGCGTAACCATTGGGCCAGGTGAGCCATGGTGTAGCGAATGTTCTGCAGGCAGGGCATCAGTTCAGCAAGACGGGTTTCATCCGGTGAGCGGCAGCCAAAATCCCGGTCAATGGCCTCGGTAAGGCTGTCCTGGTTACTGAGCAGAGCCCGTTTCAGGCGTTGCAGATGATCCAGTCGCTCATTCAGGTTGGGCCAGGGGTTACGGCGAAAGGCCTGGCGCTGCTGGGTGAGTATGCGGGCATGAAGTTGTTGGGTGGTACGCCCTGTATTCAGCCGAACAACGTTGTTAGCCATAATCCCTTCTCCTGTCCCTGGATGGATTGAGCTGTCCTTTTGGTAATCCTTGGGGGTTACCGGTGCAGGGTCAAGTAGATAGAGATGCGAAGTTCTGGGAATGGGAAATCAGTCACAGAGAGTGGTTTTTGCCTCCACCCGGCTGACTTCATGGCCGGAGGGCAGGGGGGTAATGCCCGGGTGCTCCAGCCAGGCGAGCATATCCTCCACCACCTGGCCAGTGCCGCTATAGCGGGTCAGCATATGGTAGCCATCCGGATACAAGATCATGCGCCATTTATGACCCTGCCGGAGGGGCAGCTGCTGCACCATGCGGCACATGGGTGGGGCGGGAATCACCTGATCATTATCCCCGTAAAGAATCAGGGCCGGTCCGGGTATCCGGCTACTGGCAGCCAGGGCTCTATCCATCAGGGTAGCCAGACCGGAAACAGTGCCAATACGGGCACCGTGTAACATCATCGGATCCTGTCCCAGGGCTCGGAGCATGTCATTGTCGTCGCTGGCACGAATGCCCAGCCTGCCCCCCAGGCTGGAAGGCAGGGTTGCCCCCGGCGCCAGACTGCTGCCGAGCCACAGGCTGAAACGCTGGTACCAGGGCATGGTGTCCCGGCTCCATACGGCGGGGGCCACTAGCAGGCTGCCGTTCACCGCCTCCGGGGCGGCATCCACGGCGAGCATGGCCACCGCCCCGCCCATGCTTTTGCCCAGTAAATACACCGGTTGTTGCGGGTAGCGCTGGCGTAACAGCCCCGCGGCTGTCAGGGCGTCCTGTGCCAGCAGCTCGTGGCCAGGCCAGAAACCCCGGGGTTCACTGCCACCAAAGCCACGCTGGTCATAGGCATAAAGGCTGACCTGGTGGTCATTGAAGCGTTTGGCAATGGCAGAGAAACCGCCACCATGGTCGTTAAAACCGTGCAATGCCAACACCACTGCCCGGGGCTCATCCACGGTCCAGTGGTGAAGCAGTAACCGGTAGCCGTCATGGGCGATCAGTTGCTGGGGTTCCAGCCGTGGGGCGGGCTCACCGTCACCCCGGAAGCGGTCCCCGGGGCTGGCACAACCGGCGATGCCCGCCAGCACCAACACAAGCAGGGTCAAGGACTGCAGCAGTGGACGGTAAGACATAGGCAGACAGCCTGTGAATGGGGTAAAGGGTTAACCGGTTTTTTTCAGGAATCGTGTCAGCAGCACAATGCGGGTGCCATTAACCCGCCCTTCAATCTGTTCCGGGTTATCCGTCAGGCTGATATTACGCACCGGAGTCCCACGCTTGGCAGTAAAGCCTGCCCCTTTTACGTCCAGATCCTTGATCAGGGTCACCGTGTCCCCCCCCTGCAACGGGGTGCCGTTAGCGTCCAGGGTAGCGGGTGCACTGCTGGCAGTGGCCAGTGGCGCCGCTTCTGCCCATGCCAGTTGGTGCTCATCCAGATATAGCATGTCAAGCAGATCCTGGGCCCAGCTGCTATCCCGTAGTCGCTGCAGCAGTCGCCACGCCATGATCTGCACCGCCGGCACCGGGCTCCACATGCTGTCACTGAGGCGGCTCCAGTGCTGGCTCTGTAAGGGGACCGCGGCGGTGATCTGGTCGCTGCAATCCGTGCAGATCATGATGGTTTCATCTTCACCGGCTGTTGCTCCCAGTACCTCATAAGGAGCCAGAGGAGCATTGGCAGCGCACAGTTCACAG
>REBR01000100.1 GCA_007692645.1 Halomonadaceae bacterium | reverse complement strand
AAGCGTGACCCTGTTCTCAACTTAAGCTTGTTAGTGATAGGCAGGCACAAGCCATATCAGGAGCATTTTGCTAATCTAAACAGAATCTTCAACATCATTCCCAAGCGGCAGACACCCGCAACCCGGCCGGATAAGTGGAACCTGTCACCGGGGCTGATCGTTAGTTATGCTTAAGTATAACTCTTCACAAACTTGTCAGATTGTGCCAATAACTGTTTAATTTTTAGTAATTATTGACTAAGCTTCAACGCAATTACAAAAATGAACTTGTCGTCATATTGACAGTCCGGCTGTTACCCGGCGATGACCCGGTAACGGAATATCCAGGCACGGATCTGACCAGTAAAGGGATTCTGTTTCTCTATCTGCGCCCCCGCCTGAGAGCGCAAAACCACTATTACAAAATAAGAAGTGTTGCCGTTATGAACGACCCAGCCACGAGCAAGCAGCTGTCACGGGATGATTACCGGCTACTGGTGGTAGATGATGATTTGCGCCTCCTTGAAAGCCTGAGTGAATTGCTGGCAGCCCATGACTATGTCATCGACACCGCATCCGGTGGCGAGAGCGCCTGCCGCATGCTGGAAAGCAGCCGTTATGACCTGGTGCTACTGGATTTGCACATGCCAGAGGTGGACGGTTACGACGTGATGGCATTTATGGCCCGTAAAAACATTGCCGCTGCCGTAGTGGTGGTCAGTGGTGAAGCCAGCTTCTCTGCAGCCAGCCGGGCCCTGCGCCGGGGCGCCTATGACTATATCCGCAAGCCCTATGACGGTGATGAGTTGATTGCCATTATCGACAGCGCCCTGGAGGCCCGTCATCTGGTGCTTAGCCACCGGGCGATACAAAAGCGGCTGAAACAGTCAGAAGAACTGCACCGGTATATTGTTAACAGCTCCCCGGATATTGTGTTTATTCTCGATAAAGACGGTACTTTCTGCTTCCTTAACAGTCAGATTGAAGCTCTGCTGGGATATGGACCCGGCGAGCTGGTAGGTAGTCATTACCATGAGCTGATTGATGAAACCGAAGTGCCCCGGGCAGACTGGGCGTTCAACGATCCGGCCATTGCCGCTGATAGCCCCCGCACCCTTGAATTGCGGCTGAAAACCCGCGGTGCCAGCCGTGGCAATCGCCATTTCGAAATCACCGCTTTCCCCCTTGATGCAGGCCCCATGGGCCTGGCCATGGAAGACAGTGACCACCGCACACAAATCTACGGTACCGCCCGGGACATTACCGAACGCAAGGAAGCGGAAGCCTTCATCAATTACCAGGCCTACCATGACTTACTGACCCGACTGCCCAACCGTGCCCTGTTCAAAGACCGCCTGAGCCTGGCCATTGCTCATGCGCAACGGGATAACCAGAGCCTGGCGGTGATGTTTCTCGACTTGGACCGCTTCAAGGTCATCAACGACACCCTGGGCCATGCCATGGGGGATCGCCTGTTGCAGGCCGTGACCCGGCGCCTGGAGGGCTGCCTGCGCCAGGGAGATACCCTATCCCGTTTTGGTGGCGATGAATTCACCCTGCTCTTACCCGCCATCGGTACCCCGGAAGATGCCCGCACCATTGCCCTGAAGCTGATTGCAGCACTCAAGCCCCCCTTCCAGCTGGGCGAGCATGAGGCTTTTGTGGGGGTCAGCATTGGCATTTCCATGTACCCGGAAGCGGGTCTGCAGATGGAGCAGCTGATCCAGCGGGCGGACATTGCCATGTACCATGTCAAAGGGCGTGGCAAAGACGGGTATCAGTTCTACAGCGACAGCATGAACGTGGATACCACCCAGCGCCTGAGCCTGGAGCGGGATCTGCGCAGGGCCCTGAGCAATGATGAACTGCGGGTCCATTACCAGCCCCAGATCTGCACCCTCAGTGGCCGCCTGAAAGGCGTAGAGGCCCTGGTGCGCTGGCAGCACCCCAGCCGCGGATTACTGCAGCCGGCAGACTTTCTACCCCTGGCTGAAGAAACCCGGCTTATCGGCGACCTTAGCGAATGGGTGCTGCACCGGGCCTGCTGTGATATTCGCCCCTGGCTAAACCTCCCTTCGGGACCCTTGCGTCTGTCGGTTAATTTCTCCCCCATGCAGGTGGAGCACCCGAAGTTCGTTGAACGCCTGATGGGGATTCTCAAACGCTGTGACTTCCCCCCTGAACGGCTGGAAATAGAGTTGATCGAAAACATCCTGATCAGTGACCTTGAGCAGATCAGCCGTAAACTGGACCAGTTAGCCAGCCAGGGGGTGCGGGTTGCCATCGATGATTTCGGTACCGGTTATTCCTCCCTGAGCTACCTGCAGCGCTTACCCATCCATACTCTCAAAGTCGATCAGTCCTTTGTCCAGGCCATCCGCCACCGGGATCAGGGTGCCTGCATCGTCAATGCGATTATTGCCATGGCTCAGGGGCTGCAGTTGGACATTGTGGCGGAAGGGGTAGAAACCCGCGCCCAACTGGATTACCTGCGGGATCTGGGCTGTGATCAGGTCCAGGGATTCTTTTATGGGCCGGCTCAGCCCATCAGTGATGTCATGGCCAGTCATCAGGTGTGGTTCAAGCAACAAGCCGTGGTCTGAACTCCCCATCCCTGTGAATTATCTTCCCTCGCAAGCCTCTTCAGGCCTCATTGGCCGGTAACTGTAAAACAAAAATGCGGTTTGCGGCACAGTGCAGCTATCAGCTCTCCCTTACCATGACCCCATGTTTCCTGAGCCGAGCCCCAGACCATGCATGACAAATACCGCCTGATCGGGCCTGTGTACGAATTACTCAGTTTTATCTATAGCGGGCGCAACATCCACCATTGCAAAAATGCCATGCTTAAACGGCGTCATATCCGCCCCGGGGATCAGGTACTGGTGGCCGGCGTGGGCCATGGTTATGATGCGATTGCGGCTGCCAGACTCGGGGCCAGGGTCACCGTTGTGGACATTTCCGCCACCATGCTGGCGCAATTTCGCCGCACTTTGGCCAAAGAAGCCCCTGGACTGATCATCAAGACCCTGCATCAGGATATTCTCCAGGTGGATCACCAGGAGCAATACGATATGGTGATTGCCAACTTTTTCCTGAATGTGTTTGACCAATCTACCATGGAGAAAATGCTCGCCCATCTGGTCAATATGGGCCGCCCCGGTGCCAGTGTGGTCATTGGGGATTTCAGCTACCCCTCCGGCAACCCGGTGGCAAAAGCTTTCAAGCAGAGTTACTGGATGCTGGCAGCTCTGGTGTTCTGGCTGCTGGCCAATAACGCCCTGCACCGTATTTACAATTACCCCCAGCAACTGGAAAAGTTGGGCCTGCGGGTGCGGGAGAAACGCCATTTCCGGCTTCTGGGAATGAACTGCTACTGGTCCATACTGGCGCAAAAACCCGGCACCGGTGAGCAGTCTCCCCCAGGAGTTGCTGAAGCCAGCCTGGTAGAGGAACCTCAGCAGGAATCGGCTCAGGGTACCGGGGCAGCAGCTGCCCCCATGGACAAACCCCAACCGGCCCCGGTAACTGCCTCTGGTTCAGCCTCCCCAGTAACCCGTCACTCCAGCGTCACCGACTGAGTGTCGCTGCAGCCAGACCCCCAGCCCCTTGGGTGGGGCAGCGGTAAAGAACAACTGATGGTCTGCCATTTTAGCCCTTGCCTCGCCTGACAGCCCACCCAACCCTGGGTTGTCCATCAGACTCACTACCCGGCGGGCTATGGCCTCACCGGAGTCCACCCAGACCACCTCTGGCCCCATGGTGGCGGCCAGGGCTGCCTGAATCAGGGGGAAGTGCGTGCAGCCCAGCACCACCGTATCCACCTCACCCTGACGCAGGGGTTCAGTGATTCTGGCCAGGGTGGCTGCGTTGACTGTACCGCTCTCCAGACTGTCCTCCACCAGTTGCACCAGAGCAGAACTGCCTACCCGCACCCAGTCACAATCAGGGGAAAATTCCCTGATCAATTGATCAAGATAGGGACGACGCACCGTAGCCGGTGTTGCCAGCAGCCCGAGACGATGGTTTCGACTCAGAGCCGCCGCCGGCTTGATGGCGGGCACTACCCCCACCACCGGTAACTTAACCGCCGCCCGTAATGCCGGTAACACCAGGGTGCTGGCGGTATTGCAGCCAATCACCACCATATCTGCCGGCTGCTGCGCCAGCAGCCCCTGCACTAAGGTTAAGCAACGGCTAATCACTGCCTGGTCCGGCTGGTCACCGTAGGGAAAATGGGCGTTATCCGCCAGGTAAAGCAACCGGGCCCGGGGCAACTGCTGCCAGATAGCGCGGGCAATACTCAAACCGCCGACGCCGGAATCAAAGACCAGTATACGGGGAGCCAGGGGGCGCATAACGGGGGGCAATCCTCGAGTTTCAGGGTGAGTTATGGTGCCGCCTTTACTCTCCAGGTGCAACGGCGGTGCTGTAACTGGCTGGCAACACTCATAAAGCCTGCGCCCGGGCTTTGCTATCAACCAGCGACCAAGTAAACTTGCCCTCACTGATGATCAGCCGCTTTGCAGGATGCTGTGGCCAACAACGACAACTGGAGACCCGATGGCGCATTTTTCTGGCGTAAATTCCTGGTTTTTTACCCTGCTGCGCAAGCTTCTGTTCCTCTGGGTCCGCGGCAATGTGATCGGTGCTGACCGCCAGCAGCTCGGTCTGGATCCGGACAAACCGGTATGCTATGTGCTGCAATACAGCTCCCTTTCCAGCCGGCTGGTATTGGAACAGCAGGTCATCAAGGCTGGCTTGCCCTCCTCCCAAAAGCCGCTGCCTGTGGCAGAAGGCCTACGCCGTTCGTTTCTGTTTCTGTACCAGCGCCAGGGGCGTATGCTGCGGCGGCGTCACTCCCCGGCCCTGACCCCGCGCCTGAAAGAACTGGTGCAACTGGGCTACCAGGACCCTGACCAGGAAGTGCAGATTGTGCCGGTGTCCCTCTTCTGGGGCCGGGCTCCGGACAAGGAGCGCTCATTACTGAAGCTGCTGCTGTCTGACAGCTGGTCCGTGGCCGGGCGGCTGCAGAAACTGCTGATCATTATGCTCCATGGCCGCCAACTGTTTGTGCAATTTAACAAGCCCCTGTCACTGCAGCAGATTGTGGCAGAGTCTGACAATGAAGAGCTGGCGCGGCGCAAGCTGGCGCGCATTCTGCGGGTTCACTTCCGCCGTATGCGCCAGGCGGTGATTGGCCCTGACCTTTCCCACCGGCGCACCCTGGTGAACTCACTGGTGCGCAGCCAGGCGGTGCGCAAGGCCATTAAGGCCACCGCCGCCCATGAAGATATTTCCGTGGAAAAGGCCCGCAACCGGGCCCTGAACTATGCCCATGAAATAGCGGCCAACTTTTCCATGACCACGGTACGGATATTTGAGAAGCTGCTGGCCTGGCTGTGGAACCGTCTGTACGACGGGGTCAAGGTCAACAACGTGGAAACTGCCCAGGAGGCAGCCCGTGGCAACGCCGTGGTTTATGTCCCCTGCCACCGCTCTCACATTGACTACCTGCTGCTGTCTTATGTGCTGTACAAAAATGGCCTGATCCCTCCCCATATCGCTGCCGGCATCAACCTGAACATGCCTGTGGTGGGTCAGATACTGCGACGTGGCGGCGCCTTCTTTATGCGCCGTAGTTTCCGGGACAATCCCCTCTACAGCACCGTCTTCAATGAGTACGTACATGTGATGTTCTGCCGGGGCTATGCCCTGGAGTACTTCGTCGAGGGAGGGCGCAGCCGCACCGGTCGCACCCTGCAGCCACGCCCCGGCATGCTCTCCATGACCGTGCGCAGTTATCTGCGGGACCACAAAAAGCCAATTGTGTTTGTACCGGTGTATTTTGGCTATGAGAAGGTACTCGAAGGCCGCTCCTACATGGGGGAGTTGCAAAGCGGTACCAAACGCAAAGACAGCGTGTTCAGCCTGCTGGGTTCCATCAAGAACCTGCGCCGCTCCTTTGGCCAGGTGGCGGTGAACTTTGGCGAGCCCATTTCACTGCAGCAGGTGCTGGATGAAAAGCAGCCCCAGTGGCAGGACCATAACTATGGCCCGGATGACCGCCCGGAGTGGTTGCCGGAGCTGGTGGATGATCTGGCCTTCCGTACCGTCACCGGTATTAATTCCGCAGCTGCCCTGAACCCGGTTAACCTGCTGGCCACGGTGCTGCTGGCCACGGAACGTCTGGCCATGGATGAAAGCCTGCTGGCGAAGCTGATGGATGACTTCGCCGGCCTGCTCAGGCATAACCCCTACAGCGACCGGGCCAGCTTTCCCGAGGGCTGCGGCAGTGAGTGGATCGCTTACAATGAGCGCATGGGCATCGTCAGCCGCCGCAAACAGCAACTGGGGGACATCATTCTGCTGGAAGGCAGCCAGCGGGTCCTGATGACCTATTACCGCAACAACGTGCAGCATCTGTTTGCCATGCCGGCACTGGTGGTCAGCCTGTTCCAGAATAATGCCACCCTGGAACGGGAACGGCTGATTTCCCTGGCCGCCTCCATATATCCCTATATACGCTCTGAACTGTTTCTGCGCTGGCCAGAAGATGCCATTGAAGCGGTGATTGAAGGCTGGGTGGATCAACTGGTGGCTGACGGCATGATCACCCAGGACGGCAGCCTGCTGACCCGCCCGGAAGCGGGCACCGCAGACGCCGTGCGGCTCAAGATTCTGTCCCACAGCATTGTCCAGACCCTGGAACGCTATTACCTGAGCGTGGCGATACTGCGAAAATTCGGTTCCGGCATGATAACCCCCGCGGAGTTGGAAGAGCAGTCCAGCCTGCTGGCAGAACGGGTGTCGGTGTTGTTCGGCCTATCGGCCCCGGAGTTTTTCGACAAGACCCTGTTTCGCAACTTTATTGCCAACCTGCAGCGCACCGGCATTCTTACCTGCAATGAAGAGGGAAGGCTCGAATATCGCAGGGGGCTGGAACTGGTGGCGGAGGAGGCGCAACTGGTGCTCAGCTCTGAGCTGCGACAATCCATTATGCAGGTCACCAATGTGAATGTCTGAGCGGGGGTGGCCCTCCAACCTGTGGGAGCGGCCATGGCCGCGATTGGCCAAGCCTGACCCTGAGGCTCCGGCCAAGCTTTAATGGGGCTGGAGATTGATCGCGGCTATAGCCGCTCCCACAGGTTTACCCCCACAGGGTGGCAGATTACAGGTTTTGGGGTTTGGGTTGTGGGGTGGACTCAGGGTAAGGCGCGGAAGGTGTAGATATCGTAGCGGCTGCTTTTTCCAGGCAGTTGCAGGTCAGGTACCGGGCCGCCAATCACCGGAGCCTTCCGTGGGCGCTTGACCACCACCCGGTAACGGGCCGCACCCAGGGCGGCGGCCAGCAGGGCCGGGGCATCGCTGTCCTTGCCCACCACATGGCGACTGACGCGCATTTCCTTTTTCACCAGTGACGACTTATCCCGCCCCGGGAACATGGGGTCCAGGTAAATCACCGGTAGGCTATCCGCCTCCTGCTCAGCAAGCCAGGTCAGTGAATCCCCGGCCACCAGTTGCAGCCGGGCAACAATCTCCCTGAGTGCTGCATCCGGCGCTGCCCGTGCCCGCTCCATGCCATCCTGCAGCAAAGCAGCCATCACCGGTGAGCGTTCCATCAGGGTCACCGAGCACCCCAGAGTAGCCAGCACAAAACCATCCTGCCCCAGCCCGGCGGTGGCATCGAAAATCTGCAGTGGCTGGCGAGCCCGGCTGAGGCCTACGGCTTTGGCGATCAGTTGCCCTTTGCCCCCCCCCTGGCGACGGCGATGGTCTGCTTTGCCCCCCTCCCAATTCACCCACACCGGACCCGGTGCCCCACGACCGGTGCTTTGCAGCATCAGACCCTGCTCAGTGAGAGACAGTAATAGGGGCGCCTCACCATAACGGGGGTCCGGCACGGGCTCCGGTAACAGGGGTAACCCCAGAGCCTCGGCCCAGACAGCCGCCCGGGGAATAAGCTCCACACTGGCGGCAGCCACCACAGGGCTGAGGTCCCCATACCGGGGTAAGGTGTCGAGTAACAGGGGTTGGGGGTTATTCAGAGAACTCACCATCAGACACGCAGATCAAGGCCCACCAACTCGGGCTCATCCTCTGCGCTGCCCGCCAGTACGGCGGCAAAAGTGGCCAGGGCCTGCTGATTACGCAGCGGTAGCCCCTCCGGGTCGAGGGTTTGCAGTCGGCCATTTTCCAGGGCCCCCAGAGACTCTACCCGGCGGCGAATGGCGTCATTATTGAGAATCTGACCGGGACGGTCGCCCCCTTCCCGGTCAGCGCTGCTGCGGGGGTCACCATCAGGACCAGGGGGTAAACGCCGGGTACGCAGATCCTGGCCACTGTCAGGTGGCAAAGGGACCAGGGTATTGCCAGGAATGCCGCCCATCATGAGTATTCAGGCTCCGCAACAGGGTAAAAGTGCAGGTTCAAGTATAGACCCACCCCAGGGACAAGCGCCAGGGAACACCGTTGCTGCAACCGGGTCAGCGTCCTGGCAGTTTCTGCCAGCTGATTTCGTTTCGCAGGTACACTGGCTCTGCCTGTTCCGGGGCCACCACCAGGCCCGCCTGATATTTCTCCAGGGCCAGCAACAGGATGTCCCGGGCCAGTGGGTTCAGGGTGCCGTCAATCTGTTCCATGGGCGTAGAAAGGGCCGTTT
This sequence comes from Halomonadaceae bacterium, assembly GCA_007692645.1. GTDB lineage: Bacteria > Pseudomonadota > Gammaproteobacteria > Pseudomonadales > Oleiphilaceae > REBR01. Next base: position 5,746 of record REBR01000100.1, on the reverse strand, counting down.
TTAGCCGGTCAGGGTAAGCCTGCCATCCGCTGCCGGCTGCAAACCAGGACCCCGTTACTGACACCCCAGGCACCGCTTCTGCACCGGGCAGGGTTACGGCTTCCGCTGCACAGACCCGCTCTTCCCCCAGGGCTGTTACCACCGGTCCGGTCTCGCCCCCGGGGCTGCAGTGAAAGGCGCCCCAATACACCTGATCCATGCGGGCATCAAAGGCCACTGCAACCTGCCGGGCCTGATATAGACGTGCCGCCTGGGCCGCTGTGGCTGCCAGGCAGGACACGGGAATAACCGGCCGGCCCAGCCCCCAGGCCAGGCCCTGGGCAACCCCCAGAGTAATACGCAAACCGGTAAAGGAGCCGGGACCGGCACCAAAGGCAACCCCATCCAGGGCCGCCAGAGGCGCGCCCGCCTGATCCAGCAATTGCCGGATCATGGGCATCAGTAACCGGGTATGACCACGGGGCACCTGCTGACAGTCATGCCACAACTGACCCTGGTGCCACAGGGCCACAGAGCAGTTGTCGCTGGAGGTATCCAGAGCCAGCAGCGTTGTCATGTCAGTGGTTCCTGATAGGTTCGGTACGCTTACTGCAGCTTGGCAAAGATGCTGTCGCGGATATCTTCCATACTACCCACGCCCTTGACGCAGATATAGTTGGGGGCTTTGGCGGGCTCTGCCTTGGCCCAATCCTGATAGTAAGCCACCAGGGGGGATGTCTGCTGCTGATAGACATTCAGACGGTGACGTACGGTTTCTTCTTTATCATCGCTGCGCTGAATCAGGGGCTCGCCGGTTTCGTCATCCAGCTGGTCCTTTTTCGGCGGGCTGTACTTGAGGTGATAGACACGGCCACTGGGTTCATGGATACGACGACCTGACAGACGCTCGATGATTTCCTCATTGTCCACATCAATTTCAACCACATGATCAATCACAATACCCTGGTCTTTCAGGGCCTGGGCCTGTGGGATAGTCCGGGGGAAACCATCCAGCAGAAAACCATTACGGCAATCGTCCTGCTGAATACGGTCATCAATGAGGGCAATGATAATGTCGTCAGACACCAGAGCACCGCTGCTCATGACTTCTTTGACCTTGAGACCAAGCTCCGATTCTGCCTTGACCGCTGCCCGCAGCATGTCCCCGGTGGAAATCTGGGGAATGCTGAACTTCTCCGTAATAAACTGGGCCTGGGTGCCCTTACCCGCACCTGGTGCGCCGAGCAGAATAATTCTCATGGTGTGGAGTACTCCCGATGATCTTGGCATAAGCGGATTTGCGGGTGCATAAACAGTTCGTAATGCCCGCGCTGAAAACTGAACCGGCCATTATACGGAGAAGCAGCCACGGGTGAAACTCTGTCTTATCCGGTGTTACGCATCCCAGTCGCAATTCCCGCCATGGTCACCTTCAGGGCACGCTCCACATTTTCCGGCACCGGGCCCTTGGATTCACGGTCCCGCCGCAGCAGTTCCGCCTGCAGGTAATGTAACGGGTCGGTATAGGTATTGCGTACCTGCATGGAATGGGCAAACACCGGCACATCCTGCAAGAGGTGCGGTTGCCCTTTCAGATCATTCACCAGGGTGACACAGGCCCGCAGCCGTTCCCGCAGGGACTGGCCCAAAGGCCGCAGTCTTTCTTCCACCAGCCGCTGCTCATAATAACTGACGATGCGCAGATCCGCCTTGGCCAGGACCATTTCCAGCATGTCGATATGGGTACCGAAAAACGGCCACTGCTGAATCATCTCCCGCAGGGTGGGCTCCAGCCCTTCATCCATGGCCGCCGACAGGGCCCGGTCACTGCCCAGCCAGGCGGGCAGCATCAGGCGCATCTGGGTCCAGGCAAAGATCCAGGGGATCGCCCGCAGGCTCTCCACTCCGCCACTGGCTTTGCGCTTGGCAGGACGACTGCCCAGGGCCAGCTTGCCCAGTTCCTGCTCCGGGGTGGCCTGGCGGAAATAGGTCACAAAGTCCGGATGCTCCCGGACGATATCCCGGTATTCCTTCAGGGAGCGGTCGGTCAGCCACGCCATGGCGTCGCGCCAGGCCTGCTGTGGCGCCGGTCCCGGTGCCACAGTGGCCTCCAGAACGGCGCTGGTGTAGAGCATGAAACTCTGCTCGGCCACAGTGGGCAGGCCGAACTTGAAGCGGATCATTTCCCCCTGCTCGGTAATGCGGAAACTGCCGTTCACGGAGCCCGGGGGCTGGGAGAGTATCGCCCGGTTGGCAGGCCCGCCGCCACGGCCGACAGTACCGCCACGGCCGTGAAACAGGGTCAGGTGAATGCCGTGCCGCTCAGCGGTGGCGGTGAGCAGTTCCTGGGCCTGGTACTGGGCCCAGGCAGCGGCCATCTGACCCGCATCCTTGGCAGAATCGGAGTAGCCAATCATGATTTCCTGGCGACCGGCGATATAATCCCGGTACCAGGGAATGGACAACAAGGCGTCCATGGCATCCGGGGCATGCTGTAAATCCGCCAGGGTTTCAAACAGCGGCACAATGCGCATGGGCCGCTGGGTGCCGGTTTCTTGCAACAGCAGCAGCACCGCCAGCACATCAGAAGGTTCCCTGGCCATGGAGATCACGTAAGACCCCAGGGCATCCGCCGGCTGGCGGGCGATCACCTTGCAGGTGTCCAGCACTTCCTTCACCGGCGCCGACGGTTGCCAGTGCCGGGGAATCAGCGGCCGGCGGCTCTGCAGCTCCGCCACCAGAAAGTCCTGGCGCTGCTGCTCATCCCATTCCAGGTAGTCACCCAGCTGTAAATGCGCCACCAGTTCTGCCACCGCCTCCCGGTGACGGCTGGCTTCCTGACGGATATCCAGGCGCACCAGTTCCAGACCAAAACTGTGGGCGCGGCGCAATGTGTCCGTGAGGGGCCCATTGGCGATGACCGACAAGCCACAGGCCATTAACGAGTCATAACACAGCTGCAGCGGTTCAATCAGATCGGCATTTTCCAGCAGGATGTCATTGCCATCGTCGGGGCGGCCCTGGACTTTTGCCTCGGCCCAGTCACGGGTGCGGCGCAACCGCTCCCGTAACGCCGTCAGCACTTCCCGGTAAGGCTCCCGGCTGTTGCCGGCCCGGCTCTGCAGCTCAGGAGTGGCTTCCCACATGGACAGTTCCGCCCGCAGCACTTCCAGATCCCGCAGATACAGGTCCGCTGCCATCCAGCGGCTGAGCAACAATACATGGCGAGTCACCTCGGCGGTGACGTTGGGGTTGCCATCCCGGTCACCCCCCATCCAGGAGGCAATGCGAATGGGGGTGGCGGTCATGGGCAGGGGCTCCCCGGTACTTTCACTCAGGGCGCTGTCCAGGCGCCGCAGAAAACTGGGCAGGGCCTGCCACAGGCTGTTCTCAATCACAGCAAAACCCCAGCGGGCCTCATCCACCGCAGTGGGCCTGTCATGGCGGATTTCATCGGTATTCCAGGCCTCGGCAATCAGCACCCGCAAGCGCTCCCGCAGCCGGGACTCTTCCTCTGGCAGCAGGTCCTGGGTATCCAGGCTGGCCAGGCAGGCAGACATTTCATCGTATTTGAGAATCAGGGTTCGCCGGGCCACCTCCGTGGGGTGGGCGGTCATGACAAACTCGATGCGCATATCCCTCAGGCACTCCGCCAGGCGTTCCGGGGGCACACCCTGGGCCCGGAGCCGGGCCAGGGTCTGCTCCACCGGCTCTACCGAGGACTCTTTGTCATGGTCCCGGTGACGGCGCACATTGTGGTATTGTTCTGCCAGGTTGGCGAGATTCAGGAACTGGTTAAAAGCCCGGGTTACCGGCACCAACTGCTCGTCACTTAACCCCCCCAGCAACTGGCCCAGACGCTGTCCGGAGCCGCTTTCCTGACGCCGGTCGGCCTTGGCCGCATGGCGCACTTCCTCCACCAGCCGGTAACAGTCTTCACCGGGCTTGTGACGAATGGACTCACCGAGCAGTTCACCGAGCATTCGTACGTTTTCCCGGAGTGCGGGATGTAATTCCGTCATGCTTTCACCTGCCCCTGTCTGGTCAACAACCTGAACTGACTATACCCTATAGTACACAGACAGCGGCATTCGCTGACAGGGGTGATACCTGTAGCTGCACGCTAATAGCCACCACCAGGGAGAACAGCGGTCATGAAATTAAGCGAACTACCCCAACAATGGGAACAGAACGACCAGCAACGCCCGGAGCGCCCCCACCATTACCAGGTGCATGTGGCCCTGGAGGATGCTGCCCGGCTCAAGGCCCTGGCCGCCCTCTACCCGGGCCAGAGTGAAGAGGATCTGCTGAACGATCTGCTGGAAGCCGCACTAAAGAAAGTCCCCCAGGCCCGGGGCGAATAACACATCAGGCAGCCGCCTGGCCCCACTGAAGGGAGGCCTGTCTGATGGCGAACCACGGCATGGTAGCCCTGGCGGCAAATTTCACAGTTACCGGGCCCAGGCCGGTGCCAGCGACTGCCTGTAAGCCGTTCCCATCATTATTATGGAGGGTCTGTTATGGCCACCAACCAATCCGATAGCAGCAAACTGGACCGGGTTCTGCAGCAACAGCGGGACTATATTAACCAGCGGGAAAAGGGCTACCGGGAGCAGGCGCTAAAACTCTACCCCTGGGTCTGCGGCCGCTGCAGCCGGGAATTCAGCCACGCCAACCTGCGGGAACTGACGGTTCACCACGTCAACCACGACCATGACGACAACCCCTCCGATGGCAGCAACTGGGAATTGCTGTGCCTGTACTGCCACGACGAAGAACACCACAAGTTCGAGCACTTCGTGCGTTATGGCGGCAGCAAGGAAAGCAGCAGAACCGCCGCCACTCACAATCCCTTTGCCGGGCTCAAAGAAGCCATGGGTAAAAAGGAACCAAAATAGATAGCTTGCTAATCAATATCTGCGCATTGGCGCACTCCCTGCCTGCAAACCAGCCCACAGAAGTTCACTTGTGCCACCTAATGAATTGACTGCGAATAAGTGTCGTCGCAAGTTAAGGCATTAGCGTGCCTTTCCCCGTTATGGGGTGCCGGCGTTACCCCATCAGATCACCACCCCGTGCCGGTGCAGGTCCTGTAAGGCGTTGTCCCTAGAAAAAGGTGGGCCAGATGAATACACACTCAACAGAGGCTAACAACGGGGGTTTTCCTCCCCGCCCGTTAAGCTATGGCGAACAGCTGTGGTGCCGGCTCAGCGAAGCTGCTTCCAACAATGGTCTGTTTGCGATCTTTCTCCAGGGCAAGGTCGACCCGGAGCGCCTGGAGCGGGCCCTGGCCTGTGCCATGCAGGCCTATCCCCTGCTGCGGGCCAGGGTCGGCTGCAACAACAACCGGCCCAGCTTTATTTTCCGCACCCAGGCACCGGTTCCCCTGCATCTGGTACCCCGCCAGTCAGAAGAGCACTGGCGGGAGATCGTTGAAACAGAGGTAGACGACAGCATACTGCCGAGCAGCCCTTTGCTGTGGCGGGCCACCCTGGTGTCAGGGGAGCAACACAGCGAACTGTTGATAGCCATCAACCATGCCATCACCGATGGCTTTTCCATTCAGCTGATGACGGATGGGGTGCTGCGCTGCTATGCCATGGATGAGAACATCCTCGACCCCATGGGCCCGCCCCCCAGCTATGAGGACTATGTCAGCAACCCCGGTGTACTCCGGCTGATGATCAAGGCGGTACCCGAACTGATAAGGCAGCTATTTTCTTCCCAGGGCAGTGTCGCCCGCACTCCCCGCAATAGCCGTGCCCCT
>REBR01000180.1 GCA_007692645.1 Halomonadaceae bacterium | reverse complement strand
CCTGGTATTGATGGTGACGTCTTCCCCCCGTTGCACCCGCAGCATTGACAGCGCAGTGTCTGACTGGTGCCAGGGAAAAGGTGAAGCGGCACGCCGTCAGTTGGACGGGCAACGCAACCCCATGGCGGGGCTGCTGTCTTTCGCCATGGCCTGCCGCCTGCAGGGACAAACCGCCGGGCTGATGCGGGAAGAACTGGCACGCCGGGCGCAGCGCCTGGTGGCCCCCTTTGAATCGCCCCTGAAACTGATTGAAGTGATTGCCGCCCTGGCGCCCCTGCTCGGCCTGCTGGGTACCGTAATGGGCATGATGACCGCCTTTAATACCATGGCGGGCAGTGAAGGCCAGGCCAACCCCAGCGAACTCAGTGGCGGCATCTATGAAGCCCTGTCCACCACCGCTGCGGGGCTGATTATTGCCATCCCCTTTGCCGCCCTGGCCGCCTGGCTGGAATTCCGCCTGCGCCGCACCCAGCAGCATATCAACGATTACCTGGTGCGCATTTTCCAGTCCCCCGCCAGCGCCGCAACACCCGCCCAGGCCAGCGACAGCCAGTCACTCCCGGGCAACCACAGCAGCACCACCGGTGAGGAACGCTCACAGCACCATGCAATGGCTTGAACCCCGCCCCCACCGGCGCCTGCCCATCAGGCTGACACCACTGATTGATGTGGTGTTTATCCTGTTGCTGTTTTTTATGCTCACCTCACGGTTAACCCCCATGGGGCTGGTGCAGCTGGAAACCACCAGTGCAGACAGCCAGCAACACAGCGACGAACCGCTGCCCTCCCGGCTCCACCTGGGCAGTGATGGCAGCCTGAGCTGGAACGGCGACAGCCTGGACCGGGAAGCCCTGCTGGCTCAACTGCAAAGCTACAGCGGCGACAGGGTTCAACTGAGCACCGGTGAGACGGTACCCCTGTCTGAGTTCACCTTCTGGCTCGGGGAGATTCGCCAGCAGAATCTGCACCCCAGCTGGCACCGGGGCGGCACTGCTGGCAACAGCGGCCCGGAGGGGGATGCACCATGACCCTGCCTTCCTTTATACCCGGCGCCAGCACCCCGGAAAACACCGTTACCGATCGCCTGGAAGATGGCCTGCTGCCCCTGATTAATGTGGTTTTTCTGCTGCTGATGTTCTTTCTTATTGCCGGCATTATCATGCAGGACGCACTGCCACCATTGCCCTCCAGTGCTGAAACCGCCAGCCAGGACGACCCCCGCCTGGATCTGGTGATTGCCGCTGATGGCAGCCTGCTGCAGGAGGGTCGTCCCCTGTCCGCCAGTGAGCTGCAACAGCGCCTGCCCAGCTATGATGTGGACAACCGGCTGCGTATTGGCGCCCATCAGGATCTGTCCATGGCGGATCTTGAGGCCCGCTTCCAGGAGCTCTCAGAGGCTGGCCACCCGGATGTGATCCTGCTGACGGACCAGGCCCCATGAATCCACTACAGCGTAAAATACTGGCTGCCGCCGCCCTGGTACTGGCGGTGGCGCTGCACCTGTTAATTCTTTACCAGCGGCCGCCCCAGGCAATGGACAGCCCCAGCAGTGAGACCGCCAGTCAGCCGGGTTTTGTGGTCAGTACCGCCAGCACCCCCGCTGCCCGACCGCCGGAGCAGGAGGTTGAACCCGTGCCGGAGCCGGAGCCGGAGCCGGAGCCCGAACCAGAACCAGAACCAGAACCAGAACCAGAACCAGAACCAGAGCCAGAGCCAGAGCCAGAGCCAGAGCCAGAGCCCGAGCCCGAGCCCGAGCCAGAACTTTCGCCGTCCCCTAGCGTGAGCCTGAGAGTGAGCCGGTACGGGTCCCCTTACCCGAACCCGAACCTGAAACACCGGTAAGTCCGGTGTTTGATGATGTGGAAACCGTTGAGGAGCCGGATCAGGAGCTGGCAGAAGATCAGCAGGCCGGGGCTGAAAACGCCTCCCCAGACAGCGAAACGGTCACCCTCACCGGGGGTGACACTCAGGAAAGTTACCTGGCCACCCTGTCAGCCCACCTGGCGGAGTTCTATGAATACCCGCGCCGGGCACGGCGTATGGGCCAGGAGGGAACGGTACAGCTGTCCCTGCGCTTTAACCGGGACGGGGAAGTCACTGAGGCACGGGTAGAGGAAGGCAGCGCCTATCGCCTGCTGGATGATGCCGCCCTGGAAATGCTCAACCGGGCCTCACCCCTCCCCGGGGTTCCGGATGATATTGCCGGCGAGCGTTTCCGGGTAGAGCTGCCAGTGCGCTTTGAAATGCGCTAGTTATGGCTAAAAGATCCAGGTCAGGAGCAACCACAGCAGCACCGCAAACGGCAACCAGCGGCCGACGATGTAGATCCGCCATTGCCACCAGCGGTTAGAAGTGCCCAGAGCGGTGCGCAGCTTCATGGGGCGGACAAACCAGCAGAAGAAAGCCGCACCGAAAATACCAGAGAAAAGCACCACCTGTGTACCCACCATCTGGTCTACCCAATCCAGCACCGGCATACCGCCAATGGTCAGCGCCAGTGGCGTAAAGCTCAGGGCTGAGGGTAGCCCCAGCCCCAGCATCAATGCCGCCACAATCAGCACTGCCTTGGTATTGGTGATGCGAAATTCTTCCGCCACCGCACTGACAATCACTTTCAGCCCCGCCAGACTGGAGCTGAAAGCCGCCAGAAAAAACAGTGAGAAAAAGGCCATCGCCACTGGCAGGCCCCAGGCCATATTTTCAAACACCTTTGGCAAGGTGGTGAACGCCAGCTGGCTGCCCTCCCCGGGGTCTAAGCCGTAGGTAAACACGAAGGGGAAAATCATCCAGCCCGCCAGCAGGGCAATGATGGTTTCCGTAATCCCCACCACCAGGCAGGCCCTGGGCACATGGGCTTTACGGGGAATATAACTGCCGTAAGTCACCAGATAACCCTGACCCAGGGCGAGGGTGAAAAAGGCCTGACCAAAGGCCATAACCCACAGGCGGGTGTCCCCCCAGGCACTGAAGTCTGCCACCAGCAGAAAGTCCTTGGCCTCTTCCCAGCCTGCCATCTGGCTGGCCACCACCACCAGGCCGATTATCATCACAATCAACATAGGCATCAGCACTTTGGAGAATGCCTCTATAGCCCCGATACCCCTGATCAGAAACAGCCCCGCCAGCACTAATGTGGCCAGAAAGAACCAGACCGATGCATAACCCTGGGAAAAATCTGCAAAGGGGCGCAGCTCGTCCCGCACCGAATCCACGGCGTACCCCAGAGTCCAGCCGGTAATCACCAGATAGTAGCTGGTCACAAGTACCGTCAAACCCACTACAAACCAGCCATACCAGGCCCCGAAACGGTTAACCTGCCGGTAAGTATGTACTGTGTTGCCCTGGGCCAGGCGCCCGGCTGCCACCTCCAGAATCATCATCGGCATGCAGATAATAAACAGCGCCAGCAGGTACGCCAGAATAAACGCTGCCCCTCCGAACTCCCCCACCATGTAAGGGAAGCGCCACAGGTTACCCAGCCCCACCGCCGCAGCCGCCATGGAAAACACAAAAGCCGGTTCAGAAGACCACTGACCCCGGCTTTTGGCGGTTTCGCTTCCTGGTGATTCCGTGCGTTGCACCATCGGGATCTCCTAATCTGCCATGAGAGTAATGAGTTTATGGAGGCGGAGTCTCACCCCTACAGACTACTCAGTGCAAGTAGCATCATCAGACACAGCAGCAACAGAAAAATCCACGCCACTTGTTGCCGCAACCAGGCCTCCAGGCGTTCCGGTCGCCCCCGGTCCAGCATCAGCCAGTCCAGCAGCACTCTGCCCCTGACCATCAGCCTTTGACCCGGGACCGCCACAGCACGCCCTGACTGATGGCCCTGGTGTGATAGCCACACCATCAGGGCAGTTAACGGCAGCAGCAGATCACCGGGTGGCAGTGCCGGCCATTTCAGCCACTGGCGCAGCAGGCCCCAGCCCAGGGCTGCCAGCACCATGGCAACCAGAGGCGGCAATATCAGATCCACGGCCTTCCCCGGCGACAGCCCATAGACCAGTGCCGGCAGCTCTTGCAGGGGCAACCACCAGAACAGCCCCCCGGTACAGGCCAGCCCCACCAGCCAGCAGGCCAGTAGCCAGGGGTCTGGCCGCCGGGGGCCGCTCTCCCGTAACTGCCCCCTCAGCGTCCAGAAGAAACGCAACATCAGTGCGGTGGTGCCTGCCGCCGCCAGACTGAGCAAGGCCAGCAGCCAGCCGGTGTCCAGTGCTGCTGGCAGCGCATCCTTCAGGGCCAGCTTGGCCGCCGCACCGCTGCTCAGGGGCCAGCCCACCAGGGCCAGGGCCGGCAGCGCCAGGGGCAGCAGCCACCAGGGGTTGCGCCCCAAGGTGCTGACCCCCAGGAACAGGGTGCCTTTGGCCAGACCATGGTGCAGGGCATACAGCGCGGTAATACCCATCAATGCCGGGGCTGCCTGGGCATCCATCAATGCCGCCCCCACCGCCAGGGTCATCAGGCCCATCTGGCTGATGCTGGAATAGGCCAGCACCGCCTTGGGGGACTGCTGGCAGACCCCGATCAGTGCCCCCCCCAGTGCCGCTACCAGCCCCAGAACAACCACCCCCAGACCAGCCCCGGGCAGGTTCACTTCCCCCAACGGCAGTAACAGCAGCCAGCCCAGCAAACCGGCCTTGATCATGACACCACTGAGCACCGCACTGGCCGGGGTGGGTGCCACCGGGTGTGCCAGTGGTAGCCACAGGTGCAGCCCGGCAATGCCGGCCTTGACCCCGAGACCGAAGAAAATCAGCCCGCTGATCAGCAGAGTCTGCTCTGATTCGGCAATCGCCGCCGGCAGCAGGTGCAGGGAGCTGGCATAATTGTCTGTCGCGGAAACTGCCGCGAACAGACCCGCCACCAGCAACCCCTCCCCCAGCACCGCCATCCACAGATAAACCCGCCCGGCCCGTTGTGCCTCTTTGCTGGCGTTATGTACCACCAGCCCGTAAGCGGCGAAGGTCATCAGGGCAAAACCGCTGTAAAACCCCGGCACATCAAAAGCCAGTATCAGCCACAGATTGCCGGTGAGGGTCAGCAGCCAGTAGAAGCAGAAGCGGTGCTGATAACGGTCACCCCCCAGGTAACGGCTGGCGAAGGCCCCTGCCACCAGCCATACCAGTACCGCCAGCCACAGAAACACCCCCCGCAAGGGGTCAAGGCCCAGCTCCATACCGGTCAGCATAAAGGGCAATACCAGGTGCTCTGGGTCCCCCTTAAGGGCCAGCAGTAATGCCGGCACCACTGCCAGGGGCAGGCAGTAGCGCATCCAGGGCCGCAAATGGGGGCTCAGGATCATCAGTGCCAGCAGCAGTGGTGTCAGTATGGTCAGCAGCAACAGACTCACAGGCCGTACTCCTGCTCAGCCATGAACAGGCCCCACTGCAGGGGACTCATGGGCAAACTGGCCAGCAGCCCCAGCAGCACCACGAACAGGCCGGTAATAATGGCTGGCCAGAGCATGGCCCGGTGGCACTCAGGGCGCCCTGGCACCGCAGCAGCCCAATCCGCCCCCTGGCGTTGGGGGCGGAACCAGAGCCGGTGCACAATGGGCAGAAAATAGGCCGCATTCAGCATCGTGCTGGCCACCAGCACCGGTATTACCCACACCATGCCCGCTTCCAGTGCCCCCAGCCCCAGGTACCACTTGGAGATAAAGCCCGCCAAGGGTGGCAGGCCGATCATCCCCAGGGCACCCACGGTGAAGACCACACTGGTCACAGGCATGCGCCGGCCAGCCCCGTCCAGCTCGTCAATGCGGTGAATCCCCAGGGTTTCCGCGTAAATACCCGCACAGAAGAACAGGGTGATCTTCATTACCCCCTGGTGGATCAGATGCACCACTGCCCCCACGGTGGCCAGTGGACCAAGCAGGGTCACCCCAAGGGTGATGTAAGACACCTGGCTGACCGTGGAGAACGCCAGGCGGCGCTTGAGGTCCACCTGATACAGGGCCCTCACTGAGCCATACAGAATAGTGAAGGCCGCCAGTATGCCCAGGGGCAGCAACAACCCCAGTTCAGCGGCAAAATCACTGCCAAACAGGTCGTACACCACCCGCACAATGCCAAACACCCCGGCTTTCACCACCGCCACTGCGTGTAACAGGGCGCTGACCGGCGCCGGGGCCACCATGGCGCTGGGCAGCCAACCGTGGAGGGGGACAATGGCCGCCTTCACCGCCAGCCCCCCAATCAACAGCATAAAAATGGCCACCAGTACCCGCGTATCAGCACCCGCCAGCACCTCCCTGTGGCCGCCACGGATAAAGTCCAGATCACCGAAGCCCGCCTGTAACCAGACCACCCCCAGCATCATCACCGCACCGCCGCTCAGGGTGTAAATCAGATACTGCTTGCCCGCCCGCAGGGCTGCCTCGGTGCCACGGTGAACCACCAGGGGGTAAGTGGAGAGGGTCAGAATCTCGTAAAACAGCAGGAAGGTGAACAAGTTACCCGCCAGGGCTATACCCAGGGTACTGGCCACACAGAAGCTGAAAAAACCGAAGAAACGCCGCTGGTTGGCTGAGCCCTTCAGGTAGCCAATGGCGTAACAGGTGGTGAGCAGCCACAGCAACGCCGACAGCCCGGCAAAGACCACCGACAGGGAGTCTGCCCTGAGCACAAAATCCAGCCCCGGCATCACCGGGAAGCGGGTCTCGTAGAAGCCCCCCTGGAGCACTCCCCAGGCCATGCCCGCCACCAATATAAGCTTGATCACAGCAGCCAGCAGATTGACCGTTGTGCGCAGCTTATAACGGGGTTCCGGCACCATGAAAATAATCAGCGCCACCAGCAGAGAGGACCCCAACACCAACAGGGGCAGCATATTGGTCATGGTCATGGCACTACCCCCATGGCATCCGTCCCCAGGGTCATGATGTCCAGGGGCACCCTCACCAGCAGCCCCAGGCCTGCCGCCATTAGCGCCAGCACCAGGGGCAACCACTCTGCCAGCAGCGGCTGGGGGTGGAACCGGTGGCTCGCCTGGCGCTCCTCAAATGACAGCCGGAATACCCGGAAAATATACCCCGCCGAGAGCAGCCCTCCCGCCAGCAGCACCAGCCCCCACCACCACTGACCACTTATCAGGCTGGCCTGTAACAGGGCCCACTTGGCCATAAAACCGCCACTGGGGGGCAGCCCCATGAGTGACACCCCCGCCAGGCCAAAGCTGAACAGCGACAGTGGCAGCAGCCGGGTGATCCCCGCCAGCCCTGCCATGCGATCGCTGCCCGCCGCCAGCACCAGGTTCCCCGCCGCCATAAACAGCGCCGCCTTGGCCAGGGCATGGCTGATCACCTGCAACATGGCACCGTCACGGCCAAGGGCGGCGGCCTCCGGGGAACCGGACAACAACAATGGAAACAGCAGAAAGAAATAACCCACCTGATTGACCGAGGAATAGGCCACCAGCATTTTCAGCTTGTCCTGGCGACAGGCCATCCAGCCCCCCCAAAGAATCGCCAGGGCCCCCAACACACCCAGAGCCTGGGCCAGAGCCACCGTATTCAGGGTCTCACCCCAATCCAGCCAAAGCCGGGCCAGGCTGTAAAAGGACACCTTGGTCACCAGTGCCGATAACAGGGCGCTCAGGGGGGCATAGGAACTGCCATGGGCCGGCGGTAGCCAGGCATGCAGGGGAAACAGGGCGGCCCGGTACACCAGTCCGGCACTGATCAGGGCCAGGGCCAGCAAAGGTACCACTCCCGGTGACATCTGGCTGGTCAGCTCCGCCAACACCACGGTGCCGTAATGGCCGTAAAGCAGCACCGCCCCCAGCAGAAAAGCCAGGGTCCCCAGCAGCACTGCCTGCATGTAGCGCATGGCCGCCCGCAACGAAGGCTCCTGCCCCCCCAGGGCAATCAACCCGGTGACACACACCGCCACCCATTCCATGGCTATGTACAGGGTAATCAGATCCCCTGCCAGCCATACCAGGTGCAGCCCCGGCAGCAGCAACCAGAACCGGGGCCAGAGCCGGTGTTGCACCACCGGCAACCCCTTAAAATACAACAACGACTGTAACGCACTGAAAGCCCCGATCAGGCTGCTGAGCAACACAAACAGCAAGGCCAGGCCGTCGAAGCGTAGTGACAGCCCGGGTAACCCGGCCTGGGGGAACAGCTCCCAGTGCATCGGTCCCTGCAGCGCCAGCAGCCGCCAAAGCCCCAGGGCCAGCAGTAGCTGCGCCACCGCCAATAGCACCACCAGCGAGCCCGGCAGGGAGCGGCGCCAGCCCAGCAGTGCCACCAGGGGACTGAGCAGTAACAGGGCAATCAACCACAGGGGAGAAACAGCAGCCAGGCTCAAGAGGATGACTCCTGCTCTGGCTCCTGGGCCACGGCGGTGACCCCCGTCAGCTGTTGCAGGCGTGCCCGCAGATGCAATACCAAGGCACTCAACAGGGCGTTGACCGCCATAAACAGAATCAACAACAGCTGTAACAGACCGGTTTGACCATTCTCAGGACTGAGGGTTAACGCCAGCAGCAGAAAGACCCCACTGCTCATCAGATTAAATGCCAGCACCCGGCGCAGCATGTCTTTATTCCAGGCAAAACCCAGGGTGCCCCCCAGCAGCAGCAGGCCTGCAATCAACGTCAGTGGCGTCAGTTCTAGCGGGAACCCGTCCAGTATCATCAGCGGTAATCCTCCCCCTGGCGCTGTAAAACCCGCCACTGTAACCAGCAACAGGCCAGCACGGCAAACAGCAACTGTGCCAGGGCGACCCATGGCAGCCCCAACAGCCACCACAGGGGCACCAATGCCAACACCAGCAATTGGGCAGCAACCAGGGCCCTGGTGCTGGAGCGGGAAAAGGCAACCAGCAGTACCAGGGGCGCTATCAGTACGAACAACAACCACTCCATCATAAGCCTACTGTCTGTGCCTCCTTTCAGGTCTGGGTCAGCATGGCATGGCCAGCCAGTGATGGACAGAGGCGGCCTGCCGGTAGCGGCGGCGTTAGCCGGGGTGCCCAGGATTGCATTACACTGAGCCCTGATACTGTAGTAAGCCCCCGGAGCCTCAGCGATGACGAGCATAACAAAGAATCCGCCTCTGGTTGATCGCTTCGGCAGGCAGGTCACCTATGTGCGCCTGTCGGTGACCGACCGCTGTGACTTCCGCTGCGTCTACTGCATGAGTGAAGACATGACCTTCCTGCCCCGGGATCAGGTGCTTTCCCTGGAGGAAATTGCCCGTGTGGCGGGTATTTTCCAGAACCTGGGGGTAAGCAAGATCCGCCTTACCGGCGGCGAGCCCCTGGTGCGTAAAGGCATTGTGTCCCTGGTTGAACAGATCGGCACCCTGGGTCTGAACGACTTTGCCATGACCAGCAACGCCAGCCAGTTACCGGCAAAGGCCCAGGCCCTGAAAACCGCGGGCCTGAAACGGCTTAATATCAGCCTGGACTCCCTTAAGCCCGAGCGTTTCCGGCAGATTACCCGTACCGGCCAGCTGTCCCAGGTCATTGCCGGTATTGATGCAGCCATTGCGGCGGGCTTCCTTGAACCGGGCCACGGCATCAAGCTCAATGCCGTGATTCTGCGGGGCCAGAATGATGATGAGGTGCTGGACCTGGTGACCTTTGCCAGGGACCGGGGGCTTGATATCAGCTTTATTGAAGAAATGCCTTTGGGGGAGATCGGTCACCACGACCGGGCCAGCAGTTTCTGCTCCAGCGATGAGGTACGCCAGCTGATTCATGGCCGTTACCCCCTGACCGCCACCACCGCCAGCAGTGGTGGCCCGGCCCGCTACTGGCAGATGGCCGACAGCAGCACCCGGGTGGGCTTTATTTCCCCCCACAGCCACAACTTCTGTGGTGACTGTAACCGGGTGCGGGTCACCGTAGAGGGCCAGTTGCTGCTGTGCCTGGGTAACGAAGATGCGGTGGATCTGCGGGGCTTACTCCGGGCCCACCCCGGGGACGACCAGCCCATCCGCCAGGCCATTATTGAGGCCATGGACCTGAAGCCAGAGCAGCACCATTTCAGCAGTAATGGCGAGGTGCAGATCCTGCGCTTTATGAATATGACCGGCGGCTGAGGCCGTTTCAGGAACCTGATCTGTGGAAATTCTCAGCCTGCCCGCTGATCTGGCGCCCCTGTGGGTCGCCGTATTAATGCTCACAGCGGTATGCACGGCCATGATCACCTCCCTGTTCGGTGTCGGTGGTGGCCTTGCCCTGCTACTGGTGATGGCCCTGGCAATTCCCCCCGGGGCTTTGATCCCGGTTCATGGCCTGATTCAGATGGGGGCCAATGCCAGCCGGGCGGCCATGACCTGGCGCCACATCAACGGCCGGGTAATCCTGGCGTTTCTGCCTGGGACACTGCTTGGGGCCTGGCTGGGCAGTCTGGTGCTGGTGCGGTTGCCGGAACAGGTCTGGCAGTTGAGCATTGCCCTGTTTGTGCTGTGGATGAGCTGGGGACCGGGGTTACCAAAAGCCGCTTTTGGTCCGGTAGGCATTATGCTGGCCGCGGCTTTTACCGGTTTTGCCAGTCTTTTCGTTGGTGCCACCGGCCCCCTGGTCGCCGCCTTTATCAAACAGATTCCCCAGCACCGTTTCGCCACCGTGGCCACTTTTGCCAGCGCCATGACCCTGCAGCATGCCCCCAAGGCGGTGTTGTTCGGCGGTCTTGGTTTTGTTTTGCTGGATTGGCTGGGGTTTATTGCCCTGATGATTCTGGCCACGGTGGTGGGCAACCGCCTGGGCCTGATGCTGCTTGGGCGCATCAATGATCAGCGGTTTCACCACCTGTTCAATGCCATATTGACCCTGTTGGCCCTGCGCCTGCTTTGGCAGGCTATCACTGGCTGGCTGGCCTGAGTATCGGCACAGCCGCCATATAGGTATAATTTCTGCCAATAAATAAGGGTTTCCTTATAGCTAGTATGGCAACCTTAGACTTTACTATGCTTAATTACCTGCCTCTGACCAGAACACCCACTGCAACAAGAGGTATCACCCGCTGTATAAAGGTCTGAGCCGAATGCGCCGTAATCTTCCCGTCAACGCCACTGAATATCAGGTCCAGGACGACCAACCACTGATTACCACCACCAATGAAAAAGGGGTGATTCAAGGCTGCAACGACGCCTTTGTCGCTATCAGTGGCTTTAGCCGGGAAGAACTGGTGGGCCAGCCCCACAACATTATTCGTCATCCGGATATGCCGGAGTCGGTATTCCAGCATATGTGGCAAACCCTGCAGGCGGGCAAGCCCTGGATGGGGGTGGTAAAAAACCGCAACAAAGATGGGGGCTTTTACTGGGTCAGCGCCTATGTCACCCCGATCCGTGAAGGTAACAAGATCACCGGTTTTGAATCGGTGCGCAGCAAGCCCCACCCGGACTGGGTCGCCAGGGCCAAACAGGCCTATGCCCGCATGGGCCAGGGGGGCACCCCTGGCGATGCCCTGGGTTCTCTGTCCGGTCTGGCAGGGCGCGCCCTGCCCGGTGCCATTACCGCCGCCGGGGGCCTGTTACCCCTGGCCCTGGGTGCCGGCACAGCCCTGGTGGCCAGCGGCACGGGCATCGGCTTTCTGTTGGCCCTGGGCTGGCAGCAGCAATCCCTTAAACGCAATGTCGCCCGCAGCCTGGCACTGCGCCCCAGCGCCTACAGCGACCAGCTCAGCGCCAGCATCTACTCCGGCCGGGATGCCATCTACCAGCCACTGGACATGCTGCTGCTGAGTGAACAGGCCCGGCTCAATACCGCCATTACCCGTATGGACCAGCTGGCCGGCAACCTGTCCCGCCAGGCGGCCCAGAATCATGTGCAACTGCAAACCGGCAAACAGCGCATCATTGAACAGCAGGCGGAAACTGAACAGACCGCCTCTGCCATTAATGAAATGAGCGCTTCTATTGCGGAGGTCTCAGAGAATGTCAACCAGAGTGCCCAGCAGGCAGAGAGCGCCAATAAAGCCACCCGGGAGATTGCCCGCCTGGCCTCAGACAGTTCCACCGCTATCAGCCGCCTCACCGACAGTGTGGGTGAGGTAAGCCAGGTCATCACCCGCCTGGGGGCCTCTACTGACCAGATTGGCGCTGCCACCCAACTGATCACCGATATTGCCGAACAGACCAACTTACTGGCCCTGAATGCCGCCATCGAAGCGGCCCGGGCCGGTGAACAGGGCCGGGGCTTTGCCGTGGTGGCGGATGAAGTGCGTAAACTGGCGGCCCGTACCCGGGACTCCACTGAACAGATCCACACCATCATCCAGAATTTCCAGCAGCAGGTGGCGGATGCCCTGAAAGCCACTGAGACCAGCCGCGGCTATGCGGATGAGGGCCTCGCCTCAGTGCAGGATACCGAGAAGCAACTGGGGCAGGTGGTGAACAATGTAGACAGTATTGCCTCCCAGTCCCTGCAGATGTCTTCAGCGGTGGAGCAGCAGACCCAGGTGGCGGAACAGATCAACCAGCAGATCACCCGCATTGCGGAGCTGGCGGATCAGAGCACCCTGAGTGCGGAGAAAGGGGTTACTGGCAGTGCCCAGGTGGAACAGATGGCCCAGGAGCTGTACTCACTGGTGGAGCGTTTCCGGGAACGTTAGCCAGGGCGTGAACCCGGTAGCATTGCCATGGTGTAACCTTTACGCTATGCATGCATCTGTCAGGTAATATGAGGACGTATTACTGGTATTAATGCACAGTATGTCTCCCATATTTGAGGTTACTGCTATGGACAATTCACGGCTTTCCCAGCCCTCACCAGCTGGCTGGCGCTACCCTGCCCTTATTGTCATGGTGCTGTTGCTGCTAAGTGGCTGTGCCCGTTATGTGGTAACCGACCATGACAGCCGGGCCAGTTTCGAGCAGTACCAGACCTATACCCTGGTGGGCAAAGATGAGCAGGACCCGGACCGTTTCCAGACCCTGGACAGCGCCCGCATTGAAAGCGCCCTGCGCCGGGAACTGAACCAGCAGGTGGGTATGCGCTTTGTGGACGACCGGGAAGAGGCGGACCTGCTGGTGCGCTACCGCATTGAAGATGCCCGCCGTACCGAATCCACCGGTGCTTCATTTGGTGTCGGCTTCGGCCGCAGCCCATTCGGCTTTGGCGTGGCCAGCGCACCCCCTACCCGGGAAGTGAAGGAAGGCAAGCTGGTTGTGGAGCTGGTGGACAGCAACAACCGCCAGGTGGTGTGGCGGGGCACTGGACAGCAGAATCTGGAAGAACGCATGTCCCCGGATCAGCGCACCCGGCTGATTGATCGCCTGGCCAAAGAAATGTTCCAGCGCTACCCCCCCAACTGACACTGGCAGGTGGAACCATGCTGGACCCCCGGCAGGCCAGGGCACTGGCCCAGCTGATGAGCGACACCACGGAACAGGTTCTGTGGCAGGGCTGGCAACAAGCCGGTGGTTACCACCTGACCCGGCTGACATGCCGCCCTGGCCGGGGTCGTGCCACTTATCATCGCCATGACCCTGGGGCCCATCACCACGAAATTGTCTATGGCACCCATATGGTGGCAGACAAGGCCGACCCCGGGCACTGTGCCGGCTGGTTGTCCACACGGGAGATACGCCAGCGTGGCTACTGGCAGGGGGAGGTGTCCATGCTTAACCTGCTGGCCCATACCTGCTGCCATGAGTTTGCCCACCTGCAACAGAGCCTGACCGGGGTTCGTCGCCGGGGACAGGTGCATACCCCCCGTTTTTACCAGCTGCTGGATGACCTGCATCAGTGTGGTGCGGCAGATACGGTGCGGGATACCCTGTTTGAATTGGCCAGGGCCCGCCAGCTACCCCTCAGCGCCACACCCCACACCCTGCCCGCGGAACCCCGTGAACGGCTGGCGGCTTACGCCCCCGGGGATGCAGTGCTGTTTGGCCAGGCACCGGATGTGCGTACCGGGCAGGTGATCCGGGTCAACCGCAAAACCTGCACCGTAATGGGTACCGGGCGCCACCGGGGCCTGCGCTTTCGGGTGCCTCCCGGACTGTTGTGGCATCAGGAAGCCGGCTAGTGTGTAAAAACCTTGCTCACACTTTTCTTATCTATACCTCCCGATCGCGGCTATAGCCGCTCCCACAGGGCCCCCTGCCAGATTGCAGCCTTGCTCCCCCTTGTGGGAGCGGCTATAGCCGCGATCAATTGCCAGCTTCTCATCTGCCAAAGGCAAAAAATCGCTGTTAACAACACCCCCTAGTTCGCTACCGGCCTGGACATAATCAGGGCTTTCAGTTCCGGGATACAGGAGCCACAGTTGGTGCCACACTGAAGCTTCTCCCCCAGGGCCGCCACGGAATCACAGCCCCCTGCCAGGGCCTGTTCAATGCTGCGCTCCCCCACCTGGAAACAGGAACAGATCACCGGGCCATTATCTGCCATACCCGCTTCCCGCCCTGCCAGCAATTGACGTCGCTGTGCC
>REBR01000010.1 GCA_007692645.1 Halomonadaceae bacterium | reverse complement strand
CCCCCCCCCCCGGCGCCACCCCAGGCCCCCCCCCCCCATAGTGATCGGTTGGTAGCCGTGTTTAAGAAAACCGATTCTTTCGCTTGAACCAGTTCCTACTGCCATTCTGTAGACAAAAGAAGGGTGGGCAACGTTTTGAACCCTAGGCCGCTTCGGTCTGGGCGATGTTCTGAATCTTGCCCACCATGGAGCGCAGCCCATTGCCCCGGGTGGGGGAGATGTGGCGCATCAGGTCCAGTTCTTTGAACAGCTGGTCCACATCCACCGCCAACAGCTCCTGGGGTTGCTTGGCATTCAGGGCTGCCAGGATAATGGCCGCCAGGCCACGCACAATCATGGCGTCACTGTCGATCAGCAGGTACAGCTTACCGCTGTCCGGGTCCCGCTGGTGGATCAGCCACACCTGGCTCTGGCAGCCGTGAACGTAATTCTGCTCCAGCCGCTGCTCTTCAGGAAAAGGCGGCAACTTCCTTCCCAGATCAATGATGTAGGCATAACGTTCTTCCCAGTCATCCAGCAGCTCAAAGCCTTCGAGAATATCTTCGATGCGGGTATCGCTGCCCAGGGGGTTGTCAGTAAATGAGGTGCTGTCTGTCATATCAAAGCATGCCTAATTCAAGCTTGGCTTCATCGGTGAGCATGTCGTTGTTCCAGGGTGGGTCAAAGGTCAACTCCACATCCACCGCATTCACATTGGGTACATCTTCCACTTTGCGCTTCACGTCGTCCGCAATCACCGGACCCATACCGCAGCCGGCGTTGGTCAGGGTCATGAGAATAAACACCACATTGCCCCGGTCTTGTTTCTGGTGAATATAGCATTCGTAGATCAGCCCCAGCTCCACCACGTTCACTGGAATTTCCGGATCATAGCAACTGCGCAGCGCTTCCCACACCTGGTTTTCATTGACGCTGCCGTCTTCCGGGGTGTCAAAGTTGCTCATGGGCGGCTCTTTGCCCAGGGCGTCCGCCTGGGTGCCTTCCACCCGGGCCAGATTGCCGTTGACGTTGACCGTGTAGCTGCCACCCAGTGACTGGGTGATGGTGACAAAGGTGTCCTTCGGAATGGTCATTTCCGTTCCGGAGGGCACCATACGGGCCTCCACATCACGCTTGGTCAGTACAACTTCCCGCTCCTGCATGGGTATCCTCAGCTAACTGCAAAACTTTCGCCACAGCCACACTCGGCGGTGGCATTGGGGTTGCGGAAGGCGAACATGGCGTTCAGGCCCTCGCGGATAAAGCCGATCTCGGTGCCGTTAACGATGGGCAGATCGTTGTGGCGCACGAACAGCTTCACATCCTCTGCGGGCTGATAGACCAGGTCCACGCTTTCCGGTTCTTCAACCCACTGCACTTCGTATTTATAGCCGGAGCAGCCGCTTTTTTTCACGGCCAGGCGAATGCCCGCCACCTGGGGGTTTTTCGCGATCTGGCGGCGGGTGTGTTCGATGGCCTCCAGGGTCATGGTGACCCCGGTTATCGGTGTTACGGATTGTGCGGTCATTGGTTGTCCCCCTGACAAGCCTGGGTTACATAAAACATCATTCTGCAAACAGCCGCTGTATTTTTTTCAGGCCGGTAAAGAACTGGTCCACTTCCTCGGGCGTGTTATAGAACGCAAACGAGGCGCGGGCGGTTCCTGGCAGGCCGAAACGGGCCATCAGCGGCATGGCGCAATGGTGGCCGGTGCGGATGGCAATGCCCTGCTGGTCCATCAAGGTGCCAAGGTCGCTGGGGTGCAACCCGTCCATGACAAAGGATACCACGGGGGCTTTATTGGCGGCCGTGCCAATCACCTGCAGGCCGTTGAAGTCCGGCAGCCAGCTCTGGATGCGTTCATTCAGTGTGCGTTCCGCAGCCGCCACCTGGTGCCAACCGAGACCTGCCATATAATCAATGGCAGCGCCCAGGCCGATGGCCTCGGCAATGGCCGGGGTGCCCGCCTCAAAGCGGTAAGGGCACTCGTTCCAGGTGGTGCCTTCGAAGCTGACTCGCTCGATCATCTCACCACCGCCCATAAACACCGGCCAGTCTTTCAGCACCTGGTAGCGGCCATAGAGAACACCGATGCCGGTGGGTCCGTAAAGCTTGTGACCTGAGAAGCAGAAGAAGTCACAGTCCAGATCCTGCACATCCACTGGTCCGTGGGGCACCGCCTGGGCACCGTCCACAAGAGTGATGGCGCCCATCTTGCGGGCTGCAGCCACCATCTCCTTCACCGGGTTGATGGTGCCAAGGACATTGGATACCTGGGTGATGGTGAACACTTTGGTACGCTCGCTCAACAGCTCCCGGAAGCTGTCCTGGTCCAGCTCGCCGCTTTCGGTAACGGCAATCACCTTGATCACCGCCCCGGTGCGTTTGGCCAGCATCTGCCAGGGCACGATGTTGGCGTGGTGCTCCATGTGGGAGAGCAGGATTTCATCGCCACTTTTCAGGGTGTCTACCAGCCCGTTGGCTACCAGATTGATGGCTTCCGTGGTCCCCCGCAGCCAGACGATTTCCCGGGTGCTGTCGGCATTGAGAAAGCCCCGCACTTTTTCACGGGCCCCTTCAAAGGCCGCTGTGGCCTGGTCGCCCAGAGTGTGGGCGCCCCGGTGGACATTGGAATGTGTGGTGCTGAAATAATCACTGATGGCGTCCATCACTGCCTGTGGCTTCTGGGTAGAAGCGGCATTATCCAGATACACCAGTGGCCTGCCGTTAACGGACTGGGACAGAATGGGAAAGTCCCGCCGAACGGCTTCCAGGTCCAGTGTCTGGGAAATGGCGGACGCAGGCTGATTCATGGTCATCAGGCTCCTTCGGAAGTGGACTGAATGTTGGACTGGATAAAGTCAGCCAAGCGGCCGTTAATCCGCTGCTGCACTTCGTCCAGGGGAATCTGGTCAACCAGTTCGCGCACAAAGGCCATACTCAGCATGGTGGCGGCGGACTGGCGATCAATGCCCCGGGTCAGCAGGTAAAACAGCGCCGTTTTATCCAGGTGACCCACGGTGGCCCCATGGGCGCATTTGACGTCATCGGCGTAAATTTCAAGTTCCGGTTTGGTGTCGATTTCCGCATTGGAGGACAGCAGCAGGTTCTTGTTGTTCATATTCGCAAAGGACT
>REBR01000131.1 GCA_007692645.1 Halomonadaceae bacterium | reverse complement strand
GATATGCCATGCACTGCCTGCTCTGCATAACTGTCCCAGAATACCCAGTCACCGGCACAGGCGGGATTGATCAGGCGTGAATAAGAGCGGTTACCCTGCAGGTCGCACCAGGCTACTTCAATGGGGTAGCTGGCATCGTCGAGACCGCTGGCTTCAATATCAAGGATAATCATGGGGTCTCCGTTATAGCGGCTTACTTATAGGGGCTTTCAGATCAGCTGGTTTATTTACAGAGCAGCCCGCTGTTCAATATATCTGCTAATCGTCCAGGGCCGATTCCGGAGAGTCTGCTTAACTGCTCTGCACTTTGCCATGGGCGCCGGTCAATAATTCCCTGTACCCGAGCCGGTCCGATATGGGGAAGTGTCTGCAGCGCTTCCTGACTGCTGCGGTTGAGGTCAATGCAATAGGTAGCCTCATTGGCGGCGGGCATCGAAGCAATGGCTGCAGAAGTGAAGGGACGAAGGGCCAGCTCAGCATTCCCCAGGGAAATATAGACGGGTGCATGGTCTGAAACCACATCCCTGGCCCGTACATGGTCGATGCCAAACAGGGCTGGGAACTCGACAATGCCCCGCCGGGGGATATCCAGCTCACCACTGACCTTCCATATATTGTCATAGAGATTGGCGTAGCGGCCTGCTGTGGGGCTTAAGGTGGTAGCTCCAGCGGTGATGGCGGGAATCACGCCCCGGTCACGGAGCAGTTGCCAGGCCTGGTGATGGGGAGCCAGGTTAAAGTCACCCATGAGCAGTCGCGGAATACCCGGGTATATTTCCTCCAGCCAGTCCCAGTAATCCACCAGGGCTGCTATCTCTGGCAGACGGTCGCCGACGCTGCGCCCATACACCACATGAATATTACCCACCGCGAATGCCTGCCCGCTGCGTTTGCTGCGGAATTTGGCAGAATAGGGCTCACGGGCAAAAACGTCACTGCTATCAATAAAGACGACGGCTCCCTCCACGTATTCCACCGCACTGTCGCGCCATAAAAAGGCATAGTGTTCCCGATAGGTGGAACGCCCCAGGGCATGGCTGGCCATGGACGACCAGGATTCTCCGGAGAGTGTCTCTACTTTCTCTTCAAGGCGCTCAAGGGCTTCTTCATTCATCAATTCCTGTATCGCCAGAAAGTCGAAATGGTCCACCACATGGGCCAGCTTGTCGAAGCGCTTGTCGTTGTTCCAACCCAGGTTCTGAATGTTCCAGGAACCGAGAATGACATCAGCGAAAGCAATAACTGGCAGACACATACACACCAAAAACAGACCGGCCATCAGTGGCTGGCCAGCCATACAACGTCGGCGATTACCGGTCATGAAGTCCCTACTACGACAGCGGTTGAAAAGGGAGTGTCAGCTGATGAGTTTAGACTCAACCGGACGCATTGCCAGGCGGTGGGAGCAAATGAAGCCGCCCCATCTGGGATCTGTTAGCAAAATGCAGCACTGGAATGTGGAAGAGGGACCGGCACTCCAGGTGAAAGGGACAGGCACTCTTGCACGGAACTCATCTAGTGAAACAGTAGACCCGGTAGTGAACTGGTAACACTGATGTGGTAAAACGAATCCCGATATCGATTCTCGATTCAGCAATCATGGGTGTCAATACCATGGAACATCACGATCTGCTCGCAGGCCTGGTGCGGTTGCACGTACTGCACCACGCCATTGAGCATGAAATTTATGGCCAGTGGATGATCGACGAGTTGGCTGAACACGGTTACCGGTTAAGTCCCGGGACCCTTTACCCCATGTTGCATTCCCTGGAGCGGAAGGGGTACCTGACCTCCCGTGAAGAGTACCAGGGCAGCACTCGGCGCAGGTTTTATCGGGCCACTGATTTTGCCCGGCAGGGGCTGGCGGTGGCTAAGGGGCAACTGCTGGAACTTACCGGTGAAGCTATGCATGACAAGACCGGTAGCGTACATAAACCCGCTTTTCAGGAATCTGATCAATGAGTCATACGCCGCGCCCGGCAGGACGAATCAGGGAAGTCTTTAGTGCCTTTCTGCTGTTAGGGCTGACCTCGTTCGGCGGACCCATTGCTCACCTGGGCTATTTTCGTACCGAGTTTGTAGAGCGTCGACGTTGGCTCTCGGAACAGGCTTATGCCGATCTTGTGGCGCTGTGTCAGTTCCTGCCTGGCCCTGCCAGTAGCCAGGTGGGATTTACTCTGGGCCTGATGCGCGCGGGTCCATGGGGCGCTGCCGCAGCCTGGTTTGCCTTCACTCTGCCCTCTGCCATCGTGTTGATAATGTTTGCCATGAGCGCTGCCGTGCTCGATGGGCCTATCAGCCAGGGCATTATCCATGGCCTGAAGGTGACGGCGGTGGCCATTGTCGCCCATGCCGTGTGGGGCATGGCGCGGAATCTCTGTCCGGACCAGCGGCGGGCCGGCATTGCCCTGGCCGCAGTGTTTACCGTGGTGTTGGTGAGTGGGCCCCTGGGGCAGGTAGCGGCTATTGTGGTGGGCGCTGTGGCTGGCATGGCCCTGTGCCGGCTGCACGTGGAGAGCGAAGTACAGGAGTTACCTCTGCCCGTCTCTGGTCGCGCAGGCCACCTTGCAGGCTTGGTGTTTGTGGTTCTGTTAATTGGCCTACCGTTACTGGCCTGGGCCAATCCCTCTGAAACACTGGTGGTGATGGATGCGTTCTATCGTGCGGGAGCCCTGGTGTTTGGTGGCGGGCATGTGGTGCTGCCACTGCTTGAGGCCGAAGTGGTGCAATCTGGCTGGGTCGGTGCCGACGAGTTCCTGGCAGGCTATGGTGCTGCCCAGGCGGTGCCCGGGCCCTTGTTCACCTTTGCCGCCTATCTGGGTGCGGTAATGGGCCCCCTGGGAGCGAGCCTGTTCGGTGCTGCCCTGGCGTTGGTGATGATCTTCATTCCAGGCCTGTT
This sequence comes from Halomonadaceae bacterium, assembly GCA_007692645.1. Classification (GTDB taxonomy): domain Bacteria; phylum Pseudomonadota; class Gammaproteobacteria; order Pseudomonadales; family Oleiphilaceae; genus REBR01. The sequence goes on along the minus strand of REBR01000131.1, from coordinate 11,716 downwards.
GCTACTGGTGGCGGTGTTACCCCACTGGAGCCGTTTCCGGCGCTGGGACAGTGCCCAGGCGCTGATGCGAGGTGCCAATGCGGCAGTGGTGGGCATCCTTGGGGCCGCTCTTTATCAGCCGGTATGGACCAGCGCGATACTCGACCGTTACGAGTTTGCCCTGGCATTGCTGGGCTTTCTCCTGCTCAGCGTCTGGAAACTGCCGGCCTGGGCAGTGGTGATCATACTTGCCGGTGGCGGCGTTCTGATCACTCTTTCACTCTGACCAAACAGCGTATTCGTTGCCATTGGGATCACTGAAATGAAAGCGTCGGCCGCCAGGAAAGGAGAAAATCCCCTGAACAATGTCTCCACCAGCGCCCAGCACTGTCTCTAAGGTTGCTTCCAGGTCAGTGCTATAAAGCACCAGTAACACACTGCCGTTACGGGTGGTGGCCACTTTGTCTGAATGGAAGAAGCCCCCATCCAGCCCTGCGTTTTCGATGGCGATGTATTCAGACCCATAATCTACGAATGAACAGCCAAAAGCCGCAGCAAAAAACTGCTTGGTGACTTCAAGGTCTCGTGAGGGTAATTCCACATAGTCGATCTTCCCGGTTTCTTTCATGCTCCCCTCCATTGCTGAGCGCCACCATGCCTGAAGTGGGTAAGGTTATTCCGAGACATAATCACGCTGATATTCTTCAGTTGGCTCAAAAGACTGAACAATGTCCAGATACACCCCATTTGGGTCCTGAATACAGAAGTGCCGCTGCCCCCAATCCTCGGACCGTAACTCAAGCACAATGTTGAGTGATTGCGATTTTGCGGCTGTGTATGCAGCATCCGCATCCGCTACTTCAAGACTGAAGATGACCCCTTCACCGGGGTAGGGTTTCTGAAAAATTGCTGGCTGAGTGGGTTGATCGGGTAACAGAAAACCAACCTGAACACCCGACTTTGACACCAGGTGTATGTACCAGTCACCGGAAAAAACAAGCTCAAAGCCGAGGTGCTCTGTATAGAAGGACTTTGCAGCGGCGAGATCCTTAACGGTAAATACGGGGAATGCGCTTTTGGGTTCTATCATGTAAGACTCCTTACTGTCAGTTCAGTCCAAACCGCCGCCCACGCTTGAAACGATAAAAGCCTTCATCTTCCTCCCGGGAGATGGTTTCTGCAGAGCGGCCAAAATGTTTTTCCCGCAGGCTTTCAAGTTCCCGCTCCAGTTGTTCCCCACTAAAACGAAGAGTCAGTTGTTCTCTTTCTGACATGTACTCGTTGCCGGTTTCCCAGCGTTTGTTGCGTTCCTGGTCCATGGCTTCCATGCGGGCGAGGGCCGCTTCATCATAGCCGAGTTGTTTGCGCAGACTATTGATCGTGGCTTGACGCTCTTCTGCCGGTAGTGATTGTAAATGGGCCTGGATGGACTCCAGGCTGAACAACGTGGTGGACAGCGCATCTATACCGATAACCTCCCGTGCGAATCGTTGTCCATATATCTCGTTGATAGTGGTTTGTAACTGATAGACGGTTTCATCCGGAGTGATCTCAAACGCCTGGTCCAGACGTTCAAGCTTCTGGCTGATGGCCTGTTGTTTCTGGCTCAGTTGTTCCCCTTCCTCGGCCCAGATAAGGTGGGCCTTCTCGCCAAACATTTCTTCCCGCTTCTCCCACAAGGCGCCCTGGCGCTCCATGTTCACCATGGCCTGAAGTGCCCGTAGATTATCCTCCTTCCACTGGTAATAAAGCTTGAGTCGAGAAACCAGAGACAGTATCGGGTCCTTCAAGTCCGGAAATGCCAGAGCGACAGCATCAGCAAACACCGAGTAGCCGCTTTCTGGATAGAACGTGAGTAACTGCTCAAGTTCGTGAAGAAGTTTTGCCTGGGTGGCGGGCTGGTCAATAGTATCGCCGTACAGTTCCAGATACTTGATTGCCAGTTCACTGGCCAGATTGGAAGCGGGTGCCGCCTGGCTATCGGCCGCGGCGAGGGCACTAGTTGCGGCTGTTTCCGTTGGTGCTTCGCGGGTCAGTTCAAGTGGGGTATAAACCGTTTTCTGGTGTTGGTGGTAGGTGTAGATAACGGCGCCAATACCTACCGTTATCACCATCAGACTTGTCGCCAGAAGTAATTTCTTCATGGAAACCCTGTTTTCATTGATGGTTATTTTAATGGGGAATTAAAAGCCGGTGCGACAGGGGCTGCCGCACCGGTAAGATCATCAGCCGTTACAACAGCGGCTGCAGCTTTGGCCAGATAAGCTCGGCAAGTTTGGCAGAGCCGCTGGCGTTGGGGTGAATACCGTCGAAGAGGATATCACTGTTTTCGATGGTGCTCCGGGGGTCGACGAAGGCGCAATCAAGGGTACTGTTATCGCATGCGCGTTGCAGAATCATATTCCCGTAATCCACCGCCTGCTTCATGGAGGCCAGCCAGAACAGGCCGTTTTTGGTGTAGTAGTAGCCCAGGAGTACGCCGTTCTGAACCCCGTCATCAGCTATGCTGTTGAGGAAGTCGACGCCATCAACATACAGGTCATCAATAAACGCCTTACAGCGGTCACTCAGATCAGCTCTTGAATTGCGTGTTTTGCAGTTGTTGGGGTCAATAAAAATGGCGGGTATAAGGATATCGTTACCCCCTGCGTCCCCCACCATGGTTGTGATGTTCGGGTTGTCTGCATAGGCCGTGGCATACTGCTCGGGAATCGAGGGAGCCAGGAAGCCACCATTCAGCTGAGCGCCAGATACGGTGTAGCGCCGGAAGGTTTCCCCGGCTTTTTCTTCGAGAATATCCTGGATACCGCCAGACAGGGCAAAAATGGAATCGCCCACGAAGATCACCTGGTTATTATCAGCATCCGATACCTGGGGGTTGCTGAGCAGTTGGCCCAATTGACCACAGCCGGTCAGGGCAACACTCAGCCCGATCGCCGCCAGCACACGAAAGGCTTGTTTTGTGGGTTGCGCGATGGACTCGCTAAACAGTTTGTTTTTATACATTATTCTTCTCCATGATGAACATGAGCAGTGGCGAGTTATGGCAAGGGTGTGTTGCTGCAATGGATTGAATATCATGGGTTTTTCGATCTATGCCATGGGAGAAGAGGCAATCTGTTTGAAACTGGAAAGGGTGTCTCATTATTGCCAGACCGCAGTGATTGGCCTCAGAGGTGGCAAATTCTCTAACCAGGGGTAATGCTGACGCGGTGAAGTGGTTATTCTGGGCCCGGGCGTTGTTTCTACCACCGGGCCCAGCCAGTCTTTCATCGGGCTCTTGCCAGCATTAGTGAGCGACAAGAGCCAAAGTGCCATTACTCTGCGGTTTCGTATGCCAGAGGGAGTCAGGGAAGAGTCAGGGACAGGCACTCCTACAGGGACAGGCACTCCTACTCCTAAGGTACACGCAAAAAGCTGTATGGATTGACAGTTAGCTCATGATTAATTATTTTCTGTTTTGCAGCCATCGCGATAAGGACATTGCCATGACACAGCCACGTAAGCAGCAGATTTCCCTGTCTGAAACCCCCTATTACCATCTTTTTTGCCGCTGCGTACGCCGCAGCTTCCTCTGTGGCAAGGATCACCGCACGGGCAAGAACTACGAGTATCGAAGGCAGTGGATTGAAGACCGGCTTCGACTGCTCGCCTCTATCTTTACTGTCGACGTGTGTGCCTATGCCGTAATGCCAAACCACTACCATCTGGTGGTCAAGCTTAGTCCGGAACAGGCGAATGACTGGGGGGTGGACGAGATCCTGCAGCGTTGGAGCGCTCTGCACAAGGGGCCGCTGCTGGTTCAAAAACACTTAGCAGGTGATGCCCTCTCCGTGAAAGAGCGAACCGCTATCAGCGACCTTGCCGATCTCTACCGCGAACACCTGAGCAGCTTAAGCTGGTTTATGAAATGCCTGAACGAACCCATTGCTCGACAAGCCAATAAGGAAGACGAGGTTACAGGCCACTTCTGGGAGTCCCGTTTCAAAAGCCAGCCACTGCTTACGGAAGCTGCCTTACTGTCCTGCATGGCTTATGTAGATTTAAACCCGGTTCGTGCCGGCCTGGCAGAAACGCCGGAAGCCTCCGAACATACCAGCGTTAAAGAGCGTATCCAGACTCAGTTCCGCCTGGCAGAGGCCATCCAGGGTCAAACCGAATATCAGGCCCTGAACCACTTTAATCTGGTCCTGAAACCCTTGCTTCACTTTGATGGCAGCATCAGGCAGCAGCTTCAAACCGGCCTTCCCTTTAGTTTTCTCGAATACATGAAGCTCCTTGACTACACAGGCCGGGCGATTGACCCCCGGAAACGCGGTGCCATCCCGAAAGAGGTGCGTCCGATCCTCGAACGACTGGGTTATACCACCACGGGGTGGCTGACCCAAGCCCATGAGTTTGAAGCGCACTATCAGCGTAAACACTCGAGGCGAGCACACAGGGCATTGCCGAACGTTGCCTAATACCCTTCAAGCTATAACTCCCACTGGTTAACATCTTGCCAGGGATTGCCATTGCCTGAAATTTGGACAAAGTGATCCCTTGAGCTGGGATTTAGGTCAATTAGACGCTGGGATTTAGGTCAATTAGACGACGAGAAGTTTATTTTTCGCTGAATTTAAGGCTATAGCCGGAAAATTGGGGTTGAGGTTTTGGCTTAGGGCTTAGGTGCCTGTCCCAGGGCCTTAGGTGCCTGTCCCAATAAGGGCTTAGGTGCCTGTCCCAATATGAAGTTGGAGATGAAAAAGGGAATGATGGTCGGCGTGGCAGGACTCGAACCTGCGACCCCCTCGTCCCGAACGAGGTGCGCTACCAGACTGCGCCACACGCCGCTTGCAGGTCGCTCATTATACATAAGCGACCCCTGATTGCTAATCCTAACCGGCGTTGCCTGAGGGCAGCAGGCCGATGTCAGCGACTTGCAGGAACAGCGCTCGGACCCGTTGTAACAGGGCCAGGCGGTTGTCCCGCAGGGCGGGGTCGTCTGCCATGACCATGACGGTGTCGAAGAAGTCGTCAATGGGCTGCTGCAGTTGAGCCAGTGAGCGAAGACCTGCGTCGTAGTGTCCCTGTTCGAACAGGGGTTGCACTTCCTGTTCCTGGTGCAGCAGGGCCTGGAACAGGGCTTTTTCCTGGGAGTCCTGGAAGCTGGCCGGTTCGACGGTGAGGGTGGTGGTGGTTTTCTGTTTGCTCAGAATGTTCGCCACCCGCTTGTTGGCGGCTGCCAGGGCCTGGGCTTCCGGTAGCTGGCGGAAGCTGTTAACGGCTTCCATACGCTGGTGAAAGTCCAGGGGACGGGTCGGGCGGCGGGCGTTTACGGCCAGGAACACTTCGGCGGCCATGCCCTGTTCTTCGTAGCCGGCACGGAAGCGCTCCAGCAGGTAGTCCACCACTTTATCAACAGTGCCTGTCCCGGTGAGGCAGTTGAATTGGGCTTCTGCCCAGTGGCAGAGGGTGTCCAGGTCCAGGGGCAGTTGCCGTTCGACGATGATGCGTAGTACACCCAGTGCGGCCCGGCGTAGGGCGAAGGGGTCCCGGGTGCCGGTGGGTGGCTGATTGATGCCGAACAGGCCTACCAGGGAGTCCAGGCGGTCAGCCAGGGCCAGTGCGGCGCCGGTGTCGGTGGTGGGAATGGCGTCGCCGGCGAAGCGGGGCAGGTACTGTTCGTTCAGTGCCAGGGCCAGCTCTTCGGGTTCACCGTCGTGGCGGGCGTAGTATTGGCCCATGATGCCCTGCAGGTCGGTGAATTCCAGTACCATTTCCGTGACCAGGTCGGTCTTGGCCAGGCGGGCGGCCCGCTGTGCCAGTGCCGGATCGCCGTTCATGGCTTCAGCAATGCGGCCGGCCAGGGTGGCGACCCGTTCGCTTTTGTCGTGAATGCTGCCCAGGGTTTTCTGGAAGACGATAGGTTTGAGCTGATCGACACGATCCGCCAGTGGGGTTTTCAGGTCGGTCTCGTAGAAGAAAGCGGCATCAGACAGGCGTGGACGAATGACTTTCTCGTTGCCTTCGATCACGGACTGGGGGTTTTTACTTTCGATGTTAGCCACGGTAATGAAGCACGGGAGCATGCGGCCTTGCTGATCCAGCACATGGAAGTACTTCTGGTGCTCTTTCATGGAAGAAATCAGGGCTTCCGGGGGTACGTTGAGGAAGCGTTCCTCAAACTTGCCCAACAGCGGTACCGGCCACTCGTTCAGGGCGGTGACTTCGTCCAGCAAGTCCGGGTCAATCACGGCTTCACCGCCAACACGCTCTTTGGCCAGGTTCTGTACTCCCTGGCGGATCAGTTCACGGCGGCGGGCAAAATCCGCCAGTACGTAGCCTTGTTGCTCCAGCACCAGTTCGTAATCTGCCGGGGTTGAGATCAGCAGTGAAGCGGGGTGGTGGAAGCGATGGCCACGGGTCTCGTGGCCCGCGGGGCGGCCAAGTACTTCACACTCCACCACATTGCTGCCAAACAGCATCAGTACCCAGTGTACCGGGCGGACAAACTCTTCCCGGTGAGCGCCCCAGCGCATGCGCTTGGGAATGGGCAGGGCAGCCAAAGACTCCTGCACAATGGCGGGGAGTAAATCCACGGTGTCGCGGCCTGTTTCCAGGCCACGGTAGACCAGCCAGGCGCCTTTGGGGGTTTCCATGGTGTCCAGATCATCTGGAGTGATACCCAGTGAGCTGGCAAAACCCTGCAGGGCCTTGGTGGGGTTGCCGGCAGCGTCAAAAGCGGCTTTTACAGCGGGGCCGCGGCGCTCAAAGGGTTTGTCGGGCTGGGCGTCGTTCAGGCCTTCCACGCGGATGGCCAGGCGCCGGGGTGCGGCAAAGGGCACCACTGCAGAGAAGGTCAGGCCGGCATCGGTCAGGCGCTGGCTGACACCCTCGGTGAAGGCGTTGGAGAGGGTCAGCAGGGCTTTGGGTGGCAGCTCTTCAGTGCCGATTTCCACCAGAAAATCGTGGGCGCTCATGAGGCCTCCCCTTGTTTGGATTTTTTATCGGTCTTTTTATCGGTTTTGGCATCGGCCTTATCCAGTTCCGCCAGGCATTCCAGGCGCAGGGCTTCATCCGCCATGGGGAAGCCCAGTTCCCGCCGCCGCGCCAGGTAGGCGCCGGCCACGGCACGGGCCAGGGTGCGCACCCGCAGGATAAAGCGCTGCCGCTCGGTGACGGAGATGGCGTGGCGGGCATCCAGGAGGTTAAAGGTGTGGCTGGCCTTGAGTACCTGCTCGTAGGCGGGCAGCGGCAAGTTGATGTCTATCAGGCGCTGACTCTCGCTTTCGTATTCATCAAACGCTTTGAACAGGAAATCGGTGTTGGCCTGCTCAAAGTTATAGGCGGACATTTCCACTTCGTTCTGGTGGAAGACGTCGCCGTAAGTGACATCCCCGTCCGGGTCCCGGGTCCAGATCAGGTCGTAGACGCTGTCGACTCCCTGCAGGTACATGGCGATGCGCTCAAGGCCATAGGTGAGCTCACCGGTGACCGGGTAGCACTCGATGCCGCCTACCTGTTGGAAGTAGGTGAACTGGGTGACTTCCATACCATTCAGCCAGATTTCCCAGCCCAGACCCCAGGCCCCCAGGGTGGGGGATTCCCAGTTGTCTTCCACAAAGCGGATATCGTGCTCCAGTGGGTCCAGGCCCAGGGCTTTCAGGGAGTCCAGGTACAGCTCCTGAATATCGTCTGGGGAGGGCTTTAGCACTACCTGGAACTGGTAGTAATGCTGCAGGCGGTTGGGGTTTTCTCCGTAACGGCCGTCCGTGGGGCGGCGGCTGGGCTGCACATAGGCGGCTTTCCAGCGCTCCGGCCCAATGGCCCGCAAGAAGGTGGCGGGGTGAAAGGTACCGGCACCCACTTCCATGTCCAGCGGTTGCAGAATAACGCAGCCTTTATCGGCCCAGTATTGCTGCAGGGCGAGGATCAGGCCCTGAAATGTGGTGATATCGGGTTTCGCCAGCTCTGTCACGGGGGTCACCTGGTGCTGTTGGGTTGGCGGAGGGCTTGGATCAACCCCCACTGCATTCGGATAAGCGACGTATTATACTCCTCTGCACTGAAAGTTTCGAAGATGGGTTTTATGAAAGCACTGCGAGTTCGCACCCTGCGAGGGGTTTTATACCTGTTTAGCCGCCTACCCTTTGCCTGGGGACAGGCACTGGGGGCCTTTTTTGGCCGCCTGGCCTGGTGGTTGCGGGCGGAGGCCCGGAAGGTCACGGAAACCAACCTGGGGGTTGCCTTTCCAGAGATCAGTGATGAAGAGCGCCATGCCCTGGCCCGCAGCAGCATGCTGGATACCGGTCGCACCATGGCAGAAATCGCCTATATGTGGGAGCGCCCGGTGCCAGAGTGCCTGTCCCTGATAAAAGAGGTGGAGGGGCAGCATCTGGTGGATGAGGCGTTGGCGGAGGAAAAAGGGTTACTGTTGCTGGCGCCGCATCTGGGGTGTTGGGAGTTGGCGGGGCTGTATTTTTCCTGTCGCTTCAGTATGGCGGCGCTGTATGAGCCGCCCCATGTGGCGGAGTTGGAAGCGTATATGTCCAAGGTGCGCAGCCGCTCCGGGTCTGAGTTGGTGCGGGCTGACCGCCGCGGGGTGTTGCGGTTGTTTACTATTCTGCGGGAAGGGGGTGTGGTGGGGATTCTGCCGGACCAGAACCCCCGGCCTGCGGGGGGGGAGTTTGCCCCCTTCTTCGGGGTTAACATACTGACCATGAAACTGGCCTCCAAGCTGGTGGCCAAGACCGGTGCCCGCACACTGATTACCTGGGCCCAGCGGTTACCCAACGGGGCAGGTTTCCGGCTGGTGATCCGGGAGGTGGATGAGCGGGTGTACGGGGATGATCTGGTCACCTCTGTGGCGGGCATCAATGCCAGTGTGGAGCAGGCAGTGCGCGGGGCCCCGTCCCAGTACCAGTGGGAATACAAACGCTTTAAGCGCCGCCCAAAGGGGGAGCCGCACCTGTACGATGAAGGCAGAAACTGCTGATAGGCAGTAAAAAACCATTAACCGGGGCAGTAGTGATTAAAGCCCCCGGGGATACAGGATGAACCTCCTGAGGGGGCTGCCTGGCAGAGCCTTAGAGCTTATCAGCCAGGTTAAAGGGGCCGTTATTCAGGTCCCGGCCACGGGAGTCCAGCGGTGACTGACCATCTTCCGAGCCAAGTAAATTGAATTGATCGCAGGTGGCTAATCTCATTTGGAAAAACGCCTGGTTACTCTCATCTTGACTGTTTAGCTGGCTTCCACCACTGCCAGCCCCTTGGTTATTGGTGCAATCAACGCTGGAGGTGACCCAGGTATTACCAGGATCGGAACTAGTGCTCATCACCATGGCCCCCAAATCATCCACAAACAGTTGTTGTATAAACCGCTGCTGCTGATTACTGATCTGCTCGCGCTGGGTCATTATCCGCCATTCCCGCTCACTGCCTTCCAGGCGTGCATCCAGCCCACCAATAAACTGGCCATTTTCACTGGACAAGATATTGCGCCCGGTGAGTGAATAGCTTGCACCCCGCCACTCCACCTGCAGATCCTCAAAACTCACCGTACGGCGGGCGGGTTCCGGATCATTAAGACTATTGGTACCAGCGACACGGGCATCTTCCCATTCCATGCGCCCGTTAAGGGTAAACGGGAAATTGTCGGTGCGATTGACCCCCACCACACAGAAACCGTCAAAATCCACCCGGCCCGTGGCACCGTCATTGTTGATGCTGATGGCAGACTCATCACCGCAGTTTTCACCGGTGAAGGGGCCGCTCCAGATCTCCCCCAGTTCGAACTGCTGGTTCTGGTCATCTGCTGCTACCAGTTCACGCACCAGGTTGTCCAAACTCTGCTGCACCCGCTGCAGGTGCCACAGCCGATAGCTGTTAACCGCCATGGTCACCGCATCATCTGTGTCACTGATGGTGGCATTACCGGTTTCGCCCTGATAAAAGCCGGTAAAATTCAATTCTTCCACGGCTTCTTCCTGATTACCTCTGGCGTTACGGCGGTTCTCGTCAGGGGGGCTGGCTTTAAGCAACCCTTCGGTAATGGGGTTCTCTTCACAACCCATTAACAGAGCCAGGGCGAGGAACGGCAGGGGAATCAGTGGGAATGGAATCTTCATGTGTTTATCCGCGATCAGATTATCAACTATGCTCTGTTAAAACCGGCTGTCTGACAACGCCGCTAAGGCCATGGAGTAAACTACTATGCATCTATCACCGGAAAGAAGCCATGCCAGACGTTGGATGGGTTTGTCCTGTTTTCTGCTTGCCCTGGCCCTGCCGGTTCAGGCAGAAACGGAGCTGACGGTGGCAAACTCCAACTGGGAGCCCTATTACGGGGATACGCTACCGGGTTATGGCATTGCCGGGCGTCTATTGAGCCACATTTTTGAGCCAAAGGATGTCAGCATCACATTCCTGACCATGCCCTGGGCCCAGGCGATGCGGCGCCTGGAACTGGGGATGGTGGATGCTGTGGCCACCGCTTATGACACCCCTCAGCGGCGGGAAGACTTTTATTTATCGGCGGCCTATGACCACAGCCAGCAGTTTTTTTACCAACGCCAGGGCAGTGACATTGAGTGGCAACAGCTTGAAGACCTGGAAGGCTTCACGATTGGCCTGATCAGGGACCATGCCTATTCAGAAGAGATTGACGAGTCGCCGTTTCTGCAGCGGGAATTTTTCAATGATGAGCGGCAGTTACTGGCGGTGCTGGCGGCCCAGCGGGTGGATCTGGTGTTGCTGGATGAACGGGTAGCGGAATATGAGCTGTCTTCAGCACCACCGGCACTGGCAGCGCTGATCGAACAGGTGCCCCGGGGGCTGGAAAGCCGCTCCCTGCACCTGATGTTCTCCGGGGAAACCGCCAATGGTGAAGCCCTGCGGGATAGTTTTGACCAGGGCCTGGAAAAGCTACGGGACAGTGGTGAGCTGGAAGCCCTTCGCCAGGCCAACTGACCACCAGGGTGAGTCTAGCGACGCCAGAACTCCGGGGTAAACAGCACCAGCAGGGTGAAGATTTCCAGTCGCCCGAGAATCATCGCCAGCATACCCATGGCTTTGGACACATCATTCACCGACTGGAAGTTCTCCGCCACCTGGCCCAGTCCCGGACCCAGGTTGGTGATGGTGGCGGCAACGGCAGTCCAGGCCGTGACCTGATCCATGCCCATGGCCAGGTTGACCAGCAGCATGATCACAAACACCACCATGTACATGGAGAAGAACCCCCACACCGCCTGCAGCACCCGGTCTGAGACCGGCCGGTTTCCCAGCTTGATGGGGATCACAGCATTGGGGTGCAGTAGCCTGCGGATTTCCCGTGAGCCCTGGCGGTAAATCAGCAGGATACGGATTACCTTCATGCCGCCACCGGTGGAGTTGGCACAGCCCCCCATAAACGCCATAAGAATCAGCATCACCGGCAACATACCGGGCCAGGCGGAGAACTCAGCGGTGGTAAAGCCCGCCGTGGTGGCAATGGAAAGCACCTGGAACATGCCTTTGGTCACTGCGGTAAAGGGGTCCATGGTACGGGTGACAATCAGCACCAGTACAGTGAGGATAATGGCTCCCAGCATAACGCCGGTATAGAAACGGAATTCCGGGTCTTTCAGATAATGATAAACACTTTTCTGCCGCCAACTGATGAAGTGAAGGGCAAAGTTCACCCCGCTCAAAAACAGAAAGAAGCTGCCGATCACTTCAATCAGACGGCTGTCGAAATGGCCAATGCTGGCGTCAT
>REBR01000241.1 GCA_007692645.1 Halomonadaceae bacterium | reverse complement strand
GCTTAGCACTGTGTGCCAGGAATCCCATTGCCCGAATATTGGTGAATGCTGGGCCAATGGCACCGCCACCATCATGCTGATGGGCTCGGTCTGCACCCGGGCCTGCCGCTTCTGTGCGGTAGACACGGGCAACCCCAATGGCTGGCTGGATCAGGATGAACCCGCCAATACCGCCCACTCCGTGGAGCTGATGGCGCTGCGCTATATCGTGCTCACCTCGGTGGACCGGGACGATCTGGCAGACGGTGGCGCCTCTCATTATGCTGCCTGTATCCGGGCGATCAAGCAACGTACCCCACAGGTTGCCGTAGAGGCCCTGACGCCGGACTTTGATGGGGTAACCAGTGCCGTTGAGCAGGTGGTGGATTCCGGGCTGGATGTGTTTGCCCAGAATGTGGAAACCGTGGAACGCCTGACCCATAAAGTGCGGGACCCCCGGGCCGGCTACCAGCAAACCCTGGACGTACTGGCCCACGCCAAACGCCATAACCCCAAGGTGCTCACCAAAACCAGCCTGATGCTGGGGCTGGGGGAAACCCGGGAAGAGATTCTGGCAACCATGGATGACCTGCGGGCTATCGGTGTGGATATCCTGACCCTGGGGCAATACCTGCGCCCCACCCTGAACCATCTGGCCGTGGAGCGGTATGTGCCCCCGGAAGAGTTCAATGAGTTACGGGATATTGGTCTGGAGAAAGGCTTTATGGAAGTGCCCTCAGGCCCTCTGGTGCGCTCCAGTTACCGGGCTGACCGGGTGTTTGAGCGCAATAACCTGGGGCTGGCAACGCCGGCGGTGCCCAAAGGGGACACCCCCATGCAGATTCCGGTGCGCACCATCAGCTGATAGCGGCTGAAAACCGCAACCAGCTGATGGCTTCAGACCACCGCTTTCTGGCTGACCGCCTGGGCTTCCACACAACGGGCTACGGCTGAGAGCAGTGCCTGCAGGGTGGAAGAGGTGGTGTCCTCCGCCAGAGCAGCGGCGCTGTACACTTTCCCATCCACCTGAATGCGAATGCAGGCCAGGGCATTGGCACTGGTGCCCTCCCCCAGGGCAAACTCATCATAGGCTTCCACCGCCACCCGGATACCATACTGCGCTTCCAACGCGGCAGCCAAAGCTTCTACAGCCCCATGGCCCTGGCCCTCCAGCTCGGTACGCTGGCCATTACCCACGCTGACCCGGGCAGTCACCCCTTCATCGGTGCGGTGCAGGTCATAGGTATTCAGGCGCCAGCCCTTGGGCACCTGCAGGTAGTCCCGTTCAAACAGCGAGTGAATGGTGTGGGAGTCAATCTCGCCGCCGGTGATTTCCGCCTCTTTCTGCACCACCCGGGCAAATTCAATCTGCAGCCAGCGGGGCAGACTGATGTTGTAGTCCCGCTCCAGCACCAGGGCCACGCCCCCTTTGCCGGACTGGCTGTTGATGCGCACCACTTCCTCGTAACGCCGCCCCAAATCTTTGGGGTCAATGGGCAGGTAAGCCACATTCCAGACTTCGTCGGTGGCCTTGCGCTTGGACATGCATTTGCGGATCGCGTCCTGATGGCTGCCGGAGAAAGCGGTGAATACCAACTCCCCCGCATAGGGATGGCGGGGGTGGGTGCTGATCTCGGTACAGGCTTCCACTACATCGACAATTTCCGCCATGCCGGAAAGATCCAGCAAGGGGTCAACGCCCTGGGAATACAGGTTCATCGCCATGGTGATCAGGTCCATGTTACCGGTGCGCTCGCCGTTACCCAGCAGGGTGCCTTCCACCCGGTCGGCGCCGGCCATCAGCCCAAGCTCGGCGGCGGCGACGGCACAGCCACGGTCATCATGGGTATGCAGGCTGATAATAAGGTGCTCCCGGCGGGCCACCCGGTCGCAGAACCATTCAATCTGATCAGCAAACACGTTGGGGGTGGCCATTTCCACGGTGGCCGGCAGGTTGATGATTACCGGCTGCCCCTGATCCGGGCGCCATACCTCAGTCACCGCATCCACAACATCCACGGCATAGTCCAGCTCGGTGCCGGTAAAGCTTTCCGGGGAGTACTGGAAAGTCCAGCGGGTGTCGGGATAGCTCTCGGCCACCCGTTTAACCTCCCGGGCCCCTTCCACGGCGATAGCCTTCACCCCTTCCCGGTCCATGTTAAAGACCTGATCCCGCTGCACGGTGGAGGTGGAGTTGTACACATGCACAATGGCCTGGCGCACCCCTTTAAGAGCTTCATAGGAGCGGGCAATCAACTCAGGCCGGGCCTGGGTCAGCACCTGAATGGTGACATCCTCAGGGATACGGTCCTCTTCGATGAGTTTACGGCAGAAATCGAAGTCCGGCTGACTGGCGGCGGGAAAGCCGATTTCAATCTGCTTGAAGCCGAGCTTGACCAGCAGATCAAACAGCCGCTGCTTCTGGGCGATGTTCATGGGTTTGACCAGCGCCTGGTTACCGTCACGCAGGTCCACGGCGCAGTACTGGGGCGCCTTTTCGATCACCTGGTCGGGCCAGCGGCGGTCGGTTTTACGGATGGGGGTGAAGGGACGGTATTTGCGATGTTCAAAAGCCATGATGCATCCTCGTGGGTCACGGGTAACGGCGCCGGCCCGGCCCTGTGCAGGATCACTGCCGGGCCCGGGCCGGTGCCGGGAATGTTTTGCAGGGCGCTGACACTGCCCTGCCATGGTCAGGCGGGTAGCCTGCTGTCACTCCGGCTGGCCGGTAAGGCTGCCGGGCTGAAACCGGTAACGGGAGCGGTAACTCCGACACGGGCTTCAGCGACAAAACCATAATAACCAATAATTGACGCAATGTTGTTGCTTATTTTCAGTGATTAGCAATTTTCACGCGATATTATTTTAATAAATAGAGTTATTGAGCAATAATAGCAAAACCACACCCGTTGCAATGTACTAGCGCCACACCCGGAGTCTCCCCATGACAGCTAGCAATAAACCCCTGGTCGCCCTTGACCGCATAGACCGGCAGATTCTCGACCATTTGCAAAAAGATGGCGGGCTTTCCAACCAGGAACTGGCCAGCAAAGTCGGCCTCTCCCCCTCCCCCTGTTCCCGGCGGGTCAAGGCCCTGGAAGATGCCGGCATTATTCTGCGGCGGGTCACCCTGCTGGACCGCAAACGTCTGGGCCTGGCCCTGACGGTGGTGCTGCAGATCGGCATGGACCGCCATACTCCGGAGCGCTTTCAGGCCTTTGAGGAAAAAATTGCCAGCTACCCGGAAGTACAGGAGTGCTACCTGATTACCGGCCAGCAGGCGGACTACCTGTTAAAAGTGGTGGTACCGGACATGGACCATTACCAGGCCTTTCTGCTGGAGAAGATCACCCGCATTGAGGGGGTCAGCGGGGTGCATTCCAGCTTTGTCATGCGCCGGGTGGTGGATAACACGGAACTGCCTCTGGGGTATCTGTAACAGCCAGGGGGCAAAGGTTAATGCAGGCTTTCAGCCAGCCCCGTCATCTCTTCGCTCAGCTGCCACAACCGCTGGGCGGCCCCCCGGTCACGGGCCCGGGCTGAAGGCCGGTGACGGCGGCATTTCTGGTAGTACAACCCATTCTCCCCTTCCAGATCCGGTGAGGTAGCCAGCCACACCAGGGTTTCCGCCCCCTGATCCGGGCTCAGCAGAAAGGGCCGTATCAGGGCACTGAACAGGCGCTGGTACCAGCGATCCCCCGGCCAGATATTGGTATTGACGCTGCCGGGACTGACCGCATACACCCCCACTCCCGCCGCTTCCAGGTGTGCCGCCAACTCACGGGTAAACAGAATGTTGGCCAGCTTGGACTGGGCATAGGCACGCAACACGTGGTAACGGCGGCTTAGCTGAAGATCATCAAAGTGCAGCTTGCCGATGCGGTGCGCTTCAGACGCCACGTTAATAATGCGACCGCTGGTGGCGGACAGGGCCGGCTCCAGCAACCGGGTCAGCAGAAACGGACCCAGGTGATTGGTGGCCAGAGTCAGCTCAATACCATCTACGGACTCTTTACGCCCCACCTGGGCAATACCGGCGTTATTCACCAGCACGTCCAGGGCCGGCCAGGTGGCCAGCACCGTGGCGGCGGCGCTGCGCACAGAGGCCAGGGAGGACAAATCCAGGGGCACAATGTGCAGCTTTGCGTCAGGGCAGATTGCCAGTATGGCGTCACGGGCCTCCCGGGCAGCCTGTTCCCGGCGGCAGGCGAGAATCACCGAAGCATTGCGGCAGGCCAGCTCCCGGGCGGTGACAAAGCCCAGGCCACTGTTGGCGCCAGTGACCATGACGGTTTTGCCGGTCATATCAGCGGTGAGCATCAGCATTTCCTCCCACCGGTGGTGGTGACAACGGGCCCGGCAGGGCATAGGTGCCGGTTACATGGGCCACCAGCTCGCTGTGTTCGTCATAGACACCGTCCACGGCACTGGTCAGACGCACCTCGCAGTACGCCAGGCGGGCACCCATTTTCAGCACCCGGGCATCCGCATACAGATCCACAGCGGCCGGGCGGCGCAGAAAGTTGATGGACAGATTACTGGTCACTGCCATTTCCACCGCCCCCAGGGTGCCCAGCACCGCGGCATACATGGTGGCATCCGACAGTGCCATCTGCACCGGACCGGACAGGCTGCCCCCTGGGCGCAGCATCCTGTCATTAAAGGGAATCCGCGCCAGGGCGCGTTTATCAGCGATCAGCTCTACCCGCAGGTCAATATCATTGGCCATGGGAACCCCTTCGCGGATCAGTGTTTCTACTTCCCGGGCAGTCAGGGACATGAACCGGCTCTCCTCAATCTCACAGTGAACCTGTACCTTAGCAGTAAGCCCTCGTAAAATACCGGCTCAATCCTTTAATCACCTGACGGACACCCACTCTGTATGCGCGCCAGCAACTATCTGATCGCCACCCTCAAGGAAACTCCCGCCGACGCTGAAGTCATCAGCCACCAGTTGATGCTGCGCTCCGGCATGATTCGCAAAGTGGCCTCAGGGTTGTATACCTGGCTGCCCATGGGCCTGCGGGTGCTGCGCCGGGTAGAACAGGTGGTGCGGGAAGAAATGGACCGGGCCGGCGCCCAGGAACTGCTGATGCCGGCAGTACAGCCCGCCGAGCTGTGGCAGGAGTCCGGGCGCTGGCAGAAGTATGGCGCAGAGTTGCTGCGCATCAAGGACCGCCACGACCGGGACTTCTGCGTAGGCCCCACCCATGAAGAGGTGATCACCGACCTGGTGCGCAACTCCATCAAGAGCTACAAGGAACTGCCCGCCAATTTCTACCAGATCCAGACCAAATTCCGGGATGAGCGCCGCCCCCGCTTCGGCATTATGCGGGCCCGGGAATTCCTGATGAAGGACGCCTACTCTTTCCATGCGAATGAAGCCTCACTGGATGACACCTATCAGGTGATGTACCAGGCCTACAGCGCCATATTCACCCGTCTGGGCCTGAACTTTCGCCCGGTAGCGGCGGATTCCGGCAGCATTGGCGGCAGCAAGTCCCATGAATTCCATGTGCTGGCGGACTCCGGGGAAGACGCCATTGCCTTCAGCACCGGCAGTGATTACGCCGCCAATATCGAACTGGCCGCCGCCCTGCCTCCTCAGGGTGAGCGCCCTGCCCCCCAGGCAGCCCTTGAGGAAGTGGCGACACCCCAGCAGAAAACCATTGAAGAAGTCGCCGCGCTGTTGCAGCGCCCTGCCAGTGAACTGGTAAAGACCCTGGTGGTTGAAGCAGCGGTTGAAGAAGGTGAGCCCGCAAGCCTGGTAGCCCTGGTGTTACGGGGTGATCACAGCCTCAATACCATCAAGGCCGA
This sequence comes from Halomonadaceae bacterium, assembly GCA_007692645.1. Classification (GTDB taxonomy): domain Bacteria; phylum Pseudomonadota; class Gammaproteobacteria; order Pseudomonadales; family Oleiphilaceae; genus REBR01. The sequence continues at coordinate 8,832 of REBR01000241.1, read as the reverse complement.
AAAGCTGCCGGGAGTGGCTGAGCCATTAACCCTGGCGGACGAAGAGCGCATCCGTAAAGTGACCGGTTGTGGCATTGGCTCCCTGGGGCCGGTGAATCTGCCCATGCCGGTGATTGTGGACCATGCTGCTGCCCACCTGGCGGACTTTGTCTGTGGCGCCAACAAAGACGGCGTTCACCTCACCGGGGTGAACTGGGAACGGGACCTGCCTTTGGGCCCGGTAGCGGATCTGCGCAACATTGAAGCCGGGGACCCCAGCCCCGATGGCCAGGGAGAGCTGGAAATCCGCCGGGGCATTGAGGTGGGCCATGTGTTCAAACTGGGCCGCAATTACAGTGAAAAAATGAATGCCACGGTGCTGGATGAGAACGGCAAGAGCGCGGTGCTGGAAATGGGCTGTTACGGTATTGGTGTATCCCGCATTGTGGCCGCCGCCATTGAGCAGAACCATGACGAACGGGGCATTGTATGGCCCCAGCAGCTTGCCCCGTTCCAGGTGGTGTTGGTTACACTAAACGGACATAAGTCAGAAGCCGTTCGGGATGCGGCTGAAGCCCTGTACCAGCAGTTGCAGGCCGCCGGTGTGGATGTGCTGCTGGATGACCGTAAAGAGCGCCCCGGTGTAAAATTTGCTGACATGGAACTGATCGGCATTCCCCACCGGGTAGTCATCAGCGAACGGGGCCTGACCGCCGGAACCCTGGAATACAAGGGCCGGCAGGACGACGACAAGCAGGATCTGGCAACAGATTCTATACTGGACTTCATTACCCAGCGTCTGGCTCAAAAATAAAAACCAGGGAGGGGCCATGGCAGTCAGGCCCAGTACCGTTTCTCTTTATCGCCATAAGCCACAGCCATTAGGCCGGTTATTACACCGGCCCCTGTGGTTATTGCTGCTGCTGTGTCTGTCATGGCCCCTGGCTGCCCAGACCGGCAAACCTACCGACGACCCCCGCCTGCGGCAGATGCTGCGGGATGCCATCTCTGAATCCAGCAGCTTTCAGGACCGCTTCGATGCCGAGGTCTGGCTGGTGGATATGTCTGCCCGTCTCAGTCGTTACGTTCTGGACGAGGAAGAGCGGCTCACCATCCTGCGCCTGGTTCACCGGGAAGCCACCCAGCACGGTCTGGACCCGGAGCTGGTACTGGCGGTGATTCATGTGGAGAGTCTGTTTGAACGCTTTGCCGTTTCCAGTGCCGGGGCCATGGGCATCATGCAGATCATGCCCTTCTGGAAAAATGAGATCGGTCGTGGCGATGACAACCTGATGCAGCTGGAAACCAACGTCCGCTATGGCACCACCATTCTGCGTTACTACATCGACAAGGAAAACGGCGACCTGATCCGTGCCCTGGCCCGCTATAACGGCAGCCTGGGGCAAACCTGGTACCCGGAACGGGTGTTCAATGCCCTGGAGCGGTTTTACCGGGTGAACTACTGATCCGGCTCACCCCAGCTGACTCACTGCCTCAAACCGGCCGCTGTCATCGAAGGTGATCATAAAGCAGCCATGGACTCCTTCATGGCTGATAAAGGGGTGCAGGATATTGGCGGGGAATACCACGCTGCGACCATCCCGGGCCTTGGCCCGGAGGTTCTTGCCTGAACCGTCATAGTAAATGCGCAACCACTCCTCCCGGGGGATGGCCACATCCACTACGATTACATCTGCTGGCATGGCATCCTCCTGGTTCACCGCTTCCCTTGCACTGATACATCCGGGACACAAGACTTAGAATAACTACGGGTTCTTCGTTATTTACCGGTAATGCAGTGGCTGTGGTCAATGGGAGTGGCAATCTGATCGCGGCCATGGCCGCTCCTACAGTTACCCCTTCACCCACAGCAACAGCCATACTCCCTGTGGGAGCGGCTATAGCCGCGATAAGCCCCTGTTCCACGCCAGTTTACGAGAAACCAAAAAAATCCCCGGACTGGCCGGGGATCTTTGGGGAATACCCGCCAGCGGGCGGTTACTCCGCCAGCTCCAGCAACAGCCGGTTGAGGCGGGACACGTAGTTACCCGGGTCCGTCAACTGCTCACCACTGGCCAGTGAGGCCTGATCAAACAGGATAGCCGACAAATCGGTAAAGCGGCTCTCGCTGGTTTCCTTTTCCAGACGCTGCACCAGGGGGTGATCCACGTTCACCTCAAAGATCGGCTTGCTGTCGGGCACCGGCTGGCCGGCGGCTTCCATGATCTTGCGCATCTGGGCGCCCATATCATAGTCACCCACCACCAGGCAGGCCGGCGAGTCGGTCAGGCGCTTGGTGACTTTCACTTCCTTGACCCGGTCTTCCAGAGCGTTCTTGATGCGCTCCAGCAGGTCCTTGTGGCTCTCTGTGGCCGCTTCCTGCTCTTTCTTGTCTTCCTCGGTCTCCACATCACCCAGATCCAGGGCGCCACGGGCCACATCCTGCAGGCGCTTGCCGTCGTAGTCGCTCAGGTAACCCATCATCCACTCATCGATACGGTCGCTTAAGATCAGCACCTCAATGCCTTTCTTGCGGAAGATTTCCAGGTGCGGGCTGCTCTTGGCGGCGGCATGGTTATCGGCGGTGATGAAGTAGATCTTGTCCTGGCCTTCTTTCATGCGGCCCAGGTAATCGTCCAGGGAAACGTTCTGGGTGGCTTCACCGGTGTGGGTGGAAGCAAAACGCAGCAGCTTGGCAATGCGCTCACGGTTACCGAAGTCTTCTGCAGGGCCTTCTTTCAGCACCGGGCCAAATTCATTCCAGAAGCCCTGGTAGGCTTCCGGGTCATTGGCGGCCTGCTTCTTGAGCATATCCAGCACCCGCTTGGTGAGGGCGGATTTGATGGCATCTACGGTTTTATCGCTTTGCAGAATCTCACGGGACACGTTCAGGGACAGGTCATTGCTATCCACCACCCCCTTCACGAAACGCAGGTACAGGGGCAGGAACTGCTCCGCGTCGTCCATGATAAACACCCGCTGCACATACAGCTTCAGGCCCCGGGGTGCTTCCCGGTTATACAGGTCAAACGGCGCACGGGCCGGCACATACAGCAGGCTGGTGTAATCCAGGCTGCCTTCCACCCGGTTATGGGACCAGGTCAGGGGGTCCTCAAAATCGTGGGACAGGTGCTTGTAGAAGTTCTTGTACTCCTCGTCCTTGATCTCCGTCTTGGCCAGGGTCCAGAGAGCAGTGGCCTCGTTGACGGTTTCCTCACCCAGCTCTTCAGGGTTCTCATTCTCGTCGCCGCTGGGCTCTTTCGGCATGATCACCGGAAAGGAAATGTGGTCAGAATACTTCTTCACCAGATGGCGCAGACGGCTGCCATCGGCGAATTCCTTCGCGTCGTCTTTCAGAAACAGGGTAATCCGGGTGCCACGGGGGGCGTCTTCAGCGGTTTCGATGGTGAATTCACCGTCACCGGCAGATTCCCAACGCACGCCTTCGGCGGCGGGGGCACCGGCCTTGCGGGTCTCCACGGTGACCCGGTCAGCAACGATAAAGGAGGAGTAGAAACCCACACCAAACTGACCAATCAGTTTGGCATCTTTCTTCTGGTCACCGCTCAGCTGGCTAAGAAACTCAGAGGTGCCGGAGCGGGCTATGGTGCCCAGATTATCGATCACTTCCTGACGGGTCATGCCAATGCCGTTGTCATGCAAGGTCACGGTGCCCGCTTCCGTGTCATAGCTCAGGCGGATGGCCAACTCACTGTCATCTTCCAGCATTTGCGGATGAGACAGGGACTGGAAGCGCAGCTTGTCTTCCGCATCCGAGGCGTTGGAGATCAGCTCCCGCAGGAAAATTTCCTTGTTGGAGTACAGGGAGTGAATCATCAGGTTCAGAAGCTGTTTGACTTCGGTCTGAAAACCGAGGGTTTCTTTCTGCGTGTCGACCGTCATGGCGCGACTTACTCCTTGTAGTTGACTGGGTGATCAGTAGTAACAAAAGACAGTGACAGGCGTTGCCCCGGTTTAGCGGGGCAAGCCATAGGCCTGTGTGGAATTTGGGGGCAGGCAGTGAGAATTCAAGGCCGAAGGGCAACTAACGGATAATGAAATGTGCCCTGGCCGTGGCAATGGGGGACTGCCGTGAGCTCTGCCAGGCAGAAACCGTGACATTGGCCACCCGGTTGCCCTGGCGGGTGAGCAGGCACTCGGCAAAGGTTTCCCGGTCCAGACCGGCCCGGAGATAATCCAGGGAGAAATCCACAATACGGGGAAAACGGGGGGCATCCTGGGACATCATCAGGTAAAAGGCGGCGGCCATTTCCATAAAGCCGCCGATCACGCCCCCGTGAATGGCGGGCAGTATCGGGTTACCCAGGTTGGTGTCATTACGGGGCAGACGAAACACCACTTCCTTACCAAAGGTTTCGCATTCCATGCCCAGGGTGGCGGCATAGGGAATCTCACGAATCAGGTTGGCATAGTCACCGCTCTTCTGGGCGGCCAGCATCTTCTGACTCAGGTTCATGGTGCCGCTTCTCCCGTGATCAGTTGCCGGTAGGCCTTGGGGGTAGACTCACTGCCAATGCGCATAAAGGTGGCCACACAGTGGGCCACGGTCTGGCGGGGTGACTCCTGGTAGGTCTCACAGCGGGTAAAGATGATATTGCCGGAAACCCGGTAGGCAGTGGCCCGGGCAAACACCGGCAGCCCAGGGTTGGCGGCCCGCATGTAATCAACCCGCAGATCCAGCGTCGGACACAGCTCAAATTCCGGCAAGGCACAGATCACCACGGTGCCGGAGGCGGTATCCATCAGTGTGGTAATGGCGCCACCGTGAATCACTCCGGTTTCCGGATTGCCCACAATGCGTTGGGAATACGGCAGTTCCAGCACCAGTTCATTGGTTATGGCAGACACCGGCCTGATGCCCAGGTGCTGACAATGTTTAAGGGTACCGATAAACCGTGACACCCGGCCCATCAGGTCCGGGGTGTTATTGCTGGGGGTCATACCCTGCACTCCTTTTGGATCAGGATGGATTGTCTTTTTACAGCAATAGCAGCCAGGCAACATCCGTTTGTTTATACTGTCCAACACCTTGGCCAAGCGGCGGGAACTCTGGGAACCTGGCGGCCTGACACAAAGGCGCGCATGATAGCGAAATGCCCTGTAACCTGCCAATAGAGCATCATCCCTGCCAACCGTATTAGCATAGCAAGCAGCGAGAGGAATTGTTGACGTGATTAACCCCACCCCAGTGTCTCATCCTTACACCCGGGCACCTGCTGCCAGTAGTCCGGCAACCATGGCAGGCACATTACGCACCCTCAGCCTGTGGTTGCTGGTTCTGCTCACAGTGACTGCCTGCGGGGTTAACCCGGTGACCGGCCAACGGGAACTGAGCCTGATTTCTGAGGCGGAAGAGATCCAGTTGGGGCGGGATAATTACGAACCCACCCTGCAATCCCAGGGAGGTCGGTATTATCTGGATCCCGCCCTGTCGGACTATGTCACATCAGTCACCATGAAAGTCGCCGATCATAGCGACCGTGATCTGCCCTATGAGGTGGTGATCATCAACAGCAGTGTCCCCAATGCCTGGGCCCTGCCCGGTGGCAAAATGGCCATTAACCGGGGACTGCTGCTGGAAATGGAAAATGAGGCACAACTGGCCGCGGTTATGGGCCATGAGGTGGTTCACGCTGCCGCACGCCATGGTGCCCAGCGCATGCAGCGGGGCATGCTGGTGAATATCGGCATGGCCGGTGTGGGTGCGGTACTGGCGGTGCGGGACAACCCCTATGCAGGCCTGATTCTGGGTGGTGCGGCTGTGGGGTCGCAACTGGCCATGGCCCAGTACAGCCGTTCCCATGAGCTGGAAGCCGACGAGTTCGGTACCCGCTACATGGCCAAAGCCGGTTATGACCCAATGCAGGCGGCAGATCTGCAGCGGGTGTTCCTGCGCCTGTCAGAGGGCCGGGATACAGACTTTATCAGTGGCCTGTTCCAGACCCACCCCCCTTCCCGGGAACGGGTTGAAGCCAATGAACGCCTGGCCCGACGCCTCGGGGCCGAGGGCCGGGTTGGCCGTGAGAAGTATCAAGAAATGATTGCCGGCATCCGGGCACAGCAACCTGCCTATGACCTGTATGAAGAAGCCATGAGACATCACCGGGGCGGTGAAAATGACCAGGCCCTGAGCAAGATCAATCAGGCGGTGGAAAAAATCCCCCGGGAAGCCGCGTTTCTGGCTCTGCGCGGTGATATCCGACAGGAACGGGGAGATTCCCGGGCTGCGCTGACCGATTACGACCGGGCCGTGGATCTGTACCCGGAAATGTTCAGCTACACCCTGGGCCGCGGCCTCGTCCATCGGGCGAACCGCAACTGGGCAGAGGCCGAGCGGGACTTCAAGCGCTCCATCGAATCAGTCCCCACCAGCATTGCCTACCTGGGACTTGGGGATGCCGCCAGGGAACAGGGCCGCCGCGACGAAGCCCGGAATTACTACCAGGTCGCCGCTCAGGCCCAGGGGGATGTGGGTGAAAGCGCCCGGCGGCGCCTGCAGGAACTGGATGGCTAGTGTCCCGCCAGCCGGGTCAGTATCACTTGGGCTGCCCGGTCCGGATCCTGCTGCATAAAACAGTGCCCCCCCGGGAGCCGCTCTGCCGTCACCACCGGATTAAGCGCCGCCCACCGGGGCACTGATGCTCTGACAAAGTCATAGCTGCTCTCTCCGTAAATCACATGGATCGGTGTCGTCAGTGCCTTGATGGAACGCCACAGTCGCCGTGGGAAAGTGGAGAAGATCTGCGCCTCCAGGTCCGGCGGACATTTCAGCCCCAGGATACCCCCTTCCTCTTCCCTCAGTGCATGATCCACATAGGCCTGTAACGCCCGGCTGTCCCACCCCTTGAACATGCCCCGCTCGTAAAAAGCCGCCCTGGCACTCTCTTTGTCAGCCCACTGGCGCCGTTTACGCCGGGTACGGCTGGCCATACCGTTACGGTGCCAGACCCGGGCCAGGGTGCCAAGCCACATCAGGCGGAGCATGTTCGGGGAAAACAGTACCGGGTCCAGGAGCAGGCCACGGTCAAACAGGTCCGGTTGCCGGTGCAGCATCAGCGCCGTCATGATGCCGCCAAAGCTGTGACCACAGCCAATGACCTTAACCTCACTGCCCCACCGTGGCCGGAAGTGCAGCCACACCTCCCGGCACAGCTCAGCAGTGGCATTCCAGCCCACAAAGCCGTCCCCCTGCTCGCTGTCACCATGACCCTGAATATCACTGATGAAGAGGTCATAATGGACTGACAACAGGCTCAGTAGCGGCTGATAAACCAGACCGCAATAACCGTTGCCATGAATAAAATGCAGTACCGGTTTACCGGACGGTGCCGACATCCAGCCACTTACACGATGACCCGCGCTGGTGGTGTAATTCCAGCTCTCCAGCGCAATGCCTGAATCCAGGGTAAAACCCAAGGGGAAACTCCTTTCATTAGCGAAACAGGGAGATTAGCTCCTGACGGGAAATTTTTGAAGTAACATTCACGCCTTGACTTTTAGAGCAATAACTCTAAAAATCCTGTGACTGGCCTCCGTTAACCAGCGGTTCAACAGTGGCCGTTCCGTTGAGTTAAGGTATGATAACCACCGTCGGCCTCTGCGCCGCTCAGTGCTTATTGCTTACTAACACCGCCAGTACTGCCCGTTTAAGACACACAATTTCAGGCACCATTTGGCCGCCAACAGGGGATTTCAACCCATGATAATAAGCCGTCTACGACCTATGGCCAGCCAGGCAAAACGCCTGTATGTCCAGCTGATGATGGAAGTGGTAGGTCGCGCCATGGAAGCGATCAGTCAGTTTGATGAACAGGTACAGAGTGAAGTCAGCCTGTTACCGGAAGGTTTTCTGTTTGAAATGAAAATCATGCCCAACGGCCCTGCCCTGGTCATGTGCAAGCAAAGTGATGGTTCCCTGTCCTACGCGGGCAGCCAAGGCCCCCGGGACCCGGACCTGAGCATTCAGTTCAAGCATTTACAGCATGCGTTTCTGGTACTGTCGTTCCAGGAGAAAACCGCCGTGGCCTTTGCCAACGACCGGATTCTGGTGGACGGGGACCTGAGCATTGCCATTCGCATGACCCGGGTGCTGAATCACCTGGAAGCTTACATTCTGCCCAAGCTGCTGGCAGAACGGGCCGTCAAAGAATACCCCAGCTCCCTGAAACTGCCCCACAAACTGATTCACGCGGCACGGGTTTACCTGAAAGTCGCTACCAATTTCGTCGATACCGCGAGGTCCTCATGAGCAAGCACTTTTACGAATTTTTCTGCCCGGTCAAGATCATGGCGGGCAATGCTGCCCTGGAACACCTGCCCTTTGAGCTGACTTCCCACAACTGCTCACGGCCCCTGATCATCACCGACCAGGGTGTGCGCACCAATGGCCTGCTGGACCCGGTGATCACTGCCTGTGAAGAAAGCGGTGTAGAGATTGCCAGCATCTATGACGATGTGCCGCCGGACTCCTCCACCCAGGTGGTAGCGGCCATTGCCAAGGTGTTCCGCAAGGAAAAGTGCGACTGCATCATCGCCATTGGTGGCGGCTCACCCATTGATACTGCCAAAGCGGTCAACATTCTGGTCTCCGAGGGTGGCGACGATATCAGCAAGTACTCCGGCGCCGGCGTACTCAAGCGCCCCCTGAAGCCGTTTTTTGTGATTCCCACCACCGCAGGCACCGGCTCTGAAGTGACCAACGTGGCGGTGATTTCCGACACCAAGCGGGAAGTAAAACTGCCCTTCTCTTCTGGCTTTATGCTGCCCAATGCCGCCATTCTTGATCCCCGCATGACCCTGACCCTGCCGCCCCACGTAACGGCAGCCACGGGT
>REBR01000011.1 GCA_007692645.1 Halomonadaceae bacterium | reverse complement strand
ACAAACACTTCCCCCAACACCCCCTGCACCCCCAACTGCCCCACTACGCAGCCCGCCTGAAAGCCCGGGAGCCGTTGACCCAGCCGGTGGATTTTTCCTGATCGCGGCTATAGCCGCTCCCACAGGTTGAAGCAGCACCCAGTGGAGAGCTCTATGCAGGAGCCCCCATAGGTTGAAGCAGCCCCAATAGGCTGAAGCAGCACCCAGTGGGGAGTTCTATGTGGGAGCGGCCATGGCCGCGATCAGGCCACTTCTTATTACTGAGCCAGAGTAACCAGCAGCTTCTGGTATTGCCGCGCCTTGCTGGCCAGTTGCAGGCGCTCGCAGGCTTCCTTGAGCAGGCGGCAGGCTTCTTCCGTGAGCAGGGGCTGGTCGGCGGCCTGAAGTTGGGCGAAGGCTTTTTCGGCTTCCTTGATTTTATTGTCCTTGAGGCAGCTCAGTAGCACCTGATTGTGGCTGGCCGGGGGCAGAGGCTGTGAGGCGGGGGCCAGTTGCTGGTATTCCTGCCAGATCTGCACCAGGGTATGGCGGTCATGCTGGCGCAGGGCCCGGGCCAGCATGGCTTCGGTGGCTTCCCGGTAGTCCGGCAGGTCGGGTCTGAGCTTGGCCAACTGGTAGCAGTGGGTCAGCAGTTGTGGCCGCTGGGGGTAGCGCTCCTGCAGCGTCTGAAACTGCAGCCGGGCAGTGGCAAATTCCAGGCGCGACAGGTAACCCAGGGCCAGACCATACTCATGGCGGAAACGGGCCTCCGCTTCATCCTCCGTGGGGCCGTGGAAACTCTCCCGGCTCTGCAGCCAGCTCTTGCCGAACAGGGCCACCAGCCCGGCCCCTGCCACCAGCCCCCCCACATGGGCCATATGAGCCACGGCGGTGGCCTCACCCTGCCAATGGTCAAACAGCTCCTTGCCCAGCCACACCGGCAGAATCACCAGAGCCGGTGCGCGGAAATAATTGAAATAGACCCCCACGTAATAGAAAAACCGGATTTTGCGCAGGCCAAACAGCATCAGGTACATGCCCATGAGCCCGGAGATGGACCCGGAGGCGCCTACCAGGGGGGTCTGTGACTGCCATGACAGGCCCGCATAACCCAGTCCCGCCAGGCTGCCGCACAGCAGATAGGCCAGCAGGAAGCGGCCACCCCCCAGGGCCCGCTCCACAGTGAAACCAAACAGAAACAGGAACAGCAGATTACCCAGCAGGTGCCCCCAGCTGCCATGGAGAAACTGGTAGCTGACCAGGGAGGAGAGGCTCAGCTGCCCTGGCACCAGGCCGTGGCGGACGACACTGATGTAGTCCAGATGCTCCTGATGTAACTGTTGCCGGGCAGCCAGCCATTGCGGTGCCTGTTCCTGGGTCAGGTGCTGGGGCTGATGGGCCTTAAGGTAATGGTAAAAATCCCGGTCAAAGGCCAGTTGCCAGGCCAGCCAGAGATTTTCACCGTTTTCTCTGGCTGCCTCCAGGGCGGTATCCAGGGCCAGGGTCTGTTCCAGGGCCTGTTGTTCAGACAGGCCCGCGCGACGCTGCAGATAGTGGCGGTAAGCCGGGGCTTCCAGTTCATGGAGGGACTGTTGCTGATAAAACGCCACGCCGCTCTGGTAGTAACGGTCATCGTCTGACTGGTAGAAGCTGAATACCAGCAGGCACAGCAGCATCAGGAAAAGGGTCACCCATGGGGGGTGACGCCAGTCCAGCTTGTGTTCCACCGGGATAATCAACATGGCAGGAGGTACAACCCCGTGAGTGTCATCCGCGCTCCGGAAACCCCGGTTAGCGCCCGTGGCCGCAAGTATAGCGGAAGAGCGGCGGTGGCGGCCCCCGGGTCAGGTCACAATTCGCCAGATTTGAACCTGCTTGTGTCTCCATTGGCCCCGTCAGGGCCATTTCCGGGGCGTTTAATGGGCTTATGGGTTGCAGTGAGACTGGCACAACCACGGTCAACCCCAATTCTTATTTGCAGGCAATTACTCGGGGAAACGCTCTATGTCATACCAACGTCACACTTTAAGGGCCACTCTATCCGCTATTCTCTGCCGTGGTGAGCGGCCCCAGACAATGACAACACCCTGGCGTCAGGGCCGTTATCTGGCCGCCACGGTATTACCTCTGGCCCTGCTGAGCGCTTGCGCCGGTGGCGGTGAAGAGGCCAGCAAAAGTCAGGAACCGCAAACCATGTATCTGAGCGATGTGCTCAAACCGGTAGCAGACTCTGAGCCCGGCAGTTCTGACCCGCACAGCACAAGCACAGCGCAGCAGCCTACCACCCAGCAAGCACCGACAGCCGCACAACAGCAGGAGCACGACGACATGACCGTGATGGTACTGGAAGCATTACATGGCAATCTGGGTCAGGTGGTACCGCCACCGGCTGAACTCACAGCCCGGGCAGCGACCCCGGTGGAACTGATTCCGCCACAGCCGAAGCGCTTCCATTTTGCCTTTGATGCCAGCGAGCTGAGTGTTCAGGACCAGTCAAAACTTGCCGCCCATGCCCGCTTTCTCAAGGCCCGGCCCGACATGCAGCTGCAGATCACCGGCCACACGGATGCCAGTGGCCCGGATGGCTACAACCGGCGCCTTTCTTACCGCCGGGCCCAGGCTGTTGCCCGGTTCCTTCAGGGCAAGGGGGTAGACCCGCAACAACTGCAGGTGGCCGGTCTTAGCAGCGACAATCCCCTGGCAGAGTCCGGTGAACCCCATCAGCAGCGCCGGGTCGAACTGGATTATCAACCCGCCACTGCCAGACTGATGTCCCGCCAGTAATCCGCACCACACTCTGTGGGCCAGGGAAGGCCCGTTTTACAGGGTTCCCACCTGATACAGGTTATGCATCAGCAAACCGCACAGCAGCAGCAATGCCAACCAGGTGCCTACCACTCCCAGGGCCCGGTTAATGGCGTAATTACCATTCCCCTGCACCATGCCAAGGGCATGGGCGACCCGGCTGAGGACAAACAGCAACGCCACCCCGTGCAGGGCAATAATGGCCACGCCATTCATTTCCGCCATAAACAGCAGAATCAGCATCAGGGGCATGGACTCCATAAAGTTGCCATGGCTGCGTACTGCAATCTCCAGCTCCCGGTGCCCCCCTTCCCCCAGCCCCTGATCATGCCGCTGGCGCAGGCTGACAATGCGCCAGAACAACATGAGCTT
>REBR01000107.1 GCA_007692645.1 Halomonadaceae bacterium | reverse complement strand
ATGATCTCCCTGTTCGCCCTGATCATGGCCCTGGGCATCATCGTTGACGACGCCATCGTCGTAGGTGAAGACACCGACGCCCAGGCCCGCATGGGCACCGACCCGTTGCGCGCCTCCGAAAACGCCGCCCACCGCATGCTCTGGCCCGTCATGGCCTCCTCCCTCACCACCGTCGCCGCCTTTATGCCCCTGCTGGTGGTGGGCGGCGTCATCGGCAACATCCTCGGGGACATCCCCCTGGTCATGATCTGCGTCCTCATCGCCTCCCTCCTGGAATGCTTCATCGTCCTCCCCGCCCACCTCCGCCACGCCTTCACCAAAGCCGCCAAAGCAAAGGGACAGGCACTCATAAACCAAGGGGACAGGCACTCTTCCGATGAAGCAGACGAACGGGACAGGCACTCTTCCGATGAGAGGGACAGGCACTTTCTCGGGCACTCTCGGGATGAAATCCAAAGGGACAGGCACTCTTCAGAGGATGCCCCTTTTGAGGGACAGGCACCCAAACGGGAAAAGGCGCCTGGGCCACTGGCCCGCTTCCGGGCGGGCTTTGAGCAGCGCTTCGACCATTTCCGTCATGGGCCGTTTCGTCGCTTTTCCCGCTATACCCTGAAACACCGGGGTCTGACCCTGGCCTCTGCCCTGGCGGTGGTGATTCTCACCGTGGGTTTGTTGGCCGGAGGTCGCCTGGGCTTTAACTTTTTTCCCACGCCGGAACCCACAGTGCTCTACGCCAACGCCAGCTTTGTGGCGGGCACCCACAGAGACAGGGTGAATGATTTTCTCGGTGAGATGCAGCAGGCACTGAATGATGCTGAAGCGGAATTGGGGGGAGGCCTGGTGCGCCGTGCCATTACCAGCCTGGGCAGCACCCAGGGAGCGCCAGGGGGCTCCCGCAGTTCTGATGAACTGGGCTCGATACTGGTAGAGCTCACCTCTTCCGATGCGCGTACTGTGCGCAACCCGGCTTTCGTTACTGCCTGGCGCGACGGTATAACACTGCCTGCGGGTCTGGATAATCTGATTATCGCCGAACGCCAGACCGGCCCCCCGGGGCAGGATATTAATGTGAGACTGACCGGTGGCAGCGCCATGGACCTGAAGCAGGCCGCCGAATCCCTGGCCCAGGCCATGAAGACCCTGCCCGGGATTCTGGATACCGAAGACGACATGCCCTGGGGCCGTGAACAGCTGATCTACCAGCTAAGCCCCCAAGGGGAAGCCCTGGGCCTGACCACGGAATCCCTCGGCCGCCAGCTGCGGGCCGCCTTTGATGGCCGCATCGCCCAGATCTACCAGGACGGGCGGGATGAAGTGGAAGTGCGGGTTCAGCTGCCCCGGGATCAGCGGGAAAGCATGGGCACCCTGTCCCGCCTGAGCATTCAGGTGCCAGACGGGCGCTTTGTGCCCCTCACCCAGGTGATGCACCTGGACCACCGCCAGGGTTTTCAGTCCCTGCGCCACGCCGAAGGGCAACTGGCGGTGGAAGTCTCCGCCTCACTGGATACCAGCGTCAGCACCGCCGCCGACATTATCGCCAGCCTGGAGCAGGACACCCTCCCCACCCTGGCCCGGGACTTCGGCCTGAGCTACAGCTTTGAAGGCCGCTCCGCCGATCAGCGGGAAACCTTAAGGGATATGCGCACGGGCCTGCTGGTGGGCCTGGCCCTGATGTACGTGGTCCTCACCTGGGTCTTCGGTTCCTGGAGCCTGCCGCTGATCGTTATGGCGATTATTCCCTTTGCGTTAGTGGGCGCCTTAATCGGCCACTGGCTCATGGGCCTGCAACTGACCATCCTGTCCCTGTTCGGCCTCTTTGGCCTGTCCGGTATCGTGGTCAACAGCGCCATCATCCTGATCACCTTTTACCGCCAGCAACGGGATGCCGGCCTGTCCATCACCGACGCCCTGAATGAAGCCGCGGTACAGCGCATGCGCGCCGTCCTGCTCACCTCCCTCACCACCATCGGCGGCCTGCTGCCCCTGCTGTTTGAAACTTCCCTGCAGGCGCAATTTTTGATCCCCATGGCCACTTCCATCGCCTTTGGGCTGGGGTTCTCAACGTTGTTGGTGTTGGTGGTGATACCGGTGTTGTTGTCGTATCTGGAGCAGTTTCATAGCTGGCGGGAGAGGGCTTAAAGCCTGTTGTTTGCCCCAAATATAGCGACAAGAGGATAAATTGCACATATCCCCTAAAGGGGTTAATTTTTGCCTAATCCGCCATAGGGGATAAAGATGAAGATCACATCACCCAAATTACTTGCCCAGGCAGTATAGAATGCCCGTACCGGAAAACACCTGACGCAACAGAAAACCGCAGAACAGGTGGGTATCAAACAATCAACGGTTTCTGGTTTTGAAAACCAACCTGACAACACCCGGATTGAAACCCTTTTCAAATTACTGTCAGCGTTAGAACTGGAGTTGCACATCACTCAGCGTGGCAGTGAAACAGCAACCACTGGCTGGGATCAGGAGTGGTGACCAGTGAATAGCCTTGTTGTAGCGCTCAATGGTATCCAGGCCGGTTTGTTGCAGCAGGAATCCTCCGGAGCAATGGCGTTTCAATACAGCGCAGACTGGCTGGTCGCCCCGGTGCACGGGCCATATCACTGTCGCTGCCGTTGTCCGCACAGCGTTACCAGGGCGCACCAGTGTACAACTTCTTTGATAACCTGCAGCCAGATTCAGACGCCATTCGTGGGCGCTTGCAGGCGCAGTTCAAAATCCCAACCCGTCATCCCTTCGACCTGCTATCCCGTATCGGCAGGGACTGTGTGGGGGCGATACAGCTATACCCCTCCGGTTCCTTAATCCCTGCTATTAACACTGTGAAGGCAGAACCTCTGCTTGAGGGAGACATCGAAACCCTGCTGAAAAACCATCAGAACAACCCTCTGGGAATAACCGATTAAAATGAGTTCCGCATTTCTCTAGCGGGTGCCCAGGAGAAAACAGCACTACTTTGGTTTAAAAACCAGTGGCACCGGCCACTTGGCGCCACCCCCACCAGCCATATACTGAAGCTGCCCATAGGGTTTATCGGGCAAAGTAATATCGATTTGCGGGAAAGCGCTGAAAACGAATGGCTATGCCTGGAAATTGCGAAGGCCTACGGTCTGCCTGCAGCCAATGGGCAAATAAGGGCGTAATCGTCACTACCACTGGTCGCGGATTCAGCCACGGCACTTTATCAGCACTGCTCAAAATGCGAATTTCTCGGCAATAAAAGCGAAGACCCTGATGGACGAGATGGCGCAGAAAACAGAAACCGTCATCGGGTATATTTGTTCCGTTCTGCCCGGTGACTTTCCAGACCACATCAGCCAGCCGATTCTGGAGGGGCTGCGTAAGCAAGCGAAGAGATTGAAGGCATATCCATTGAGTTAAATGGGAGCTTAAATGGGGACAGACCACGTTTTTAGCACTTCAAAAAACGTGGTCTGTCCCCATTTAAGCTCTGCTCCCCTTTACACCCCCTTACAAAAAACCCCTTGCAGTCCCATCCCCGCCTCACCAAGCTCATCCAATGCCATTGTTTTCATTTACAACAAATCACTTTGCCCCCAATGAACGCCTCGAAGCCGCCCAGGATACCTACAGTGCACTGGCGCAGGTGCAATTCCGGGCGCCAAAGAAGCAGATACCCCATATTGAAACCCATATCCGTCTGCTGCCGGGAGTTTCTATTGCCCGGGCCAGGGCATCGTCGCTCCATGCGCTGCGCAACTCGTCCCAGGTAGCGGATGGCAACGACGATATTACCTTCCTGATCCACCCCGGTGGTGAAGGCGGCTGGTTATCCCACCTTCAGTCCCATGAAACACTGGCATGCACACCTGGCCGGGCGCGCATCGTGCTGAATCATCAATCCGGTGGCATAGAATTTCACGGTAACCGGGTCAACCTGCTGAGTGTGGCCTTTCCCCGGGACCGGTTAATGCCATTGCTCAGCGACCTGGGCCGCTTGCCGAATACCTTGCTGCCCTCCGGGGAAGCACTGCAGCACCTTACCCGCCTGGCGGTTATGCAGACCCAGCCACAAAGCGATGACGCCGGCCCGTCGCCAACGCAGATCAGTGATCAGCTTCTTGATCTTGCCTGCCTGGCCATAGGCGCCAATCCCGAGGCCAGAAGGCATGCCAAACGTGGGGGCTTACGGGATGCCCGTCTGCGAGCCATTAAAGCCGACATCAACGCCCACGCACGCACCCCTTTAACCCTGGAAGCTCTCGCATTACGGCACCGGGTGTCACCCAGCTATATCCGCGCCCTGTTTCATAAAGAAGGCACCTCGTTTACGGATTATCTGGTAGAACAGCGCCTGATGCGTGCATTTGACGCCATAATCGCGAACGAAGGCCCCCAGCGGTCCATCAGCGATATTGCGTTCCGCTGCGGCTTTAATCACCTTTCCTGGTTTTACCGGGCATTTAAGCAGCGTTTTGGCATGCCCCCCGGGGAACTGAGAAAAATCGGGACAGACCAGAAAGGCACTGACTTAAGCCCTACCTGTGGGAGCGGCCATGGCCGCTCCCACAGGTAAGACCAGCTACCCGGGAAGCCGTTGCGAAAATGGGGGCGAAAATGGGGACAGACCAGAAAATGGGGACAGACCAGAAAATGGGGACAGACCACGTTTTTAGCACTTCAAAAAACGTGGTCTGTCCCCATTTTCTGGTCTGTCCCCATTTTCGCCCATTTTCTGTCTCAGTGTAACGCTGAGTGGAAGTTATCCCCCCTAGCCCCCTGATAGCCTACTAACCGCCTTTGATCAGACGGCTGCGCCCCGAGTGCGCCTGCCCTCTTTGCGGCTAAACAACAGGACTATCAGGAGAAAATAATGAATCTAAAAGGTGTTAGATTCCGCAATGGAGCCATGGTGGCTATATCCGCCGTGGCATTAGCCGGTTGTCTCAGCAGTGGCAGCAGCAGTGATCGCAGTTCCTCAGAGGATGCCGTCTCAGCGTTGCTCACCAGCATCGCCGAAGGGGGCAACGCAGACACGGTATTCACCATCGCCACAGACGACACCATCGACCTGCGCTTCTCTACGGACCCGGACTGTGACTGGGACAATGTGTCCCTGTGCGACGATGGCTTTATGGTCTCAGACGTAGACAGTGGAGACATTACCCTGGGGGCAGCGGATTCACTGACCTTCGATACGCAATGGTTCGTGAAAGCCGGCAATGGCACCCCTGGTGCCCAACAGGAAACCTTCACCACACCCCCAGACCCTGATGTGATCGTCTTCGCCGGCGAGCCCGTGTTGTTTTTTGGTGATGCCGGACTGGGCAGCAACATCATCCGCACCAGCCTGGATCAGGTGAACGATGAAGTGGTGCTGGCCCCTGACACAACAACCGGGGGTGGTGCACCGGGTGGATTTGCTGCCGATTCTGAAAATGGTTGGGTCTATTTCTCTTATGGCAATGCCGATGATGGCAATGTGATTGACCGAATGCGAGAGGATGGCAGTGACCAGGAACGGGTGGCGGCCATTGATGGGCTGCCGGAGTACCTGGCCGTAGATACGAAGAATGCCGTGTTATATGCCAGCAGCCGAGATCGGATCGACAGCGTGGACCTGAGTAACGCAGCGTTTGGTGAAGTCGCCACGTTCCGCAGTTCCGCCGGTGTCTATGCCGGTATTGCCTGGAATCCCGTCAATGAAGAACTTCTGGTGGTATCCAGTGAAAATGACACGTGCCAGCTAAGCGCGATGTCACCCGGTGGCCAGGAAACCGTCCTGCAGGTTTTGATGGCAGGCTTTGGCCCCGGTACCGGTTCAGAGTTTGGTGATCGCTCATTAAGCCCTGCCGCCATTGATGTAGAGGAACAGGTGGTGTTTGCCCAGCTGTGCGATAACAGCAATCTCATACAATTCGATCTGGCGGAAAACACCACCAGCACACTCTCTTTGGCCTCTTATTCCGGCCGCGGCATGACCGTCGATCCGGTTAACCGGGACCTGATTTATCGCGGCAGCCTTAACACCGTCCGCCGGCAAAATCTTGCAGACCCGGATGACAACGAAGAAATTCTGGATGAAGATAAGCCGTCGTTCAGCAGAAGTGCTGCGGTTCTGCTGATTCCCGAAGAGTAACGAAAGAGGGCGACTTAAGCCCTACCTGTGGGAGCGGCTATAGCCGCGATGCCTTTCGAGGCCAAAACGAAACCCCTGCCATAGCACCTGTGCCGGCGTTGCTTTATCGCGGCCATGGCCGCTCCCACAGGTAAGATCCGCTGCGCGGGAAGCCGTTGCAGCAAAGTATCAAGGGAACCGACAGCAGGCCCAAAGGTCAGTCCAGAGTGACGGATTCTTTGCCAGGGGAAAAAAGGATGATGCACCCCCTATTGAGACCTTATGGACCGGAGGCTGGGACTCCACGTTTCGCATCCTCTATGCTGCCCTGGTAGAGAAGAGAGAGGTCAGGCCACATTACGTCATTGACCTGGCCAGACAATCCAGCCTCCGTGAGCTCAGCGCCATAGCCGGGCTGAAAATCACTCCCATCACTGAAATCCCTCCCGTTGCGGAAATAACACAGGCCTACCACCGGCTAAAAATCCAGAAACGGCCAACCCTGCGGCACCTGCAATCCCTGCCTTTATGCCATGGAAGAGGGGATGGGTTATCGCTTTCCCAGGGGCGCAGTAGTGCGGTACAGAGCCCGGCACTTACCGCAGTTTGCAAGGCAACTCAAAAGGTGGGCCTTAAATGGGGACAGACCACGTTTTTAGCACTTCAAAAAACGTGGTCTGTCCCCATTTAAGGCCTGTCCCCCTCATTAATCTGGCGTGAGACAGTTCTCATTTCTCCCCTTCCACAATTGTGAAATGTGAAACGATGCAATAGCATCCCCGGCGATTAAGAATCTGTAATTTCGCCTCACAGGGAGCGTTGAGTCGCATGTCCAGTCGCCTATCGCGTTTTGTTGTTTTGCTATCGTTGTCCTTTCCATTCATGTCCGTTCAGGCCGGGACCATTAACCTGACGGACTGGGCATTCAATATTAACGGCGACATCTCTGAAGCCTACCTGGGTGACCCCATGCCCGGCAGTGGTTCCCTGGATGCCAGTACCGGCCTTGGCACATTGAGCTTTGATTTCCTGGCCCCGGGTTCCCACTCCTTTGTGGGGTTTTTTGATATGGATATTGATGCCCACCTCAATACCTATTTCAATGAATTCGGCGCCGCCCACGGCACCGCCGGGGCAGGCCAGAGCTGGCAGATTGATGAACCCGGCTATGTGTTCGGCTCTATCTATGACAACACCCTGGCGGGCAGTCTTTCGAATTCAAACAACCTGCCTTCCGGCACCCCTGAAGATGTCTCTTTTGCCCTGGGGTGGGACTTCGTCCTGGCTCCCGGTGAAACCGCCCAGCTTTTCCTGACCTTAAGCCATGTGCTGGATACCACCGGTTTCTATCTGGAACAGGTGGACCATGAAACCGGGCCTGACTTCTCAGAGTCCACCTCGATCTACTTCTGGAGCTCCCTGGAGATCAGCGGCGGCAGCGTCGCCGTGCCGGAACCGGCTTCCCTGGGGCTACTGGCCCTTGGGTTAATGCTGGTGGCCAGCCGTCGCTCCGGAACCCGGCAAGCGCGCTGATCCCTTAACCCCGTCGACATCGGTTAACGGGCCCCCGCCCATGGGTGCCCGGTTTGATGACAACCCACGACAAGGACGTTCCCATGCCTTTTCACATTCTTCGAATGCCTGTTCTGCTGGCATTAGCCGGTTTGTTAGCGCTCACTTTAGCGGCAACCGTTCAGGCGGGCAGCCTGCAGCCAGACTCGGTGGATGTCTCCATCGCCCAGGGGCAGACCTTCACCGTGCAGCGCTCGGTGACCCTGGATGCAACCGGGCCTGCCGCCAACCGGGTGGACGTTTTCTTCCTGGCTGACAACACCGGCAGCATGGGGAGTGCCGTGAATGCGGTGAAAGCCAACGCCCAGAATATCCTTGCCGCCATTGCCGGGGACGACAGCCGCTTTGCGGGCATGGACGTGGCCTTCGGGGTTGGGCGTTACCTGGGGGACCCCCGTGAGTTCGGTTCTGCGCCGGATGCCGCTGACCGTGCCTACCAGCTGATCCAGCCGGTCACGGATGATGCCGACAGTGTGCAGGCGGCCATCAATCAATGGTACGCCAGGGGCGGCGGTGATATCCCCGAGGCCAACTTTTTTGCCCTGCACCAGGTGGCCACCTCCGGGGGTATGACCAATGGGGAAGGCATCCATGACCGGGGCTTCCAGACCGGCGCCGATACCGGCTGGCGTGACGGGGCCGCCAGGGTCATTGTCATGTTCGGTGATGCCCAGTCCCATACCACCGTGGTGGATATCGATGAAGCCATCGCCGCCCTCAACGACAATGATGTGATCGTGGCAGCGGTGAACACCCGGGGCAGTGGCCAGGGTCTCGACTGGAACGGCCAGGCCAGCACCATAGTGGAAGCCACCGGCGGGGTACTGGTCAATGGCGTGCAGGGCAGTCTGGCCATGGTGGACGCCATCTTAAGCTCCGTGGGCACCGTTACCTCCCGGGTGAACCTGGAGCTGCAGGCCCGGGGGGATACCGCCGGCATCGATGTCTCCTATACCTGCGCCTCCAGCGAGGGCTGCAACAACGTGCCCGCCGGGGACACCCGGGTGTTCGACATGACCATCACCGGCCACGTGCTCGGCACCTATGAATTTGAAACCTTTACCCCCCGGGTCAGCGGCATTGTGGGCAATGACCGGGTCACGGTGCGTGAATGTGTGGCGGATATCATGACCCGGGCCAAAACCGGCCGGGTGCAGGTGGTCTGGTCAGACACCGGAGCCCACCATTACGCCGTGCAGCGCGCCGATGACCTGGACGGACCCTTCGAGGAAGTGGTCACCACCACCAGCCGCTATTCCACCTATCTGGATATCGGTGTGGAGAACGGCAACACCTACTTCTACCGCATTGTGGAAAACGATGCCCGGGGCAATGCCGTGTGCCAGTCCGGGGTGGCTTCCGCCACACCCCGGCATATGCGGGACCGGCCAGAGCCGATTTATCACCCCCCGGTGATCGATAGCACCCCTCCGGCCCAGGCCACCCAGGGCCAGCAGTATCTCTACCAGATCATGGCTTCTGATCCGGACGGTGGTGTCCTGAGTTATCACCTGGATACCGCCCCGGCAGGCATGACCATCGGCAGCACCTCCGGTCTGATTCAATGGACCCCGGAGCGGGCCGACGGGGGCAGCCAGCAGGTAATTGTCAGCGTTGAAGACCCCCAGGGACTGCGCACCACCCAACAGTGGCTGA
Source organism: Halomonadaceae bacterium (assembly GCA_007692645.1). Lineage (GTDB taxonomy): Bacteria > Pseudomonadota > Gammaproteobacteria > Pseudomonadales > Oleiphilaceae > REBR01. The sequence continues at coordinate 5,464 of REBR01000107.1, read as the reverse complement.
TCCAGGTGGCCACCATTAACCAGGCACCGGTGATCACCTCCTCACCCATCACCATGGGTCGCGCCGGCCAGCTGTATGAATACCCGGTGAAAGCCTCAGACCCGGACGGGGACAGCATCCTGTACACCCTGACCGCAGCCCCTTCCGGCATGGGTATTGACCCTGCCACCGGGGCCATCCAATGGACCCCCGGGGACAACCAGAGCGGCACCTTCCCGGTAGAAATTACCGTGGCAGACCCTGCCGGTCTCAAGGCTGTGCAGTCCTATGATCTGACCATCGAGGCGGTTAACCGCCCTCCTGCCATCGTCTCGGCGCCGGAAACCACGGCTACCACCGGTGTGCAATACCAGTACCAGGTGGTGGCAGAAGACCCGGACGAGGGGGACACCCTCAGCTACACCCTGGTGCAGGGCCCGGAAGGTATGACCCTGGATGCCAACACCGGCCTGCTGATCTGGACACCGATTGCCCCTCAGGCGGGTTCCCATGCCGTTGAGATCAAGGTGGAAGATGCCGCCGGTCTGTCGGATGAGCAGACATTTGCCATCGCCGTTGCGTCCAGCGCAACCCCGCCGGTGATCACCTCCACCCCGGTCACCACCGGCACCGTAGGGCAGCCCTATGAATACGCCCTCACCGCCGACGCAGATCCGGAGGCCGGCACCCTGTCCTACGCCCTGGAAACAGCCCCTGCAGACATGACCATAAATCCCGCCAGCGGTCTGATCACCTGGCAACCGGCGCCCTCCCAGGTGGGGGACAATACGGTAACGGTGCGGGTCAGCGACGAGCGGGGACTGCACACGCAAGACAGCTTCGTTATTCAGGTCAGCGCCCTGGAAGTGCCCCTGGAAATCACCTCCACACCGGCAACCTCGGTTCTGGCCGGTGCCCAGTGGCAGTATCAGGTAACGGCAGCCGGTGATGAGGGGGCGGAACTCACCTATGAACTGGTGACAGGCCCCGGTGGCATGGCCATGAACGCCGCCAATCAGGTGACCTGGAGCCCGGTGAACAGCGACGGCGGCCCCCACCCGGTCACCGTCCGGGTATCAGACCCCGCCGGCCGCTCAGTAAGCCAGAGCTTTACCCTCACCGTGGTGCCCATCAATGAGCCCCCCGTCATCACCAGCACACCACCCGCCAACGCAAAAGTCGGTGAAACCTACCGCTACCAGGTGGTGGCACAAGACCCGGAGTCTGAACCCCTCAGCTACTTCCTGGGACAGGCACCCTCCGGCATGACCCTGTCAGCCACCGGCTTGCTGCAGTGGACCCCGGGCAGCAGCCAGAGCGGCACCCATACCGTCAGCGTTCAGGTACAGGACCCCTACGGGGCCTCTGCCACCCAGAGCTTCACCCTGAACGTCAGCGCCGAAAACCGTCCGCCGGTCTTTCAAGGGGCGCCCACCACGACTACCCCAGTGGGACAGGCATACCAGTCCCCCATGACCGCCACGGACCCGGACGGTGATGCATTAACCTGGGCACTGGTTAATGCACCGGCTGGCATGACCATCAACACCAGCACCGGAAAACTCACCTGGGTACCCGGTGAAAACCAGATCGGCACCCACCAGGTATCCCTGACCGTCTCTGACGGCTACTACATCCTCAGCAGAAGTTACTCCGTCACCGTGGTGGGGGATCTGGCGCCGCCGCAACTGGGCAACGTTCCCACGGACACCGCCGAAGTGGGTAAGCAGTACGTGTACCGCATTGTCGCCATCGACGGTGAAGGCTACGCCGTGGACATTCAGCTGCAGTCCGCCCCGGAAGGCATGACCTTTGCCGAAGAGAACGGCATACCCACACTGCGCTGGACACCCCTGGAGGGGGACTGCGTCAAGCAGGTGCAACTGAAGCTTGAAGACCGCCTCGGCCAGACCACGGAACCCACCTGGAGCATCCAGGTGTTCGCCGCACCCAGAAAGCTGAACCGGATCCAGTGCTCAGCTCAGTCTGAAGCCTGCGGCGGATAAGAGAACTCAGGGAGAGAGACCATGTTTACAGATTTCACAACCGAAGCTATGTTTTCCCCCCGCGTAAAGCGGGGAATCAGTGCCCTGGTGGTGTTCTTTTTTGTCTTCACCTTTTACAGCCCGGCGGTGCTGGCGGCCTGGCATCAGTTAAATGAAGAGCCGGTGCCAGCCCGCAATACCCTGTCCTACATCAACCCCATAGGGGAAACCCTGGAGCAGTTGTCTGAGCAGGTCACTGCCCTGGAGCAGACACTGGCCCAGGACCCTCAGCAAAACCCGGTTCAGCAGCTCAAGCAGATCCGCACCCTGACCCAGGAACTGAAGGCCAGGGACGAAGTGACCCGGGAAGAGTTGCGCACTGAGCAACAGCATCTGCAACACCACGGCGTGGCTGCAGAGATCCTCGAGAAGCACAACGCCTTCAAGGACAACTACCTGTCCAACATGAACGGCCTGCAGGCAACCCTGAACCGGCTGGAGAAGGGCACTGACAACAGCGAATTACAGTCTGTGATCAGCGACCTGAAACCCTACCTGGAACATGCAGTGCGTAACCCGCAACAAAGCTTCAGCAGCGACCTGGATTTTGTCTCACCGCCTCCCCGGGGCCTGTACACCACCCAGTCAGCCATTGAAGGGGTGTTGGGGGTCAGCGGTGAACCCGCCTGGTCACTGTCGGATTACCTGATCACCGACACCGCCACCCAGGCCAGTGATCGCATCAAAGACCGGGTCACTGAGCTTGGCGGCAACCCCCTGGCCCTGTACCAGTGGGTGCAGAACACCATCCGCTTTGTGCCCAGCTACGGCGTCATGCAGGGGGCTGACTACACCATTCAAAGCGAACAGGGTAACGCCTTCGACACCGCCAGCACCCTCATCGCCCTTTACCGGGAAGCCGGCATCCCCTCCCGTTACGCCTACGGCACCGTGGCCCTCCCCGCAGAAGCCGTGCAGAACTGGGTGGGGGGTGTGAGCAACGTGAATGCCGCCACCAATATCATCAGCCAGGGGGGCATTCCCCAGCAGCAGCTTTCTTACGGGGGCGCCTCAGAAGAAGTGGAACTGGAACATGTGTGGGTAGAAGCCTGGATCAACAATGAATGGGTTGCCCTGGACCCCACCTTCAAGCAATACCACTACAGCGAGGGCCTGGATATCGCCACCCAGGTTCCCCTGGACGGCGACCAGTTCCTGGCACAACTGCAATCCTCCGCCACCGTCAATGAAGCAGAAGGCTGGGTTCAGGGCCTGGACATCGCCCAGGTCCAGTCACAACTGGATGCCTACCAGGCCCAGGTGGAATCCTACATCGACAGCCAACACAGCAACGCCACCCTGGGGGATGTACTGGGCACCCAGCAGATAATCCCGGACACAGCGGTCTCCATTGACGAGGTACAACTGCCTTACAGCAGCATCCGCGCCAGCGCCGTCGTGCCCAACCTGCCGCAGTCCCTGTACCACAGTTTCCGCCTGCAGATCGGCACCACCACTGGTGGCAGCTTCGGCATGCCGGAGCAATGGAGTGGTGTCGCCGCCGAGCTGCAGCGCAGCACCCCGGAACTGGTGGGTAAATCCATCGCCATCAGCTTCCGGCCTGCGACGGATGCTGATCAGCAGGCCCTGGCAAGTTATCTGCCTGAGAATGCCGAGTCCTTACACGATCTGCCGACACAGCTGCCCGCCAATATCATCAACATGATTGGTGAGATCACCGTGGATGGAAACGTCGTGGCTGAAACCTCTACCGTTACTCTGGGTCAGTCCCTGATGACCCGCCTTGGTTTCGATGCACCGGGTCGCCCTTGGCGCAATAGTGAAAACCATTTGGTAGCCGGTCAGTACCAGGCGGTAGGGATTGATATGCAGGGTATTAGTCCTGAGCAATTGGCGGCGCTGAAATCGAAAATTGAAACAGTGTCCAGCAAGCTTGGTGCAGAGGATTTTTCCGGTCTCACTAAGCATGATGTTGTAGGATCTGCCCTGCAGGCAGGTATTCAGGGCTATCTGGCGGAAACCTACGCTATGGACAGGGTTGCCGCCCGGGCATCTGAGCTAGTGTATTATCGCGGCCCGAGCTACGGCACCTTCTCCACTAATATAAACGTTGCCTACCTGTTCGGCATGCCGCGAGATGTACTTTTTAGCGGCGTGGTCATGGACGTGGATCGACTGTCCTCCAATACAGAGTCTATGAATAATTGCTATGAGGACTGGTTGTCTTTTAACCGTAGTTCCGGAATGCGTTCCAGTGCTTATGAGCACCTGATCCCTGAGCGGTTGTTTTCGACCGAAGCTGATCCAGCAGAAGGCGTTTCAACCGCCAAAGCGCTGGCACTCGCCATGGCCCAGGGGCAAAAGATTTATACCCTGACACAGACCAATGCATCCAGCCTCAACCTGATTACTATTGATAGCGAAGCCCGCTCAGAGATTCAGAGCGCACTTCAACGTGGTTATGAGGTGACAGTTCACGAAGCCCCTCTAAATGTGAATGGCTGGCAGGGTAGTGGTTATGCCATTATTGACCCGGAGAATGGCGTTGGCGCCTATAAAATCAGCGGTGGTGCCAGCGGTGGATTTATTGTTGCTTTTGGCGCTACGGTACTTGGTGTTATAGCTGGTTTGGCACTTTTGTCTGGCGGTTTTGTATTTCTTGGTTTAATCGTTTTAGCCTGGGAGCTTATCAACTTTGGCTTATGGATGAATGCAATTGGAAAAGCCACCAATGAAGATGAGTTCAATGAGGCAAATTTTGGCCAGACAGTGGTTGCTGTGCTTGGTCTGATGCTGGTACCTGGTATAGGCGCTGCTGCGACAGCAACATTAATATTTGGCATTGCGATATCAGCAATGTTAACAACCTTTTTGTAAGAGGCAGTTATGTTTGCAATTGCATGGGGTCTGTTGTATTTCCTTACAGTTTACCTCTTAGAGATGCAGTCTGGACTCCATGCTAATGGTTTTGGAATCTCTCTACTATACGCAGTAGTTGCTTTCCTGGGCGTTCCTTTATTTTTGCGCTACTTTGAGGCACAAAAAAACAAAAAGAGTTTAATGATAAGCGTCGAAAAAATAATATTCTCGGCATCTCTTCTTGCAATAGGAACACAAGGTGGGATTGTAATTTCTACTGACCCAGTGCCTGTAATAACGGGTGGCATGTATATTTTGTTTTTTTTGCTATTTTCTATGAATCTGGATGAGAGTTACCGAAAAATTGGTGTTTATTCTGAAAGCTACTATAGACGGGTATTCGGGGAGTTTCCTCTTACAGATAAAAAAATGATTGCTCAATTTAGACTATTAATCTATATGCTGCCGGTCATGCTCATAGTCGCGATATGGTTTTGGAACAAACTGTAACTGAAACTTTAATCTATTCTTATTTAAGTCCATTGAGTGATTATGAAATCGTGCATATCGTTTTCGGACTCATATTATTGACTGTGGCATTCTCAGCCACTGCTATCTAC
>REBR01000012.1 GCA_007692645.1 Halomonadaceae bacterium | reverse complement strand
GGCGCCGGATTGCTGCGGCTTAAGCCGTTCAATCAGCGCACGCACCATGGGTTTCATAAAATAGCTGTCTTCCGGCATCACATGGACTGTGATGCCGGCCTCCTGCAAGCAATCCCGCACCACCGGCCCCACTGCAATTACTGTTAACCCGTTCAGGGCACTGAGCAACGCCTGATCTTTACCCATGGCAGCCGCCACTTTCATCAGCCGCCGGATCTGGGGCTGGCTGGTAAAGGCCATGGCATCCAGCTCACCCGCCAGTATTCCCTCAATCAGCTGCTGCACCTGGGCATCATCGGTTTCACTGGCATAGACATAGGGCGCCACCGGCAGCACCCTGGCACCCTGGCCGGCAATAAAATCCGTTAACCGGTAGTTGGGTTCCTCACCATACAACTGTACCCCCACCGAGCGCCCCTGCAAGGGCCTGCTGGACAGGGTTTCAATCATGCCCTCGGTGGTGGGGGCGGCCGCCAGTTCTGTGGGCTTAAGGCCGACTTCCCGCAGGGCATTGCCCGGTTTGGGGCCACGGGTAATCACCGGCACCCGGGCTAACTGCGCCACAAAAGCCTCTTCGCACCCCGCCCGCTGGGCAAACCCCAGCAGCCGGCGCAAACCTTCACCGGTCATCAACACCAACTCGTCCATGTCACCGGCATTGAAGCGTTGCAGCCACTGCTCCACCGCCTTGACGTTGGGGCTGTCGAGAATCGATACCAGGGGGCAGCGCCAGGGTAGCGCTCCCCGGCGTTCCAGCATCTGGGCCAGCACATCCAGCTGGCGGGTTTCCGGAATGGCAATGCGCAGCCCTGCCAGGGGCTGGTCCTCTGTGCTCATTGGTCGCCCCGGGGCACGGTCTGTGCCTCGATAAATTCAAACAGCCCTTCAACGCCCCCTTCACGGCCCACGCCGGAGGATTTCATGCCGCCAAAGGGGGCTTCCGGGGTGGGACCACTGCCGCTGTTCCAGCCCACATGGCCAAAGCGCAGGGCCCCAATGGTGCGGGCTGCCCGTTGCTCGTCCCGGGTAAATACGTAGGCAGCCAGACCAAACTCGGTGTCGTTACCCCGGGCAATGACTTCCTCTTCGCTGTGGAAGACCGCCATGGGGATAAAGGGACCAAAGGTCTCTTCATGGCAGCAGACCATGTCCGGGGTTACTTTGCCTACCAGGGTTGGCGGGTAAAAGCGGCTGCCACTGGCAGGCAGTTCCTTGGGCTCCGGTCCTGCCAGCAACTCGCCCCCCTTGGCCAGGGCGTCCTGCACATGGCGGCGCACCTTGTCGAAGCCCGCCTGGCTGATCAGGGGGCCAATCTCAGTGCCCTCTGCCATGCCGTCACCCACTTTCAGGGCACTGACTTTCTTCGCCAGCATGGCGGCGAAGGTGTCTGCCACACCGGACTGCACATACAGCCGGTTGGTGCAGACACAGGTCTGGCCACCGCCACGGAACTTGTTGGCCATCAGGTTTTCCAGGGCTGCATCCAGGTCTGCATCGTCAAACACGATAAAGGGTGCATTACCCCCCAGCTCCAGTGACAGTTTCTTGACCCGGTGGGCCGTGGCCCGTATCAGGTGCTGGCCAACGCCGGTGGAGCCGGTAAAGCTGAGCATGGGCACTTCCGGGTGGTCGCACAGCACATCGCCGATGGGTGCAGGGGGACCGCTGACCAGGTTCACCATGCCCGCAGGCAGGTCAGCCCGGTCATGGAGTGCCTGAAACGCGGCAATCATGGTGAGGGGGGTTTCACTGGCGGGTTTGATCACGCTTGGGCAGCCTGCCGCCAGGGCAGCGGCGAGTTTCTTGGCAATCATGCCAATGGGGAAGTTCCAGGGGGTAATCAGCCCGACAACCCCCACCGGACGGTAGTGAACCGTCCATTCCAGGCCTTTGGGACGTTCCGGAATCACGTGGGACTTCAGTTCATCCATGTATTTGGCACAGTAATCAAAGAAGCCGGCAGCGTAGGTCACTTCCCCCACCGCCTCACCCAGGGGCTTGCCATGTTCCAGGCAGAGAATGCGGCCAATCTCGTCCTGCTCCGCCAGCAGTGCGTCCCGGACTGCCTCGAGCCAGCCACGGCGGGTTTCAATGCTGTAGGGCTCCTGCAGGCGCAAAGCTGACTGTCCCGCGGCAATGGCTCTTTCCGTCTCTGCTGCCCCCATGGCCGCCACATGGGCGATGGTGTCACCGGTGGCAGGGTTATCCACGGCAAAGGTGGAACCATCGTCAGCCGGGACCCACTGGCCACCAATATAGCCTTCAAGATGCTGCAGCAGAGGGGATTCAATAAGCGCCATAACGGGAAATCCTGTCCTGATAATGAAAGAATGTGAGCCACGACTATAGCAATGCAGAGCCCTTGCGCACAGCCGTAAGCCGGACACGGAGGGGGCTTTTTGCATTTTTGCGGGCTCAGACTGGCCTGAGCTAAAAAAAATTCATCGCGCTTGAGCGGGAAGTTAACTCTTTTCTGCTAAGACACTGTGATTGGCGCTGGTTTCCAAGGGCCTTAGGCGGCCAGGTCTGACGTCAGGCTCGTAGTCGGCTGGGCATGGCGTCAGGCACCCGCCCCGGGGGTTCGGTTGGCTCGACGCTTCGCCGTCCCTGGCGAAGAGTTGAGCCAAACAGGGTCCCGGGGTGGTGCCCTACGCACAGCTCAGATGAACCAAAAAAAACCCCGCCGAAGCGGGGTCTTTATGGGGTCAAACCGTCAGGGGGGGCTAACTGCTGCCCGCACCTCCGGTTTGGGTAGCACCCTGCTTCAGCAGCCGGTTCTCCTGGCTCAAGCCCATGTACAGGCTGACGCACATAAACAGCAGCACAATGGTGAACGGCAGACCGACGATAATCGCCGCCGCCTGCAAGGCATACAGTGCATTATCGCCACCACCGAACAGCAAGGCACCGGCAATCAGGCTTTCAATGACCACCCAGAATACCCGCTGAGCCTGAGGGGAATCCAGCTTGCCGCCAGCGGTAATGCTGTCGATCACCAGTGAACCGGAGTCCGAAGAGGTGACGAAGAACACCAGTACCAGCACAATCGCCAGGAACGCCGTCAGGTTAGCCAGTGGCAACTGATCCAGCATATGGAACAGGGCCATGGAACTATCACCCACAATACCGTCCTTGAGCACACCAATCTCGTTTTGGGCCTGCTCAAGACCGTTGCCGCCGAAGGCGGTC
>REBR01000064.1 GCA_007692645.1 Halomonadaceae bacterium | reverse complement strand
TGCGGCTACACTGGCGTTAAAACGCAGCACATAGGGCAGCACCAGGGCATTACTAAGACCATGGGGAAAGTGGAAGTGCCCGCCCAATGGGTAGGCGAGGGCCTGCACAGCGGCTACCGGCGCATTGGCAAAGGCCTGACCTGCCAGCAGTGCACCCAGCAACATACCGGAGCGGGCTGCCACATTACTGCCATCATGTACCGCAGTGACAATATGGGTTGAAAGCAGGCGTAAGGCTTCACGGGCCAGAGTGTCGGATAAGGGGTTTTTGCGCACCCGGCTGGTGTAAGCCTCTATGGCATGCACCATGGCATCAATGCCGGTGGCCGCCGTAACATGGGGTGGCAGGCCCAGGGTCAGATTGGCATCCAGCAACGCCACATCTGGCAGCAACAATGGTGAAACCACACCGGATTTGGTGGTTTTGCCGGTGGTAATAATGGCAATGGGGGTGACTTCAGAGCCGGTTCCCGCGGTGGTGGGCACCTGAATCAAGGGCAGCCGCTGGCCTTTGGCATTGCCAACCCCATAAATGTCGGTCAGGGACTGACTGCAGCCATCAATGGCCAGCAACGCAACCACTTTGGCCACATCCATGGAGCTGCCACCGCCAAAACCCACTACCAGGTCCACCTTATGGTCCCGGGCATGGGCAACAGCGTTCATTACGGTGGTGTCTGCCGGATCTGCCTCAACCTCGGAAAACACCGTGACGGCCAGAGACGATGCTGAAAATCCTGCCAGCACCGGTTCCAGCAGGCCTACCTTGATGATGCCTGGGTCGGTGACCACCAGAACGGACCGGGCCCCATGGTCGGCACAGATCTGTGCCAGACGGGGGGCGCTGCCCACTTCATTGATAATGGTTTTGGTGGTGCTGAAGGTAAAATCGTCCATGGTTATTCCCCGTTTTTGGTTAGCAGGTGTTATTGGATTGCACAGAGTGTAACGGGCTTTAACGTCAGACCCAACTGCGAATGGCCAGGGTGCGGCACAATATGCCCATTCCCGGCCCCTGTTTAAACCAAACGCCAAAAGGTTCGTACTACAAGGAAAGTGGAGATCTGGTATGCAACTCTTATGGCTCAAGCGCAATCTACGGCTACAGGACTCTGAGCCATTATTTTACAGCATGAAAGAGTTCCGCACCGCTGGCCCGGTTCTCCCCCTTTACATTCACGACCCGGGCCTAATCAATCAGCCGGACGTTTCACGGCAGCATCAGGTGTTCCTGCAGGAGACGCTGACGGAATTAGCCAGTGAACTTCACAACCTGGGTGGCCAGTTGCTGGAAGCCGTTGGTGACAGTGTTGCGGTTCTGAACAGAATTCATCAAGTACGGCCCCTGACGAAAATCTGGACCCATCGGGAAACCACCCAGCACAGCCAGTACCTGAGAGATAAGCAGGTTCGGGTCTGGTGCCAGTCAGCCGGTGTTGAGCTGGTAGAGATGGAACAGAATGGCATTGCCCGGGGCTCCCAGGAACCCTTGCCTTTTGCTGAGTATTTTACCCGATGCGTGAATCAGCCACTGAGAGATCCCACCGGTAACGATCTTTCCAGGCGATTTGCCCCGTTGCCTTTCTCCGGATGCGCACCCGGGGACATTCCGGCAGCAGCAGGGGACGATAAACCGCTACGGCAAAAAGGGGGCAGGGCAGCGGCACAGGAGGCCCTTGAGGGGTTTTTCACGATTCGCAACCTCAACCGCTACCCCTTTCAGTTATCCAGTCCCAACACTGCCTGGGATGGCTGTTCCCGGATGTCCACCTGGCTGGCTTATGGGGTAGTGTCAGATCGTGAGGTATATCAACACGTTGACAGGGTTATTTCAAAGGGAAGTGAGATTCTGGATGCTGGGGGATTTCAGCGTTTACAGGATCGCGGACGGTTTTACCTGGATCGGCTGAGCTGGCGCAGACAATACCTCCAGACCTTCGAAAATCACCCGGAGTTTGAGTTTGACTGCATTCTGCCCCAGTTCAGCGGCGTGCGGGAAGCGCAATACGACGAGGCGTTATTTCAGGCCTGGAAGACCGGCCGTACCGGTTTCCCGTTTATTGATGCCGCCATGGGCTGCCTGCGTCAGACGGGATGGATAAACATGCGCCTGAGGGCGACGGTGGTGTCCTTTGCAACAATGAATCTGTGGCTGCCCACCACCAAAGTGGCTGAATTTCTGGCCACTGAATTTCTCGATTACGACCCGGGCATACACCACATCATTCACCAGATCGTGGCCGGTAGTTCCGCTTTCAGGGGCATCATGGTGTACGACCCGGTTAAGCAAGGCCTGGATCATGATCCGAAAGGGCAGTTTATTCACCGCTGGGTACCGGAATTGGCTGATCTTGGCGCGGATGTTCACGATTTATCGAAAACGGCAGGTTATCTCAGTGTAAAAGCCACAAAGCACCGCTGCCTGCCTTACCCGCAAGCCCTGGTTGACCACCAGGCGACGGCCTTGCACGCAAAACGCCGGATTCATGAACTCAAGAAAGGGATAACAACCCCAATGGCTACAGTGCCGGATGCCCGTGATTCATCCCCGCAAATGGGTTTGTTTTGAACCCGGCTGCGTACCCATAGGCAGTAACAAAACCAAATGGTACTATTACTACAACCAAATGGTTATTGTTGTGATGGAGGCGCGTATGGCAGCGGTAAAAGAGCGTTCCAGGAGTGAAAAGCAGTGGGGCGGTGTCCCCCTCAAGGGAGATACTCTGGTGCAGGAGATTCGCACTGGGTTCCCGTTTGCACGGTTTGATGAGTTGGTCAGCCATATCCAGATGAACAAAAAGGAGCTTGCCAGCCGGCTGCGGATACCCGGTTCAACACTGATGCGCAGAGAGAAAAGCGGGCGATTCACCTCAGAGGAAAGTGATCGCATTTACCGTCTTACCAAAATCATTAAAGCCTCTGAGGATCTGTTCGAGGGGGATACCGCTGCCGCCAGAGACTGGCTGACCAGGCCCGCAAAAGCCCTGGGTGGGCAATGCCCAATCGACATGATCGCAACCTCCGCTGAAGCGCAGATGGTGGAGGATCTGATCGGACAGATCGATCATGGTGTGATTGCCTGATGCCGGTGGTTTATCGATTACTGAAAAAGAAGCGTCTGGCTGATGCGTTCAGCGGAGAAGGTGCCAGATTGTATGGTGGGCGCTGGAATAGCCGGGGAAAGGCCTGCACCTATGTTGCAGGAACTGAGGCCCTGGCAATACTGGAAGTCATGGTGCATTTATCCAACTACGAGCAGCTGAAAGATTTTGTTCTGCTTGAGCTTGAGATTCCTGATGATCTGATCGAGATACCCGGTAATGCCCAGTTGCCCGATAATTGGCGGGAAGACCCGGCGCCGGTTGAAACCCTGGAGATTGGAGACCGGTTTTTAGAGTGCAAAGAGTTATTGGCATTGCAGCTACCCAGCACCATTGCCCCAAGAGAGCACATCTTTCTGCTCAATCCCGGGAATTCTGATTATGAAAAGGTTACCGGGAAAGCTAAAGAGTTGGAGTTTTATCCGGACCCACGATTGGTTAAAGATTAACTATTCCCTTGCACGCCCTGCTCAATGACACTGAGGCTGGTAACCCCCTGATGCCTTTACCTATTGACCACTAGTAAAGGCACCGTTATTCTTTACAAAATAAGATAATGTAAAGAGGTGTCTCATGCCAAAAGTAAGTTCAAAGCGGCAGATCACGCTGCCTGTGGATCAGTGTCGGCTGGCAGGTATCGAGCCCGGTGATGAATACGATAGCTTCGTGGACAACGATGGCCATATCACCATCATTAAAAAGACACCGGGTGCCGCATTCGGGATTCTCAAGGGCACCAGGGTGGACAGTAAGGTGAGCGAAGAGGCATCCCGCCAGAGCAGCCTTGCCGAATGATTGCCATCGATACCAACGTACTCCTGCGGTACCTCCTGCAAGACCACGAGAATCAGGCCAAAAAAGCCGCAGCACTCATCAACGGCACGGTTCCAGTGCTTATCACAGATATCGTGCTCGTCGAGACGGTATGGGTGCTGACAGGCAAGCGGTACAAGCTTGATCGAGAGGCTGTGGGTGGTGTCATAGCCGCTCTGTTTGAAGAGCGTAATATTGTCTTCGAAGACGGGCAAACCGTGTGGCGGGCACTGAGTGATTTCAGAAAAGCTCGCCCGGTGAAGGTCAATGGCAAGAAAAAAAGTGCCGATTTTCCCGATGCACTGATCGTCAATAAAGGGTTGTATACGGCAAGGCAATGGCGCGTTGCGATGAAAGGTGTCTACACATTCGATGTGGCGGCTCGCGAGATATCCGGTACCGTCAGTCCATAATCATGAATCCGCGGCAACTAAACGTATGGAATCGGCTGCCACCTGCCATTCGAAATGCAAAATCACATCTTTACGCACAAACTTGCCCTCACCCAGGAGTACATGACGGCGAAATACTTCTAGCTGGTACTCTGCCCGATGGAGTCGGTGATAGTCTGGCTGCGCCGGAGTCCTCGATCATGCAAACCACTCAAGCGCATGATCTACATTACCGTTCCCAAACAATCGCCAATCTAAAACATTTCACTGTAAGCACTAAAATTTGATCTGGCTATTCATATTAGTGGTATGCATGTCAGGATGAGTGGCTTGGCTATAGCGTTGCTGGATGCCCGGTAATTAAAGCATATGGAAACCGGAGAGTAAGTTATGGAAAGCTTGGGGTGGTGGGTGATTATTGCTGTAGTTTTATTTTTTCTTATCAGGAGAAATGATAAATCAGGTAAAAAAGATATAAACCGAAAGGCAAATGAACCTTCAAGAGGTGCGAAGTCCAGAGTTTTAGATGCTAGCGCTCAGTCATGCTGGTTGCCAATGGGTCATGCCGTGGAAATTCAAGGGTATAGCGTGCCAGGGGGGATGATTTACGTTGGCGATGGGCTGGCTAATGGGCGCGGTATAGACGTAGAGCCGAGCCTGATAAATCCAAAGCTCAAAGTGAACCGCAGAGAAGTTGATTATTCTGGCGACCACATGGGGTATTGGCCGTCCTATTCAAATATACACCCAGCCTCCAGGGCCGCGTATCTAGAATGGCTTGCAGGGGGCCGCAAGGATTCAAGTGCCAACATTGGGTATGTATTCCTGTTTTTCTATGGTCTTGAGCGTCGTTGCTTATTAGATCCAAACAAGCATTCCGTATCTGCGACGGAAATTTTGGAAATTACTCGGGAAGTGCAGCGCTTAAGGGATTTATATGCTGAGAAGAGTGGCTCCTTCGATGGGTATTCTGCTCGCTTTCTTGACGCAATCAAGCTTAACTCCTCTCCAGAAACCATCCTGAGCGAAAACCCTGCCTCTGATCCGAACATGCGCAATAAGTCTGAAATATTGGTGAAGTTTGCCCTTGGAAAAGCTGCATCGGCTGATCAGCCTATACCAGTGGGTTGGGCTCTAGCCTGGGTGTGTCAAGATCCGGAAATCAAACTGCGTACTTCAGCAAAGCGATGTCCTGAAGAATTTCAGGCACTTTTTCGAGCTCGTTACGCTGAACGCTATGGAGAAGGGCTGGTGATAAAACCGGGCAAGACACAAGCTCGATTTTACTATGCGCCTGCCAGCAACTCGTTATCTGGCGTTCATGACTCCCAGCTTTACAATGGACCGAGTGTACCTGATGTTCTGACTCTCAAAAAACCACGACGATTAATCTCTGAGTTTACAGACGAAGTTATGGACGAACTGGATTCTTACAGTCGATTCGTTGGTCGTGAAAAAGAGTCACGGGGCAGTTTCCAGGCTCTTGCTCTAATGCCTAAGCCCATATCTAAACTCTTTGAAAAACCAGAAGTTGCTGCTTTCAGAGAGAAGCTATTCGAAAGGCTTGGTACTGAAGATATTGCCGAAATACCTGGGCAGTGGATTTTTGAACAGTTCCCTACAGGAAAGCCTGATCAAATGACCAAGAAGGAAGCCGTACTTTTGGCGCAGGCCTTCGAGAAAATTGGGCTTGGTGTTGTGCCAGATGTGCGGTTCACCAATCACAAACCGACGTTGGCTCAACCCGCTGTTATTTTTCGGCTGCGTGAGGGCGCGCCTAGTGCACCGTCGAAAGAGTTTGAACTGGCAGCGTTGCTTATGCGCCTCTCAATTATGGTGGCGGATTCTGATGGTGAGATTTCATCCGAGGAAGAGCAACATCTTGAGCGTCATCTTGAGTCTGGCCTCGGGCTGGAAGCGGGGGAGCGCGATAGACTTCGAGCCCATCTTCAATGGTTGCCAAAGGATGCAGCGACAAGAGGTATGACAGGACTAAAGAAGCGAGTCGAAGCACTTGATATTGTTGCGCGTACTGCGATTGGTAACGTGCTTGTGACAGTCGCCTCTAGTGATGGTGAGATCGACGCCCGTGAAGTTGCTATGCTTCAGAAACTTTATCGCCTACTTGGGCTTGATCCAAATAATGTTTATATGCAGGCCCATGCTATCGCAGCTGCTCCTGTAACAGTTCGCTCGGCACAGCCGCAAACCGACGATTATAAGATCCCCAAGAAGCCTGGCGGTGAAGTCTCTCAAGGTGAGCCGCCGCGAGTAGCCCTTGATGAAGCCGCACTTAGCCGTAAACGGCACGACACGGAGCAAGTTAAGGCTCTGCTGAGCAGCATTTTTTCAGATGAGCCTGAAGAGGAGGAAATCGAGATTAAGGTCCTCTCTAATGAAACGAGTAATTCGTCCATCGCAGGACTTGATTCGGAGCATTCGGTTCTCGTCAGAGAAATCATCTCTCAGCAAAAATGGACTCGCGTGGAGCTAGAGGTGCTTGCGAGCAAGCACAGTTTGCTTCTTGACGGTGCACTCGACACTATCAATGAAGCAGCACTGGACCTCTGCGGAGCTCCGCTAATTGAAGAAGATGCTGATAGCTTCGAAATTGATGTCGAAATCGTTGAGGAAATGACTGCATGAGCCGTATACGTCAGAAGGAACGTCGCGCAATTCTGGATTCATTGCGAGCGGGTGTAGTGCCTAAGATTGGTCAACATCATATTCAGGTTGGCCGTCACCAGGAAGTCAAAGCCCTCTTAAGTGATATAGAAAACGTTGCTGACGGCGGGTCTGCCGTCCGGTTCGTGATTGGTGAGTACGGCTCAGGGAAAACCTTTTTTCTAGGCTTGATTCAGTCCATCGCACTTGAAAAGAAACTTGTCACTACAAGTGCCGACCTTACCCCTGATCGTCGCATTCAGGCGACCGGGGGGCAGGCGAGAGCCCTTTATTCCGAGCTTATGCGCAATATCGCTACCCGGGCAAAGCCGGAAGGGGGGGCTCTTGCGAGTATCGCTGAGCGATTTATCTCTGATAGCCTAAAACGAGCACGGGAGAGTGGGGCGCAAGTAGAGACGGTTATTCAGGAGAGACTCGCTCATCTCACGGAAATGACAGGTGGCTATGACTTTGCCCATGTCATTGAGGCCTATTGGCATGGCCATGACAGTGGCAATGAAACGCTCAAGCAAGCAGCTGTTCGTTGGCTTCGCGGGGAGTATTCCACGAAAACAGAAGCTCGCCAGGCACTGGGTGTGCGCACAATAATCGACGATGCCAATATCTACGATAGCCTTAAGCTCATGGCCCGTTTTGTTCGCCTCTCAGGTTTTGGTGGTCTCCTTGTGACGCTTGATGAGCTCGTCAATCTGTATAAGCTCTCATCAACCCAAGCTCGAAACACGAATTATGAGCAGATACTACGGATCCTTAATGACTGTCTCCAAGGCAGTGCAGAAGGTTTTGGTATTGTTTTTGGTGGCACACCTGATTTTCTGATGGATCCACGTCGTGGCCTCTATAGTTATGAAGCGCTCTCTTCGCGCCTTGCGGAGAATCGATTCGCCCAAAACGGGCTGATTGACTTTTCTGGGCCCGTACTTAGGCTTGCCAACCTCTCACAGGAGGATCTCTATCTGCTGCTGACCAAGATTCAACATGTGGCGTCAGCTGGCGATGAAGACCAAATCCTTGTTCCGGACGAGGCGCTTCGAGCATTTCTCGACCACTGCCATAAAACCATTGGTTCCGCTTACTTCAAAACCCCCAGGAACTCGATTAAGGAGTTTGTGAGCCTTTTGTCCGTTCTCGCACAAAATCCAGAACAAGACTGGCAGTCGCTGATTGGTACTGTCCAGATAGCTCCTGACACTGGTGAAGATGAAATTAAACCTCTTGACGATGAATCAGTAGTGCCTAATACAGGAGGAGCTTCAGTACTTACATCTTCGGATAGCGATGATGACGATGATGAGATGACCTCGTTCCGGCTTTAGTAACAGTCGGTGGCTGATCATGGGACAAAAGCTGAGTTAAATGATGAGTGAATCTAGCGCATCAAGTGCTTTCCTGCACTTGCACCCCCGTGTTCAACGGTGGGTTTGGAAGCAGGAATGGACCAGTCTACGCCCAACCCAGGAGCAAGCAGCACCGGTGCTGCTTGAGGGAAAGCGTGACCTGATTATTGCTGCAGCTACAGCGAGCGGAAAGACCGAAGCAGCATTTCTCCCTTTGATATCGCGACTGCTCTTCGAGGCGGATGCTAGCGATAAGATGGGTGTGCTTCTCTATATTGCACCGCTTAAGGCGCTCATCAACGACCAGAATGAGCGCATGGAGCTTTTCACAGAAGGAATGGAGATTCCGGTTACTCCTTGGCATGGAGATAGTCCACTCAGTGGAAAGCGTGCTTTCCGGAAAAAACGTGAAGGTGTGCTACTGATTACCCCTGAATCTCTTGAAGCGCTCTTTGTTAATCATGGCCAACAAATGCCGCAAATTTTTTCGCGTCTTCAGCATGTTGTGATTGATGAGCTTCATTCGTTCATTGGCGAAGAGAGGGGGATACAGCTTCAATCTCTTCTCCACCGCCTTGAGCTTGCTCTCCGTCGCCGTATTCCCCGGGCCGGGCTGTCAGCAACACTAGGGGATATGAGCATTGCGGCGGAATTTTTGCGGCCAGGCCATGGTGATGAAGTCCACACGCTTATTTCGCGCGATGACAGTCAAGAACTTAAGATTCAAGTGCGCGGATATGAACAGAGGCCGCCACAAATTGCGAACAAAGAGCTGCAGGTCCTGGATGAATCCGGTGACGAGGTAGAGGTTGAAGATACAACCTCGGGGGATGTTATCGATATAAGTCGGCATCTCTTTAAGGTCTTGCGAGGGTCCACAAATCTTATTTTTGCGAACTCAAGGGGGAACGTTGAACGGTACGCAGACCTGCTCACACGCGCAGCCGAGAACATGCGAGTACCCAACGAATTCTTCCCCCACCACGGGTCCCTGTCCAAAGCGCTCCGGGAGCATGCGGAAAGAGCGTTGAAAGATCAGAGTCGTCCTGTAAATGCCATATGTACCTCTACGCTTGAAATGGGGATCGATATTGGCTCGGTAGAAAGCGTGGCGCAGATTGGTAGCCCCTTCGCAGTCTCCAGCTTGCGCCAGCGGTTGGGTAGGTCAGGGCGCAGAAACAATGCTCCGGCAGTACTTCGACTTTATATTCAGGAACCTCAGCTTACGCCCAAGACCGCCCTTCAAGATAGACTTCGCTCACAGCTCTTCCAGGCTGTGGCAATGGTCGAGCTGCTTGTTGAGGGTTGGATAGAGCCACCCCGTAACGGCGCATTGCACCTATCAACTATGATTCAACAGACTCTCTCCGTTATCGCTGAGCATGGGGGAGCGAGTGCGCAAAGTCTTTGGAATGCTCTCTGTGAAGGGGGGGCTTTCGCGGCCTTGGGGCGAGCCGACTTTTTGGCGTTACTGCGACAAATGGGTGATGTTGGATTACTCACACAGTCGTCTGAGGGGTTGCTGCTGCATGGGGAGCTAGGTGAAAAGCTGGTCAACCACTACAGCTTCTATACGGCTTTTAATGCACCAGAAGAGTTTACTCTTGCGAATGCAGGTCGAATTATCGGTCAGCTTCCAATCGACCGGCCTGTAAATGAAGGGTCTTATCTGATTTTTGCAGGAAAGCGTTGGAAAGTTATCCGGGTAGATATGGATGATAAGCGGATTGATCTCACGCATTCGTCAGGTGGTATCCCTCCGACGTTCGGCGGGGAAGGCGGATTCCTTCATGATGTTGTCCGGCAAAAGATGCGACAACTTTATGAGAGCAACAAGCTTCCTTCTTATCTTGATCGTTGCGGCCATGAACTTTTTCGTCAGGGAAGGGAGGCCTTTCATGATGCTGAGCTTGCGAGCAACGCCTTAGTTGAGGAAGGAGATGATGTCCTTCTATTTCCGTGGAAGGGCGATGTTATTCTCGACACTATCGTGTGTCTGCTCCGTGAAGAGAGCATTAGTGCTGAACGGGAGGGCTTGGCCATCCTTGCGCAGAAAACTAATGTAAAGCAGCTAAGTGAAGCCATTAGGCGGATTATATCGAGATCGCCTATTTCAGCAGAGGATTTGGCAAAACCAATTGAGAATAAAGCTCGTGAAAAATACGACCACCTTCTTGGGCCGCGACTGTTGGCGAAGAACTACGCAACTCGTTACCTGGATGTAAGCCGAGCCTTTGCAGCCCTAAAAGAACTTACTTAATTTCTATCAGGCACTTTCAAGTTTGGCATTAGTCCATTCAGTCGAGCTGCGATTGCTGGCCGTAAACGAGCTCCGAACGAGCGCAATATTTACGCCTCTTTCGGGTAGGGCCTGAGGCCCAGCAGTACCTCGGCCTTTTCGGTAAGCGGTTGATCCATCAGCTGCTGATCCGTGTACTGGGCGAGTTGGTCTCGAAGGAGGGCGTAGACCGCCTCCCGGTCCTGGCTGGTATCGAGTTCAACGCACTTGCCTTTCTTCCTGAACAACTCAACGGTGGGCAGCGTCTCTTCCTTGAAGGTATCAAACCTTAGTTTCATGGCCTCGATATTGTCGTCGGCACGGCCAGAGTACTGTGCGCGGCCGAGGATACGCTGTTCAAGGACTTCAAGGGGGCATTCAAAGTACAGCATGGTGGGCAATTTTGCTTCCCGTCCGAAGACTTCATACCAGGCCTCCAGGTTGGACAAGGAGCGGGGAAAGCCATCAATCAGGAAGTTTCGCTTACCGGTGGTGCGGGTGGTCCGCTCCATGGCGTCTTTTAGCAGGCGCACGACGATTTCGTTCGGCACCAACTTACCCGCGGCAATATATTCCTTGATGACTTCTGTGGTGGGGCCGCCGGCTTTCTGCTCAGCCCGTAACAGGTCACCGGTAGACAGGTGCGTCCAACCCAGCTGGATTTCGGCGAGTTCACACATGGTGCCTTTGCCGGCCCCCGGGCCACCCAGTACAAAAACCACATTCGGTTCCGGGCAGGGCTTTCTGGGGTCACCATGGAAGATTTCTACCATCGGGCCAGGGGCTTTACCCATTTTGTAAACATTCCAAGGGCGATCGGTAGGCGGTAATTCATCTTCACAGGTCAGCTCGTAGGCCAGGTGACCGTCAAGTCGGCAGATCCGCCATGACTTATAGCTGTTGGAATAGGAAAGAGCGGGACTTCTTGCGGATTTGCCATCGGCCCGATCCCAGGCCATCTTGCCGTTCCAGTAGCCGGGGCTGGATACAACGCCGGATTCGGATTGGGTGGGCGGTGCCTCTGACGGTATAAAGAGGCCGTCAATCTCAGGTAAACCAGAGCCGGATACTTCGATAAACAGATTGTTGGGTGCAAACTTTGTTGTTTCGGTCATGGGTACTCTCATGTTCGATGAACGACATAGGAGGGAGCGTTTGCCTGCAAAAGCGACCTCGACGGATTGGCGCCGGAATTGGAACCAGAAACGGAACCAGGGCGGGCAGCGGGGATGCGCCGAATGCAACGTACTGCGGAATTACCGAGGCGGGGCAATGGCGCTGAAAGCCAAAGGATTGTAGCAGAACAGCAGAGCGCCTTCTTGCTATCGGGTAGTCACCGTTATGACGTCAGCAGTGACGGCTCATCTCTGGTGTTTCGCCAGGTTGGTAGTGGCCAACGTAATGGCATGGGGCTGCCAGGCTATGTCATTTGGTAGTGATCTGCATCTTGAGCATTCATCCGATGTAAGCGCTAACAAGACTTACTGATTCGGCTAATGGGGAGTTTTTCTCCATTTGAACGGAATCATCCGTTTCCTCTTCACCAGCCAGCATCATGCTTAATTGCGCATAATGTATATTATGTTAAATAGGGTCTGGAGCCAGTAATGTGACCAGCCCAATGAGTAACAATCACCGTTATCCCCCCCTGGCCCCTTTGTGGGCCAGATACTTCTGCTCAAAGGCAGCTGCCCTTATGGGCTGACTGTAGTAGTAACCCTGGGCACCTTCACAACCTCTGGCGCTGAGAAATTCCGCTGCCTCAAGGTTCTCGACACCTTCCGCCAACACCCGCAGCTCCATGCTTTGGCCCATGCGTATAATGGCCTGCACAATGCTGCTCTTGTCCCTGTCCGATTCAATGTTCCGCACGAAACTCTGATCGATCTTCAGCTCGTCCACCGGGAGATCTTTCAAGTGGCTCAATGAGGAATAGCCGGTACCGAAATCATCGATGGAAACCCGAACTCCCAGTTTTCGTAGTTCGCGGATACGTTCCATGGCACCGTGGGTATCGCTCATAAGGATCGACTCCGTGATTTCCAGCTGCAGGCAGCTCGCTGGCAGTTCAAAACGGCGCAAGACGGTGGCCACATGCTCCAGGAATTCCCTGCCCCGCAGCTGTATCACTGATACATTTACAGAGATCCTAAGAGGCAGGTGTCCTGAATCAAGCCAGGCCCGGGCCTGTTGGCAGGAATTCTCCAGTACCCAGTTGCCGATGGCTAACATGGTCTGGCGGTTATCTTCAGCCACCGGGATAAACCGGTCTGGGGGAATCAGGCCGTGCCGTGGATGACGCCAACGCAGCAGTGTCTCCACACCAATAAGGTGCCCGGTGCACAGCTCCACTTGCGGCTGAAAGTTGAGGAAAAGCTGTTTAAGGGCGATGGATTTGCGCAAATCCCCCGCAAGTTTGCGGCGTTCCGTGGCCCGCTTGTGCATTTCCGGGGCAAAAAACTGAATATGGTTACGGCCCCGCTCCTTGGCCTGATACATGGCCATGTCCGCATGTTGTATCAGGGTTTCAGGCTCGTTCCCGTCTTCCGGGTAGATGCTGATGCCAACACTGGTTGAGATTTCAATGGTTTCGGACTTGATGGTGTAGGGAGCCCTGATCTGTTCCGCGATCTTCTCGCACAGCTCACAGAGGTGGTCCAGGTTGCCGAATTCTGTCAGTACAATGGCGAACTCATCGCCACCAAGGCGGCTGACCGTATCTGCCCGGCGCACACATTTGCTCAGTCGTTGGGCGACCTGCTGAAGCAGCAGGTCGCCGGTGGAATGGCCGAAGGAATCATTAACGTCCTTGAACAGATCCAGATCCAGGTACAGCAGAGCCACCCGGCTATCATGGCGGGCGGCATGGGCAAGCTCCAGGCTGAGCCTTTCGTGCAACAGCATCCGGTTGGGTAAGTGTGTCAACGGGTCATGCCCTGCCAGATACCCCAGCTTCTCCGTCAAGGCACGGATTCGGCTGACGTCCCGGAAGGTGGTTACCACCCCCATAAAGTGGCCCTGGGAATCCCGCAGTGGTGCTGCGACATTTTCCACAGGCAGAAAGTCCCCGTTACGCTTTCGCAGTAAAATGTCCACGGAATGCCTGGATATCTCCTCGGTTTCCGTGACAATTTCAATGAGATTTCTGGTGGGTTTGCCGGTTTCCTCATCAATGGGTACCAGCACATCATTCACCGGACGCCCCACCGCCTCCTCCTGGGACCAGCCGCTTGCCTTCTCGGCAACCGGGTTCAGGTAGACAACCCGGCCATCTATATCAGTGGTTACCACGCCATCGCCTATGCACTTTAATGTCACCTGCAACCGCTCCCGCTCTTCCTGCAAGGATTTGTTGGAACTTTCCACATAGGTTTCCACCGCCTCAATAATGGCCAGATCGAGGGTCTGGTTCAGGAACACCAGTTCTTGAGATCCCAGCTCGGCGATGCGAGGGGCAAGTTGTTGCAGGATAACCGCCCGTAAAATGCTGTATTCACGGGTCACCTCTTTTAGGGTAAAGCCGGAATGCCAGCGATGCTCCGCATGTTCTACCGGGCTTTCACTGGAGATTTCCCTGATCGGCCCTTTGCCCGGGGATTGTTTATGGGCTTGTTCGGCAATGTCATTCAGGAGGTTGGGCAGGTTGTTGCGTAGATCTTTTTCTGACATGTCCTGGGTAATAGCAAACTCCTTTCGGTCTATAGTCTCCCACTCCCGAAGGATGGCTTCTTGCTCATCCTGCAGAAATTCGTGGAGCTGCAATGAGTGTTTACCGGGCTTCTGAGGCACAGAAAGACTCCAATGTGTTTATCAGGGCATGCATCCTGTTTTAACGAGGCGGAGTAAGCGGGTTTGCAGGGAATCCCTTTCAGCTGGACCACTCGGCTATGCCCTGGCGAGCATCAGCAACAGGGCGTGAATGCTGCTAGCTGCTTTTTAGTAAGACACAGGTAATAGGCTTTGGTTCATGCGCACCTCCTGATGCGTAAGCAGTGGCTTCACTATTTTACATTCTGCCCAGTACGACCGTTCATTCTTCGCGCCCTATTGGATTAACTCTTCCAGCATCAGGTTGTTATCGGCCTTCCCGGGGTGACCACAAAACCTGATTCTTAAAGGGTAAGAAAGATTAAATTTCACAGTGCATTACGTAATATTTGTCACAATCTGCTATAACTGGAATGAAAGGATTGATCCCATTCAGGCATCCTGCCTGAGGGGAATCACTAGTCAGTGAAATCAGCCAGCCAGTTGGAGCCTTTTCAGTGCGATCTTTTACAATTGCAGCCCTAACGGTTATTACCGGCTTAGTAGCTCTGCCCCTGTACGCCGGTCCTCTGGCTAATCAGTCCGTGTCTTCTACAGAGACTTCTGACCGGGATCAGCAGCA
>REBR01000172.1 GCA_007692645.1 Halomonadaceae bacterium | reverse complement strand
CGGTGTTCTGGGGTGCCGGTATGACCACGCCGCACAATGCCTTCCCTGAACGGAAGGGGTTGCTGCGGCGGGTTTGTATCAGATGCCCGGGCCCTTGATTGACCCCCGACCCCACCGCCGCCAGGAGATAACAGCCGCCATGCCCAGCCTCAAAGCAGTACAGCCCCGTTACAAACGTGTTCTACTCAAGCTCAGTGGTGAAGCCCTGATGGGGGAGCATGAATTTGGCATTGACCCCAAGGTGCTGGACCGCATGGCTCTGGAAATTGGTGAACTGGTGGGTATCGGCGTTCAGGTGGGGCTGGTGATCGGGGGTGGTAACCTGTTCCGCGGCGCCGCCCTCCATGCCGCTGGCATGGACCGGGTCACCGGTGACCACATGGGTATGCTGGCCACGGTTATGAATGGCCTGGCCATGCGGGATGCCCTGGAGCGCTCCAATATCCGTTCCAGGGTAATGTCCGCCATTCCCATGAGTGGTGTGGTGGATCAATACGATCGCCGCAGTGCGATCCGGGATCTGAAAGAAGGGGATGTCGTGGTATTCTGTGCCGGTACCGGCAATCCATTCTTTACCACCGACTCAGCGGCCTGTCTGCGAGGCATTGAAATGTCGGCGGATCTGGTGCTTAAGGCCACCAAGGTAGACGGTGTGTTTTCCGCGGATCCGGTGACCAATCCGGATGCGATCAAGTATGAACGGCTGACCTATGATGAAGTCCTGGCCTCCAAGCTTGGGGTCATGGATCTTACTGCCATTTGCCTGTGTCGGGATCAGAACATGCCGGTGCGGGTGTTTAACATGAACAAGCCGGGTGCCCTTAAACGCATCATGGCCGGTGAAAATGAAGGCACCCTGATCGAAGCCTAAATAAGTTGTGGCTTGAATAGGGGCAAGTGAACAGAACGGCCCCGAACGGGGCCGGTGAACTGATAATGACAAGGGGATAGACAGGTGATCGACGAATTGAAACAGGACGCTGAACAGCGCATGAAAAAGGCCATGGAATCCCTGGAAAAGGCCTTGAACCGGATTCGCACCGGGCGCGCACACCCCAGTCTGCTGGATGGCATTACCGTGGACTACTACGGCCAGGAGACCCCCCTGTCTCAGGTAGCTAGCGTGAACGTGGAAGACGGGCGGACTCTGGCCATCTCCCCCTGGGAGAAGAACATGATACCGGTTATTGAAAAGGCCATTATGACCTCTGATCTGGGGCTTAATCCCTCCAGCACCGGGGATCTGATTCGTCTGCCGATGCCGGCGCTGACGGAAGAAAGCCGTAAAACCTACGTGCGTCAGGCGCGCCACGAGGCTGAAAACGGCCGTGTCGCCATCCGCAATGTACGTCGTGATGTGAACAATGACATCAAGGAACTGCTTAAGGAAAAGGAAATCACCGAAGACGACGAGCGTCGTGCCATGGACGATATTCAGAAGATTACCGACAAGTTTATTAGTCTGATTGACAGCGAGCTGAAGCAGAAAGAACAAGACCTGATGCAGGTCTAGAATAAGGGCACCCAGGTGTCCCGTTCGGGAAGTAACCCGGGCCCAGGCTGAAGAGGGAAGCATGACAGAAACAGCATCGGCTGCGACGTTGGTGGAAAGCGGCGGATGCCCGCGCCACGTTGCCGTTATCATGGATGGAAATAATCGCTGGGCCAAACACCGTCAGTTAAGCGGTATTGCAGGACATCGGGCAGGTGTGGGTGCTGTGCGCGCCGCCGTTGAAACCTGTGGCCGCGCCGGGGTCGAAGTGCTCACCCTGTTTGCTTTCAGTAGCGAGAACTGGCGTCGCCCCAAGGAAGAGGTGGGGGCACTGATGCGTCTGTTCCTGTGGGCACTGAAACGTGAAGTGCGTAAGCTGGATAAGAACAATATCCGCCTGCGTGTCATTGGTGACCGTAACCATTTCAGCCAACAGCTGCAGGAACATATCCGTCAGGCAGAGGCGCTGACCGCTGCCAATACCGGTATGACCCTGGTAGTAGCGGCGGATTATGGGGGGCAGTGGGATATCACCCAGGCCACTCAGCGTATCGCCCAAGGGGTGGCAGCGGGGCAGTTGATGCCCTCAGATATTACCGAGGATCTGTTTCAGAGTTATCTCAGCCTCGGGGATTTGCCCATGCCGGATCTTCTGGTTCGCACCGGGGGTGAGCAACGCATCAGTAACTTCCTGCTCTGGCAGTTCGCTTATACAGAGTTTTATTTTTCTCCGGTCTTCTGGCCGGATTTTATGCATGAGGAAATGCGCGCCGCCCTGAAGGCTTACGCCCATCGCAAACGACGCTTTGGCCGCACGGATGAACAGCTGGACGGGGACGTTCTGACCCCAGCTCAAGAGTGACCCCGGATTGTGTTAAAACAACGAATAATCACCGCACTTATCCTGGCCCCCATTGTGGTGGGCGGGCTGTTTTTTCTGCCCCCCATGGGGTTTGCCCTGTTTACGGCGGCAGCCCTGGCAATCGCCGGCTGGGAGTGGGCCAATATGGCCGGTTTTTCCCAGCAGCGTGGGCGCTGCCTCTATGCAGCGGGTTTGCTGCTGCTGATGGGGTTGTTGTACCAATTGCCAGCCGCAGCAGTGCTGCCGGTGTTATGGCT
Organism: Halomonadaceae bacterium; assembly: GCA_007692645.1. Taxonomy (GTDB): domain Bacteria; phylum Pseudomonadota; class Gammaproteobacteria; order Pseudomonadales; family Oleiphilaceae; genus REBR01. Next base: position 12,490 of record REBR01000172.1, on the reverse strand, counting down.
CACCCTGATCTGGTGGCTGCTGGCTCTGGCGCTGGTTATTGCCCACCCAAGGGGGCAGGCCATTTCCGGCCACCGGGGCCTGCGCCTGCTCATGGGTGTGCCGGTACTGGTGGGGGCCTGGCTGGGGCTTAATCACCTGCGTGCAGGGGAACTGACCTTGGGTCAGTGGGATAACAACCTCTTTTTGATCCTGTACACCTTTGTGGTGGTGTGGGGTGCAGACATTGGCGCCTATTTTACCGGACGCCACTTTGGCGGGCGCAAACTGGCCCCCCACGTCAGCCCCGGTAAATCCTGGGCCGGCGTCTATGGGGGTCTGGCTGTGGTGTTGCTGCTGGCCATGGGTGTCTCCTGGCTAGCCGGCTTAAGTCCTGGGCAGGCTGTGCTGCTGGTCGCGGTGTCACTGTTTACTGCCGGGGCGTCGGTACTGGGTGACCTGCTGGAGAGCCTGCTCAAGCGCGTACGTGGCATTAAAGACAGCAGCCAGCTGTTACCCGGCCACGGCGGCGTGATGGACCGGGTAGACAGCCTGGTGGCGGCGATTCCGGTACTGGCTTTCTGCTTTACCCAGCTTGGCTGGTTAACCCCTGTGGCTTGACCGGCAACAGCTTCCCGAATTCTTCCATGGCAGACCGAGGCGTAATTCATGCAGGATACCCTGAATCCGCCAGCTACTGCGGCGACACAGGACCCTCAGGCTCCCCGCCAGCAAGTGACATTGCTGGGTGCCACCGGCTCCATTGGCACCAGCACTCTGGACGTGATTGCCCGTCACCCCGGGCGTTTTCAGGTGTATGCCCTGACTGCCCACAGCCAGGTGGCTGAGCTGGCCCGGTTGTGTTTCCGGTTTCGCCCGGCCTTTGCCGTCATCAGCAACCCTGAGCTGGCGCCGCAACTGACACAGTTGCTGCAGGGGCTGCCTGAAACCACCGTGCTTGCAGGCAGTGACGGTCTTCAGCAGGTGGTCACCGCACCTGCGGTGGACACGGTGATGGCTGCTATTGTCGGCGCTGCGGGGCTGGCGCCGACCCTGGCGGCAGTGCATGGGGGCAAACGGGTGCTGCTGGCCAACAAGGAAGCCCTGGTCATGTCCGGTGGCCTGTTTATGGATGCGGTGCGGGATCACGGGGCCACATTGCTGCCTATCGACAGCGAACATAACGCCATTTTTCAGTGCTTGCCCCCCCACCAGATACGCCAGATGGACGGAGCAGGGGTGACCCGCATTCTGCTCACCGCCTCCGGCGGCCCTTTCCGGGAAATGTCCCTGGAGCAGCTGGAGACGGTGACTCCGGATCAGGCCTGCGCCCACCCCAACTGGTCCATGGGGCGCAAGATTTCTGTAGATTCCGCCACCTTGATGAACAAGGGCCTGGAGCTGATAGAGGCCTGCTGGCTGTTCAATGCCCGCCCGGATCAGATCCAGGTGCATGTGCATCCCGAAAGCATCATTCACTCCATGGTGGAGTACCGTGACGGCTCGGTACTGGCGCAACTGGGCAGCCCGGATATGCGAACCCCCATTGCCAATGCCCTGGCCTGGCCGGAGCGCATTGATGCCGGGGTGGCCCCCCTGGACCTGTTTGCCCTGGGGCGGTTTAATTTTGAGCCACCGGATGAGCAGCGCTTCCCCTGTCTGGGCCTGGCTGCTGCGGCGTTTGCCGCCGGTGGCACAGCCCCCGCAGTGTTAAATGCTGCCAACGAAATCGCCGTGGCCGCTTTCCTGGAGGGGCAGCTGGGTTTTACCGGTATTCCCCGCCTGATTGAAACCGTATTGGGGCAAATGCCCGTACAATCTGCTGCCACCCTGGCAAGTATTATGGACCAGGATCAGGAGGCCCGGGACAGGGCCCTGGGGCTGCTGCCAGGGCGTAGTGGATCATCTGCCGGGAACAGGTCCCTGTGATGACGGGTCTGACGCCCTCTGTTAATTCTTCCGGAGCACTTCGCTGATGCAGTTCATTACCACCATTCTGGCATTGATCGTGACCCTGGGTATTCTGGTGACGGTGCATGAATTCGGCCACTTCTGGGTGGCCCGGCGCCTGGGGGTGAAAGTACTGCGTTTCTCCGTGGGTTTCGGTAAGCCACTGGCCATGTGGCGTGACCGCCAGGGTACTGAATACGCCATTGCGGCCATCCCCCTGGGGGGCTACGTCAAAATGCTGGATGAGCGGGAGCAGGATGTCTCTGAGGCAGAAGCCGCCCAGAGCTATAACCGCCAGTCGCCACCCCGGCGCATTGCCATTGCCTCCGCCGGCCCCCTGGCCAACTTTATTTTTGCCATCGCTGCCTACTGGGTATTGAGTGTGGTGGGCTTTGTCACCATTGCCCCCCTGGTGGGTGAGGTCACGGAAGAAACCCCGGCGGCGGCTATGGAGCTGCAGTCCGGTATGGAAATTATCGCCATTGATGGCCGTGACACCCCCACCTGGCGCCATGTGGGTATGGCACTGCTGCAGCGGGCCGGAGAGCAGGGTGAGATCACCATGACCCTGAGCCAGGACGGGCAACAGGTCACCCGCAACGCACCCCTTAACGGCTTTCTGGCCGGTGCCCGTGACCCCAACCCGGTACTGGAATTTGGTATCCAGCCCTGGCGTCCACCGGTGCCGGCGGTATTGGGTGAAGTAATGGATGACAGCCCCGCAGCGGCGGCCGGGTTGCGTCCCGGTGACCGGATAGTAGCGGTAGACGGCGAGCCGGTGGATGACTGGTTCGCCCTGGTAAGGCTTATACAGGCTGCCCCGGGTCAGTCCCTGGATCTGACCCTGGAGCGGGAAGGTGGCCGGCAGCAGGCAGCGGTGACCCCGGGCTCGAGGCAGACCGACGACGGCCGGGAAGTGGGCCATGTGGGGGCCGGTGTGTCCGCCATTGAATGGCCTGACCACGTACTGCGGGATACCCGCTTTGGTCCGGTAGCGGCAGTGCCAGAGGCTTTCAGCCAGTTTTGGGGCGACACCCGGGTGACCCTGGTGGCTGTGCAGAAAATGGTCACCGGTTTACTATCCGTGCAGAATCTTAGCGGACCGATTACTATAGCCCGCGTGGCGGAATCCTCGGTCAGCTCAGGCTTTGAGGACTTTATCCGCTTCCTGGCCTACCTGAGTATCAGTCTGGGCATACTGAACCTGTTGCCTATCCCGATTCTGGACGGCGGCCACATTGTTTTTTATGTCATTGAATGGGTGCGGGGAAAGCCGCTCTCTGACTGGGCTCAAGGGCTTTGGTTGCGGGTTGGCCTGGGTTTGATACTGACCCTGATGATACTGGCCCTTTACAACGACCTGCTACGGTTGTGAGAATTGCTGCCTGATTCTGCCCGGTAAACCGGGCAGCCCATGAAGAATTGGTAACGGCCAGGCGTACCCAGGCTGAAGTTGGTCCGTTATTCTGTCTTCCCACTGTTTGTCGGCCAGACTCCGGCGAGCCCTTGTTTCTGACAGGTGTATGTTGACTCCATGAGATTCCTGTTTCGGCGATTGTGCCCGGCCCTGTTGTTGGCCCTGTGCGTTTCCCTGCCCACCTGGGCTACTGACCTGGTGGTTTCTGACATCGAAGTGGAGGGCTTGCAGCGAGTCTCCGCGGGCTCTGTTTTTGGTGCCCTGCCTATTGAGATAGGTGACCGGGTAGACAACCAGGCCATTTCCGATGCCATTCGCGCCCTGTTCCGTACCGGCCTGTTTACCGATGTGTCCGTGGCCCGTGACAACGATGTATTGGTTATTACGGTGGAAGAGCGCCCCTCGATTGCCTCCATCGAAGTGGAGGGTAACCGCAACATCGAAACCGACCAGTTAATGGAAGGCATGCGTCAGGCGGGTATTCGCGAAGGCCAGGTGTTTCAGCGTGCCACCCTCGAGCGTCTGGAGCTGGAAATACTGCGCTCTTATGTAGCCCAGGGCCGCTATAACGCCCGGGTGGAAGCCGAGGTTGAAGAACTGCCCCGCAACCGGGTAGCCCTGCAGCTGAACATCAATGAAGGGGATGTGGCTGCTATTCAGCACATCAACATTATCGGTAATGAGGTTTACAGCGACGCGGAGCTCATCAGCCTGATGGAGCTGCGGGAAACCAGCTGGTGGAATTCCGTGCGTAACCGGGATAAATATGCCCGGGAACGCCTGGGTGGTGATCTGGAACGGTTGCGCTCCTGGTATCTGGACCGGGGTTTCATCGACTTCAGTGTTGAGTCCACGGACGTATCCATAGCGCCGGACAAGAAAGAAGTTTTCATCACCCTTGGTCTGGCAGAAGGTCCCCAGTACCGGGTTCGGGATACCGAACTGCGGGGCGATCTGATTGTGCCGGAAGAAGAGCTGGAGCGGCTGATCATTCTCAGTGAAGGGGATGTCTTTTCCCGTGAGCGCATGAACCTCACCTCTGATCTGATCACCCGCCGCCTGAGCCGTGAAGGCTATAGTTTTGCCCGGGTTAATGCGATACCACAGACCCACGACGACAATACCGCTACCGTGGTGTTTGAAGTAATACCCGGTAAGCGCACCTATGTGCGCAAAATCAACTTTGTCGGCAACACCGCCACCCATGATGAGGTGCTGCGTCAGGAAATGCGCCAGATGGAAAGCGGCATTGCCTCCAACGACCTGATTGAAGCTTCCCGCACCCGCCTGGAGCGTACCGGTTACTTCCGCACCGTTGAAGTGGACACCGTGCCGGTGCCGGGCAGCGATGACCGGGTGGATGTGACATACCGGGTAGAGGAACAGCCCACGGGTAGCCTTTCTGCCAACGTGGGTTTCTCCCAGGTATCCGGTTTGATCTTTGGCGCCAATATCTCTGAGCGTAACTTCTTCGGCACCGGCCGCCGCGCCTCCTTTGGGGTGAACACCAGCCGTGCGGTGAAGAGCGCCAATATCTCTTACACCAACCCTTTCTACACCGTGGACGGCGTCAGTCGCAGCTTCAGCCTGCGGGCCCGGCAGACCGACTTTGCCGAAGAAGATATTGCCTCTTTCGTACTGGATAGTTTTGATGGGCGTATGAGCTTTGGTTACCCCATCAATAACACGACCCGATTGAACTTCGGTGTCGGTTACTCCTTCTCCAAGGTGAAACCTGGTGATTTCCCGGTATTGGAAATTCGTGACTTTATTGAGCGGGAAGGGGACTCTTTCGACAGCTACCTGTTAACCGCCTCCTGGGTACAGAACACCCTGAACCGGGGCGTATTGCCCACCGCGGGCTACCGCCACAGCATTTCTGGTGAATTGGCAGTGCCGGGTAGTGACCTGACCTACTACAAGGTGAATCACCGCACAGATATGTATTTCCCCCTCACCAATAACCGTTTATGGGTAGCTCGCCTGCGCACCGATGTAGGCTTTGGTGACGGCTACGGGGAAACAGACCTGATGCCGTTCTTCGAGCACTTCTTTGCCGGCGGCTTTGGTTCTGTGCGGGGCTACGATGCCAACTCACTGGGCCGGCGGGCCACTCAGCCACAAGAGCGTCAGTTCAGACGGGATACGCCCTTTGGTGGTAACGTATTGACGGAAGCCAGTGCGGAGCTGATCTTCCCGGTGCCATTTGCCCCTGGAAGCCGCTCAATGCGTACCTCATTCTTTATTGATGGTGGTAATGTATTTGATACCCGTCGGGGATTTGACCCGTCACTGGATGAAATCCGTTACTCAGCCGGTATCAGCTTTCAGTGGATTACCGCCATCGGCCCCCTGGGCTTTAGCCTGGCGGAACCCCTTAACGACCAAGACGGTGATGACTCACGTCGCTTCCAGTTCTCACTGGGCCAGGAATTCTGACGGCCACGCTGGCCACTTATAGGAGAGCAATACCATGACAATGCGAAAGGGAATGTTGGCACTGCTGTTGGCCCTGGTGGCGTTACCTGCCAGTGCAGAAATGAAAATTGCCGTGGTCGATCTGCGCCAGGCTGTGTTCAGTTCCAATGCGGCTACCGAGTTTACCGAATTGCTGCAAGGGCAGATGCAGTCTGAAGAAACCCGCGTACGCAGTGCCCAGGAAGAAGCCCGCAAGCTGCAACAGCGGCTGGAGCAGGACGGCGCCATGATGAATGATTCAGAGCGTCAGCGTCTGACCAGTCAGTATGAGCAGAAAGTGCAGGAGTTTCAGCAACTGCGGGGCCAGTTTGATCAGGTGGTCAACCAGCGCCAACAGCAGTTTTTGCAGCAGGCACGACCACTGGTGGATGCCGCCATGGAAGCGATCCTTGAGGAATACCAGCTGGACCTGATTCTGCCGGCAGAAGCGGTGGTCTATGTGACCCCTGACCGGGATCTGACAGATGAGCTTCGCCGCAGGCTTAACCAGGAAGTGGAATAACTTTACCAACAGGCGCTACGGCTGACCCACTATGACAAACGCAACCCTGACCCTGGCGGAAATTGCTGATCTGCTGGGTGCTGAACTGAAAGGCGCCGGGGACACCCCGGTTGACGGCATCAGTACCCTGGCTCAGGCCGGTCCCAGCCAGGTCGCCTTTCTCTCCAACCCGAGATACCTGCAGCACCTGGCCAATACCCGGGCTGCCGCCGTGCTGGTGGCCCCTGAACACGCTGACCAGTGCCCGGGCTGCGCCCTGGTGCTGGCAGACCCTTATTACGGGTTTGCCCGCCTGAGTCACCATTTCGCCACCGCCCCCGTACCCGCAGCGGGTGTTCACCCCCGGGCAGTGGTTCATGAACAGGCCCAGGTGGACCCCAGTGCCATTATCGGGCCTAACGTGGTGGTGGAGCAGGGCGCTCGTATTGCCCCGGGGGTTGAAATTGGCCCTAACTGCGTAATTGGTGCCCGGTCACAGATCGGGGAAAATTCCTGGTTAGGCCCTAACGTGACTCTCTACCATGATGTAATAATGGGCGCCCGCTGCCGTATTGCGGCGGGCGCGGTTATTGGTTCCGACGGTTTTGGCTATGCCAACCATCAGGGCCAGTGGCAGCGCATCGCTCAACTGGGTGGCGTTACCCTGGGTGACGACGTGGACGTAGGGGCCAATACCACCATCGACCGCGGCGCCCTGGAAGATACCTGCATTGGCAACGGCGTAAAGCTGGACAACCTGATCCAGATTGCCCACAACGTTCAGATTGGTGATCACTGTGCCATGGCGGCTTTTGTAGGCATTGCCGGTAGCACCCGTATTGGCAGCCATTGCGTCTTTGGCGGTGCCTCCGGTGTAGGGGGGCATTTGACCATAGGCAACCAGGTGCACTTAACGGGCATGACCATGGTCACCCGTAGTCTGGAAACCCCCGGTGTTTATTCGTCAGGCACCGGGGTAGATAGCAACCGAAACTGGCGTCGTAACGTGGTCCGTTTCCGTCAGTTGGATGAAATGGCGAAACGGGTGAAAGCGCTGGAAAAGAAACTGAATGAGTAATATCGAGGCGCCTAAGATGTATATCGAGGAAATCATGGAATTCCTGCCCCACCGCTACCCGTTTTTGCTGGTAGACAGGGTGCTGGAAGTGGAGAAAGGCGAGCGGATCGTCGGTCTTAAGAATGTCTCTTTTAATGAACCGTTTTTTCAGGGTCACTTTCCCCCCAAGCCGATCATGCCTGGGGTGTTGATGATTGAGGCCATGGCCCAATTGTCCGGCATACTGGGTTTTGTGACCAATGACCGAAAACCTGCTGATGGCCTGATTCATTACCTGGCAGGCTGCAGCAAGGCCCGCTTCAGGAAGCCGGTGGTGCCTGGTGACCAACTGCGTATCGAGTCCACCCTGCTGGCGGACAAGCACAACATCTGGAAGTTTGACTGCCGTATACTGGTAGGCTCAGATGTAGTCTGTACCGCCGAGATCATGACAGCGGAGGGAGAGGTCTGATGAACAGGGCCATGCACCCCGGCATTCATCCCCAGGCGATTGTCGACCCCGCTGCCCGGATCGGTGAGGGCGTCAGCATTGGCCCCTGGACCTGGATTGGTGCTGATGTGGAGATCGGTGACGGCTGTGAGATCATGTCCCACGTTGTGATCAAAGGCCCCACCCGCATCGGTCGCAATAATCGTATTTTTCAGTTCTCCAGCATCGGTGAAGAGTGCCAGGACAAGAAATACGCTGGTGAACCCACCACCCTGATCATCGGCGATGACAATGTCATCCGCGAGAACTGCACCATTCACCGGGGCACCACCCAGGACCGGGGCGAAACCCGCATTGGCAATGACAACCTGCTCATGGCTTATGTGCATGTGGCCCATGACTGCTCCATCGGCAACCACTGCATTCTGGCCAACTGCGCCACCATGGCGGGGCATGTGGACCTGGATGACTATGTCATTCTTGGGGGCGGCACCATGATCCACCAGTTCTGTCATCTGGGGGCTCACTGCATGAGCGCTGGGGGCAGCATCGTGCTTAAGGATATTCCTGCCTATGTCATGGCCGGGGGGCAGTCCGCTTCTGCCCATGGCCTGAACTCGGAAGGACTCAAGCGCCGTGGCTTCAGCCGTGACCTGATCCGTACCCTGCGCCAGGCCTACCGGGTGATTTACCGGGAAGGCAACACCCTGGCCCAGGCCATCGAGATTCTGAAACAGGATTATCCGGAGCATCCGGAAGTCACTATTCTGCTGGCCAGTCTGCAGCGGGCTGAACGCGGTATTGTCCGTTAAGAGACACCCCCTGATGGCTGTAAATTATCAAGAGCGTCCCCTGACCATTGCCATGGTCGCCGGAGAGACCTCCGGCGACCTGTTGGGGGCGGACCTGATGGCGTCACTGCGCCAGCGTTATCCCCGGGCCCGTTTCGTGGGCATTGGCGGTCCTCTGATGATTGACCTGGGCTTCCACTCCATTGTGCCCATGGAGCGCCTGTCCGTTATGGGCCTGGTGGAAGTGCTGGGGCGGCTCCGTGAGCTGTTCGCCATTCGCGCCCGAATACGCAACTACTGCCTGATCAACCGCCCCGATGTACTGATCGGCATCGATGCCCCGGACTTCACCCTGGGCCTGGAGAAGCAGGTGCGGGCTGCAGGCATACCCACCGCCCATTATGTCAGTCCCTCAGTCTGGGCCTGGCGTCAGGGGCGCATTCACTCCATCGCCCGTTCTGTCGACCTGATGCTGACTCTGTTTCCCTTTGAGGCGGTGTTCTACCAGGAGAAAGGGGTGCCGGTTCGCTTTGTTGGCCACCCCCTGGCAGACCGTATTCCCCTTGAGCCGGACCAGGCAGGGGCACGCCAGCTGTTGGCTCTGCCAGAGCATCAGCCACAGCAGCGCCGCCCCATTGTGGCCCTGTTGCCCGGCAGCCGCGGGGGGGAAATGGGCTTTCTCGGGCCCCTGTTCCTGCAGGCGGCGGTGGAGATCGCTCGGCAGTGGCAGCAGCAGGGGGGGGAGCAGCCGGTGGCGCCGCTGTTTCTGGTGCCCTGCATCAACAAGGCCCGGCAGCAGCAGATGCAGGAACTGCTGGACGCTTCCCCGGAAGTACAGGCCCTGAACCTGCGTCTGGTGCCCGGTCAGTCCCGGGAAATCATGGCAGCGGCGGATCTGGTGTTACTCGCCTCTGGCACCGCCACCCTGGAAGCCATGTTGCTCAAGCGGCCCATGGTGGTGGCGTACCGTATGACCGCCATGTCCCACTGGCTGGTATCCCGCATGATTAAGGTCACCCATATCGCCTTGCCTAATCTTCTGTCAGAAGAGCCGGTGGTGCCGGAACTGATTCAGGATGACTGCACCCCGGAAACCCTGGCTGAGGCTGCCATGGCCCGTTTGCTGTCAGACGATAAAGTGGCCCATGAACAACAGGTGTTCCGGGAGATTCATCAGCGGTTGCGGCGCAATGCCAGTGAGCGGGCCGCAGACGCCATCAGCCAGTTGTTACGGGGTGAAGACCTGTCGGTGCCGGAAGATGACTGAGCCCTTTGTCTGTGCCTATCAGGGCCATTTGCTTGCGGGTGTGGATGAGGTGGGCCGGGGCCCCTTGTTCGGTCCGGTGGTCACCGCCGCGGTGATACTGGACCCGAATAACCCGGTGCCCGGCCTGAATGATTCCAAACGCTTAAGCGAGAAAAAACGCGAAGCGCTGTTTCCGCTGATCCAGAAGCATGCTTTAGCCTGGTGTATTGCCCGGGCAGAAGTGGCGGAAATTGACCAGTTGAATATTCTCCACGCCACCCTGCTGGCCATGACCCGGGCGGTGGCAGGGTTGCATATCCCCCCGGAATACGTGCTGGTGGATGGCAACCGCTGCCCGGACTGGCACTGGGCCAGCGAGGCAGTAATCAAAGGGGATGGTCGGGTAGCGGCCATTTCTGCCGCCAGTATTCTGGCCAAGGTGAGCCGGGACCGGGAAATCGTTGAGCTGGATCGCCAGTTCCCCGGCTACGGCCTGGCGGGGCACAAAGGCTACCCCACCAAAGACCATGTGGCGGCCCTGTACCGACTGGGGGTCACCCGCCACCACCGCCGGTCATTCCGCCCGGTGCGGGAAGCCATGGAAGCTGCACCTCAGCCAGAGCAGCAGTCCCTGATCTGATCCTGCCGCAGTGCCTTTCCCCCGGGCCCCTCTGCAGGCCTCAGGTGAGGGAGGTGAGTTGTTCAAAGATCCTGAAGCCTGCCACATAGGTGCCGATGGCAGAGCCGATGGAGGCCAGCATAAAGATCATCAAAGTGCGTGACACCCGGTTACGCCACCAGCCGCTGAGCTTGGCCACATCGTCCCGCAGTGACGAGAAGTCTGCCACTTTCGGTTTGCGTAGCATCAGCTCGACACCCGCTGCCACAAAGCCCGCGCCAATGGTGGGGTTAAGAGAGGTGATCGGGGCCGCCAGGAAGCTGGCAAGAATCGTCAGGGGATGGGCCAGGGCAATAGTGGCGCCAATGGCAGAGAAAGTGCCGTTAATCAGAAACCACTCGGCAACCAGTTGCAGACCCAGATCGGTATTACGGGTGAAACCGATAATAAACCCGGTGATCACCAGAGCTGCCACTACCCAGGGAATAGCCCGTAACACCTTGCCCTTGGGTGGGGTGGTATCCAGGGTTTCACGTTCCACTTTGGGGTGCTCAGGTGCCGCTGTCTCCAGATGCTTTTTCAGCCCTTTCAGGTGCCCGGCACCAATGACCACCAGCACCCGCTTGTGGGGTGCCTTGGCCCGCTCCTCGAACAGCCGCAGGGCCATATAACGGTCCCGCTCGGCGATCAGCGGCTGATAGAGGCGTTCGGATTTCTCAGCGAACTCATTGAAAGTGGCTTCCAGTACATCCCCTTCTTTCAGCTCTTCAATACTTTCTGCACTCACGGTTTCCCGGGTCACCAGGCTGGCAAAGAGCCCGGCAATCAGGTTCATGCGCTGATACCAGGGCACATTGTGGTAGACCCGGCGCAGGGTAGTGCCGATCTCCCGGTCGATCAGCTCCACCGGCAGGTTAGCTTTCTCAGCCTCTTCCAGAGCCGCCCGCATTTCTGCCCCTGGCTCAATGCCTGACTGGGCCGCAACCCGCTGCTGGAAAGCCCCCATCACCAGGCTCGCCGCCACCATTCCGGCCTTGCCTTCCCGTATCACCTGGAACAGATCCATGGAGGCCATGTTGTCAGGCTTGAGAATGCTGTTATAGCGGGATTCACACAGCTCCAGGGCGACGGCATCAAACTCCCCGGAGGCGATTAAAGTGCGCACCTCATCGGCGGAGGCTTTGGACACGTGAGCGGTGCCCAGCAGGGTATAGCGGGTGCCGTTCACATCAATGTGGGCCATGGGGCCGGAAGTCAGCAGAGCGTCGGTCATAAAGGTTGCCGGTTGCAAAACGGGGAGCAGGGATTCTCGCTGATGCGGGCTTGGGGAACAAGGGCTGTTCAGCCCCCTGGGAAGTGTTCGGCGTTATTTGCCGGTATAAGGGGCCTGAGAAATCCCGCCATTAGCTCTCAAGACGGGTAAAGCGGGCCACCTGGGTGGGGCTACCCAGCTGATCATCTGCCTCGCCAATGCCGGAGATGCGTACCTGGTAACCCTGTCGCCCGGCAATGCCCAGGCACCACTTACGGAAACGGTCCCGGGGCCACTCAAAGCGGTGGTCCGGATCCCGCTTCTCACCAGGCCCCAGTCCCAGCAAGGGGTTGTACTCCCCATTGGGGGTGGTAATGATCACCTGGCCAGGCCGATAGTGGGCAAACACAGCCCGCTCCACCAGAGCCAGCTGACCCGGGTCTACATGCTCAATGGTTTCCACCAGAGTGGCCGCATCAAAGCCGGTGAAGGGCAGGGTGGTGTCGGTAAAACTGCCTTGGCGGAACTGTAACGGTGATTCTGCGCAGAGCCAGCCCGCCAGATTGTGTTTGGCCTGGTGAATCAGCATGCCACTCTGCTCCACCCCCAGAATCCGCCTGAGCCGTGGGTTATGCACCAGCCGCTGCAACAGACTGCCGGAGCCGCAGCCCAGGTCCAGTACCGAGGTGATGTCTGGTTGGTCGAGCCATTGGGCGACCAGATCGAGACGGTCTTCGTGGAGGTTGCTGGGCATAGGTATTACTGAGTTAA
>REBR01000013.1 GCA_007692645.1 Halomonadaceae bacterium | reverse complement strand
CTTCACCTTTGCGGTTATCCTGATGGACTGCCAGATGCCGGTCATGGATGGCTGGGAAGCCACCCGGCAGATTCGCCAGCGGGAAGTAAACCTGAACCTGCCAGCCATACCGATACTGGCCATGACGGCAGATGTTCTCAGTGGCACCGAAGCCGCCTGCCGCCAGGCCGGCATGGACGATTATCTGCCAAAGCCGGTACGCCGGGGCAATTTACGGGAAATGTTACTTCGCCACCTGTCCTTTTAGCCTGGGCTGCAGGCTGTGGGGATCAACGGGAGTGCAGCTCCCGGAGAGTGACAAACTCTTCCGCCGAGGTGGGATGAATGCCAACGGTATCGTCAAAGTCCGCCTTGGTGGCGCCGGCTTTCATGGCCACGGCGATACCCTGCATCATTTCACCAGCCTCCGGTCCCACCATATGGGCTCCCACTACCCGGTCTGAGGCATCATCAACAATCAGCTTCATCAGAATGCGCTCGTCACGGCCAGAAAGGGTGTGTTTCATGGGCTTGAATTCAGTGCGATAAATGCGGATGGCACCATGGCGCTCCCGGGCCTGAGCTTCCGTCAGGCCGACGGTGCCAATGCTGGGCTGGCAGAACACGGCAGTGGGAATGTTGTCGTAATGCATCACCCCTTTACCGTCACCAAACAGGTTACGGGATAACACCATGGCCTGGGCAATGGCTATGGGCGTCAGCTGGGGGGTGCCGATGACATCCCCCAGGGCATAAATGGAGGGCACTGAGGTCTGGAACTGGTCATTAACTTTAACCGAACCATCCTCATTCAGTGTCAGATCCAAAGCGTCAAGTCCAAGGCCTGCCAGTAGCGGTTTACGCCCGGTAGCCGCCATTAGCATTCCGGCTTCCTCGCTTTCCCCGTTTTCGAGTGTCACTGTATATAGGTCCCCGGTCCGGGTTACTGCCTGGATGTTATGGCCCAAGGAGATCTCCACGCCTTTCTTGCGCATTTCATCGGCAACAAAATCCCGCACATCGTCATCGAAGCCTCGCAACAGGCGATCTCCCCGGTGAATCAGGCGCACATTGACCCCAAGCCCCGCCAGAATGCTGGCAAATTCCACCGCAATATACCCGCCACCCCAGACCACCGCACTGGCGGGCAGCTGCTTAAGATAAAACATGTCATTGGATGTCAGCACATGCTCACTGCCAGACACGTCAGGTATCACCGGCCAGCCACCCACAGCCACCGCAATGCGCTCAGCGCTGTAGTGCTGATCCCCCACCGTCACCTGCTGGGGCCCGGTAACCCGGGCGGTGCCGTTGATCAGGGTAACGCCGGCATTGTCCAGCAGACGGCCGTAAATCCCATTCAGGCGCTCAATTTCCCGGTCCTTGTTGGCCACCAGTGTCCCCCAGTCAAAGCACAAGGCTCCATCCGGCACGGAAAAACCGTAACCCCCGGCATCTTCCAGCTCTTCCCTCACGTGAGAGGCGTACACAAACAGTTTTTTCGGTACACAACCCACGTTAACGCAGGTCCCACCCAGGTAACGGGACTCCACGATCGCCACCCGGGCACCACGGGCGGCTGCTGTGCGAGCCAGCCTTACGCCACCAGAGCCGGCACCAATTACAATCAGGTCATACTGGAAGGGGTCTGACACAGAACCTCCTGGAACGGGAAAATGAAAAAAAGTGTAGTACGCACCATATTACCAGTGCAGACCGGTGACAACAGCAAGGAGGTAAAGGTTACAGCCAGATGCAGAAAACTCCTGCCGCTCAGCACTCGAGCTGGCGGCAAGGGTGAACTTACGGGGAAAATCGCCGGGCTAGAGTGACAGGGTAATACGTGCGCCAACACGGCCAGGTTCATTGGTGCGCTCTATGGAGGCCTGATCCACCTTTATTCCGTATTGGGAGCCCAGATGGTCCAGCCACTGGGACAGCTCATTAAATGGCACCTGCTCAAGGCGAATACGCATGCCGTCATTGCCACTGGGTTCGAACCGGGCCAGGGGCAGGCCCGCCTGCTGGGCGGAATCGGTAACGGTAGTGAGAAAATCCGAACCGGGTTCCAGTTGCCGGCCCCGTTGGGACTGACCCGCCGCCGCAATATCACGGGCGCGGACTTCTTCACTTTGCACGTAACCTAACAGCTGCTGGGCAGCTACAGCGCTTTGCTGGGCATTGCTGCGGTAATCGCTCACCGGCAGCCACACCAGCAGGTACACCAGCGCCACAGCCAGGGCTATGGACAGTCCCTGAAGGGCGCGCTGGTCACGCTGGGGTAACTGGTCATAGCGGCGCTGCAGCTTTTCAACCTGGGGATGGTGCAACAGTGGCGTCAGGCGATCAGATAAGGCCATCAGGAATCCCCTCCGGAAACGGTAATACGACCACGGGTATGGTCTTCTTCATTGACCACAGAGCCAATACGGGCCTGCAGCCCCGACTCATTCAGGCCGCTGCGGATGCGATCGAGGCGGGAAAAACTGTCTCCCCTGAGATCCATGACCATTTCACCCCGTTGACGGCTGAAATTGATGCTGTCAAAACGGATATGGTCCGGTGACTCCAGTTGGTTGTACTGATAACCCGCATGGCGCAGCAGCGCCAGGTATTCCGCCTGTCCGCCGCCGGACTCAGCAGCCCGCAGACGCCCGGCCAGATTGGCCCTGAGGTTGCCAGTGTGTACCCGGGTATCACTGGGGAAAATATCCTGGTACAGGGCCAGGGCCTGGGCTTCATAGGCCTGGGCCCGTTGCTTGTGGTACATGCCATCAGCCGTCATCAGCCCCAGCTGCATCACCAACCCAAGACCGGCGATAATCGCCACTGCCCGCCAGCGGCGTAACGGCGACTCACCCTCGTCCCGCAGGGCAAAATCCCCCTGGCAGAGGTTCAGGGGCTGCTTGGGATGGCGGTGGTGGCTGTGGGCCAGGAATGGCAATTCACCCAGGTCCAGGGGAATCTGCTGCAGATCAATGTCCGGGTTCTGGGCCAGTGCCGCCAGTTCTACCTGGCGCAACTCTGCCTCTTCAGCCGATAGATACAATTTGACCACCGGCGGTGCGTCCGGGTCACTGTTGCTCACCAGTGAGTCAATAAACACGCTCAGACCTTCAGCGGGCACATCGAACCATTCCCCGTCACTGCCGCTGATCAGCACCCGCTCATTGGCCACCAAAGCTGACCAGCGGGCATCTTCCAGAGGCAGTACCATGGCGTCGGCAAAGACACCGTCAAGGGTGTAATCCCAGGAGCGGAACAGCGCCAGGTAGGCGGCCATTCGCTC
>REBR01000136.1 GCA_007692645.1 Halomonadaceae bacterium | reverse complement strand
TGACCCGGCAATGGTTCAGCCTGTACCGGCCCCGGGGGGAAGATGCCCCGTTACTGGAGAGTATCGCTGCCCGCTGGAAGGTACTTGAGCATAGCCGTCATTGCCGTAAGCTCAGGCGTGGGGATCACCGGGGTAACCGCTTCAGTCTGCGGCTACGAGAGTGTACCGTGCCACCTGAACAACTGATTGAGCGTTGGGCTAGAATACGCACCCAGGGCTGCCCTAATTACTTTGGCCCTCAGCGCTTCGGCTTTCAGGGGGGCAATCTGGACCAGGCCATGGCCCTGAAACCCCATCAGTTGCGGGGAAAAGCGGGTTTCCGCTCGGGCATGTATCTCTCTGCCGCCCGCTCCTGGTGTTTTAATCAATGGCTGGCCAGCCGGGTCACCGGGGGTAACTGGCAACAGCAGCTGCCAGGAGATCCGGGCCTTATACCGGGAGCGGATCAGCCGGCTGTGCCAGTGGCTACCGGTCCCCTGGCCGGTGACGGCAGTACCGGCGCCGGTGAGCCTTTGCTGGAGCAGGAGTTGACCTTTCTGCAGCAGTGGCCAGAATTTACCCGTCTGTTTCGCGAGACCCGCATGCAGCCGGCCCGCCGCCCCCTGGTTGTGACCCCGGGGGGTCCTTGCCTGAGTTGGCAGGGAGACGACCCGCTGCTGGAATTTACCCTGCCCGCCGGGTGTTTTGCCACGGCGGTACTACAGGAACTTGTAACCATTCTGGACGCCCGGCAAATGCCCGCGTCCCCGGGAGAAGCTTTGTGAACCTGTTGTTGTCCAATGATGATGGTGTCCATTCCCCAGGCCTGATTTGCCTGCAGAAAGTCCTTTCAGAGGTGGCCCATATAGAAGTGGCGGCACCGGACCGTGACCACAGTGGCGCCAGTAACGCACTAACCCTGACCCGCCCGCTGCAGGTGACCCGGTTGCCCAATGGTTTTATGTCCATTGATGGCACCCCCACGGACTGCGTCCATCTCGCCATCGGCGATATGTTTGATACACCGTTTGACCGGGTAGTCTCCGGCATTAATACCCATGCCAACCTGGGGGATGACATCCTGTATTCCGGTACCGTGGCCGCAGCGGTTGAAGGGCGCCTGCTGAAGCACCCGGCCATTGCCGTGTCACTGGTGAATCAGGGCAACTGGCACTATGAAACCGCTGCCCGGGTAGTGCTCAGCCTGCTGACCCGTGGCGAACCACTGGCGGTGCCCCCCCGCACCGTATTGAATGTGAACGTGCCGGACGTGCCCTGGGAAGAGTTGCGGGGAATTCAGATTACCCGCCTGGGGCACCGGGGCCGGGGTGAATTGCCCCACCGGGTGCACTGCCCCCGTGGGCGGGAGCGGTTATGGATAGGGGCTGCCGGTGACGAGGATGACGCCGGCCCGGGTACTGATTTCCACGCGGTAAAAGAAGGGTATGTTTCCATTACCCCGGTGAAAATCGATATGACCCATTATGAAACTTTCCAGAACCTGAGTGACTGGCTGGCGGAGGGATTATAATTGTGAACAGAGCTGTCGAAACCCACAAGTCCCGCCGGGTCAGCATTGCCCGCAGCCGGAATCATTGGCTGGCGGAGGGACTGTGACCATGGAACAGATGCAGGGCATCGGCATGACATCACGGCGAACCCGGCTGCGGCTCATAGAACGGCTGCGCACCAGGGGCATCAAGGATTTGCGGGTACTGGAAGCCATTAGTAACACCCCCCGGCACATTTTTCTCGATGAGGCCCTGTCGCACCGGGCCTATGAAGATACAGCACTGCCCATTGGCCATGGCCAGACCCTGTCCCAGCCTTATATCGTTGCCCGCATGACGGAGTTGCTTCTGGCGGGGGCGCCGAAGAAGGTTCTGGAGCTGGGTACCGGGTCCGGCTACCAGACCGCCGTGCTGTCGTTGCTGGTGGACGAGGTATACAGCGTAGAGCGCATTAAGCCCTTGCAGGATAAAGCCCGTGACCGGCTATACCGCCTTGGCTACCGCAATGTGCGCCTGCGCCACAGTGATGGCGGCATGGGCTGGCCGGAAGCTGGCCCATTTGACGGTATTATCGTCACCGCTGCTCCCGGGCGGGTGCCGGATGGTCTGTTGGAGCAGTTGGCAGACGGTGGCGTTATGGTGATTCCGTTAGGGGAAGAAACCCAGGTGCTCACCTGTATTACCCGTGAGGGGGACAGCTTCCGCCAACAGGCCATGGAGCCGGTCCGTTTTGTGCCATTGCTGTCCGGGGTGGTGCGATGAAACCTGTGGCACCGGTATTGCCGGGAAAGCTGGGCATTTTTCTCCGTGGCTGCGCCATGGGTGCGGCGGATATCGTGCCGGGAGTGTCCGGCGGCACCATTGCACTGATTACCGGAATATATCTGCGCCTGTTGAGCGCCCTGGGTGCGCTGCCCACTGCAGCAGTGACATTGCTGCGCCAGCGTCAGTGGGGGCCTTTCTGGCAGCGTATTGAAGGCAACTTCCTGCTGTTGCTGGGGTTGGGTATCCTCAGCAGCATCTTCCTGTTGGCTAACCTGATCACCTGGCTGTTATTGGAGCATACAGTTCTGCTGTGGAGCTTTTTCACCGGTCTGATCCTGGCTGCCATTGTTTTTCTGGCACGGCAGATCAGCCAGTGGTCGTTCCTTGCAGGGCTATTGCTGGTGCTGGGGGCCCTGGTTGCCTGGAGCATCACCCGAATGACCCCTGTGGAGCCGCAACTGTCCTACTGGGTAATATTTGGCGGTGGCGCCCTGGCCATTTCCGCAATGATTCTGCCGGGAATCTCCGGCAGCTTTATTCTGTTGCTGCTAGGTTTGTATGGGCCGGTATTGCAGGCAGTGCGGGATCTGGATTTTGCGCTATTGCTGGTTTTTGCTGCCGGTTGCCTCACCGGGCTGCTGGGTTTTGCCCGCCTGGTGGCAGAGGCGTTGAGGCAATTTCCGGGGCAGACCCTGGCGCTGCTCACGGGTTTCATGATCGGCGCCTTGCCCGCCGTGTGGCCCTGGCAACAGGCGGTGAGTGGCGACAACCTGACCCCCTTCGACTATGCTCAGCTCACCGGTGAGCCTCATCTGTTACCCTGGGCATTAATGCTGGTTCTGTTGGGTGCAGTGATGGTGTTAGTGCTGGAGAAAACGCAGCGGGTTGGCAAAGTTTTTACATAGTGCATCACCCCAAATGTGTGCACTGTTACCAATCGGTGTTCCTTGGAGTAACACAGGGCCTGATCAGTAACCGCAATTGAACAAATAATATCCAACTAAAAGAGCCAGTTACCCTGTAGAGTTTACAAGCTGGAC
>REBR01000066.1 GCA_007692645.1 Halomonadaceae bacterium | reverse complement strand
GTCTACCCGGTATC
This sequence comes from Halomonadaceae bacterium, assembly GCA_007692645.1. GTDB lineage: Bacteria > Pseudomonadota > Gammaproteobacteria > Pseudomonadales > Oleiphilaceae > REBR01. The sequence goes on along the minus strand of REBR01000066.1, from coordinate 15,348 downwards.
TGTGAGCTGTCCAAGACCTTTGCCCACGTGGATCCGGTGAAAGAGCCGGTCCCCGTGGTTCCCACCTGTCATTATATGATGGGTGGTCTGCCCACCAATGTTGGTGGTCAGGCACTGGGCCAGGACAAAGATGGCAATAACTACGTAATCGATGGACTGTTCGCCTGTGGCGAAGCGGCCTGTGTATCAGTCCACGGCGCCAACCGTCTGGGTGGTAATTCTCTGCTTGATCTGGTGGTGTTTGGTCGTGCCTGTGGTATTCAGATCGAGAAGCAGCTGGCTGAAGGCTTTGACAGTCTCGATGCCAGTGATACCGACATTGATAATGCCATGGCACGCCTGAATCGCCTGAATAACTCTACCGGTACTGAAAAAGTGGCGGATCTGCGGGCGGAACTGCAGCAGACCATGCAGCTATACTTTGGTGTATTCCGTGATGGTGAGCCTATGGCCAAGGGTTTGAAAATTCTTGACGCCATTGGTGAGCGCCTGAAAAATATCAGCCTGGAAGACCGTAGTAACGCCTTCAATACCGCCCGTATTGAGGCACTGGAGCTGGAAAACCTGTACGAAGTGGCTTATGCCACCGCTGTGTCTGCCGTTGAACGCCGTGAAAGCCGGGGTGCACATGCCCGTAACGACTTTACCGAACGTGATGATGAAAACTGGCTCAAGCATTCCGTTTACTTCCCGCTGGAAAAGCGGCTGGGGCAACGCGATGTGAACTTCACGCCGAAAACCATGGAAGCGTTTGCGCCAACGATTCGTAAATACTGATCCCGGGAGGTTGGACAATGTTAGTCAGCGTATACCGTTACAATCCTGAAACAGACAACGCCCCTTACATGCAGGACGTTGAAGTAGATATTCCTGCCGGCAAGGATCTTATGGTGCTGGATGTGCTGCACCTGATTAAAGAGCAGGATGTGAGCCTGGCGTTCCGTCGCTCCTGCCGTGAAGGGGTCTGTGGCTCTGATGGCATGAACATCAACGGCAAAAACGGACTCGGCTGTGTTACCCCCCTTTCTGAGGTTGTGGGTAAGAAAAACAAGCTGGTAATCCGGCCTTTGCCGGGGCTGCCGGTTATCCGGGATCTGGTGGTGGACATGACGGCGTTCTATACCCAGTATGAAAAAATTCAGCCTTACCTGCTGAATGATACGCCAGCACCCACTCAGGAGCGCCTGCAGAGCCCGGAAGACCGGGAAAAGCTCGACGGTCTCTATGAATGCATTCTCTGCGCCTGTTGTTCCACTTCTTGCCCGTCTTTCTGGTGGAACCCGGACAAATTTATTGGTCCCGCAGGTCTGCTGCAGGCATACCGTTTCCTGGCAGATAGCCGTGATACCGCGACTGATGCACGGCTGGATAACCTGGATGACCCGTTCAGCGTCTTCCGCTGCAGGGGCATCATGAACTGCGTCAGCGTGTGCCCCAAGGGCCTGAATCCGACCCGTGCTATTGGTCATATTCGTAACATGTTGATGCAAAAAGCCGCATAAACAGGAAATAATTAAAACACACGTTATACTGTGCCGATGAATTCCGATGTCGATTCACCTACCAGTGATCATCGCCTGAGGAGAGACATGGCAGGGGCCGGCTCACAAGGCGGGCCCCTGTTAGCTGACATGATCCACCGGGGAGTCGGGAAACATCCGTACTGTCTCAGTGGTGGCAGCGTCATCAGGTTAAATGAATGACAACTTGACTGATTCTCCCGCTGAAAGAGATAGTGCTCTCCGTTTTGCAAAGGGTGAGCAATAATAATGCACGACAGCACGATGGAGCAGTTGTGGCGGACTTCGCATTTGCAGGGGGGAAACCTGGCCTATGTGGAAGACCTGTTTGAAACCTATCTGACCGATCCTAACGCCATCCCTGAAGAATGGCGGCGTTATTTTGAAAAGCTGCCCGGCGTAGAGGGTGGTCGTACCACTGATGTTCCCCATGCCCCGATCAGGGAACAGTTTCTGCATATTGCCCGTAACCAGCGGCAATCCGGCACCGTCGCCGGCCCCAGTGATATCTCCGAAGCTGAGAAGAAACAGGTAAAGGTCATGCAGATGATCAATGCCTACCGTTTCCGTGGTCATCAGCAGGCAAAACTCGATCCACTGGGATTACAGCCGCGCCCCCTGGTTGAAGACCTGCAGTACCAGTTTCACGGGTTAACGGACGATGATCTGGAGGTCGAATACCAGACCGGTTCCCTGTGTTTTGGTGCGGAACGTATGCGCCTGCAGGATATCATCACTAATCTTGAGCGGACCTACTGCAGCACTGTGGGTGCGGAATACATGCATATTGTGGATACCAGCATAAAACGCTGGTTCCAACAGCGTCTGGAATCAACCCGCTCCCACCCGGCTTTTGAGCAGGAGACCCGTACCCACCTGTTGGAACGGCTAAACGCTGCTGAAGGGCTGGAGAAATACCTGGGTTCTAAATACCCGGGGGTCAAGCGTTTTGGTCTGGAAGGGGCGGAGTCCCTTATTCCCTGTGTGGATGAGCTGATCCAGCGGGCCGGTTCTTACGGCGCCAAGGAAATTGTGATCGGGATGGCCCACCGTGGCCGTCTGAATATTCTGGTCAACACCTTGGGCAAAAACCCCCGTGACCTGTTTGATGAATTTGAAGGCAAGGTGACTAACGAGAATGGCTCCGGTGATGTGAAATACCACCAGGGTTTTTCCTCCAACATCATGACCCCCGGTGGTGAAGTGCATCTGGCACTGGCGTTTAACCCTTCTCACCTGGAGATTGTCACGCCGGTGGTTGAGGGCTCTGTCCGTGCCCGACAGATGCGCCGCAATGACTTTGTGGGTGATATGGTACTGCCCATCGCCCTCCATGGGGATGCCTCATTTGCCGGTCAGGGTGTGGTGATGGAAACCTTCCAGATGTCACTGACCCGTGGCTTTGGCACCGGCGGCACCGTGCATATCGTGGTAAACAATCAGGTAGGCTTTACCACCAGCCGCCGGGAAGATGCCCGTTCCACAGAATACTGCACTGATGTGGCCAAAATGGTCCAGGCGCCAATTCTCCATGTGAATGCGGATGATCCGGAAGCGGTGCTGTTTGTGACACAGCTGGCAATGGATTACCGCAAGGAATTCCATCAGGATGTGGTCATTGACCTGGTCTGCTACCGCCGCCGTGGTCATAACGAAGCGGATGAACCCTCTTCCACCCAGCCTGAAATGTATTCCGTGATTCGCAGCCATCCCACCACCCGGGATCTGTATGTGAAACAGTTGGAAGAGGCGGGTGTTCTGGCTGAAAACCAGGCGGATAAAATGGCCCTGGCCTACCGGGATGCCCTGGACCGGGGTGACCATGTAGTGGAAGCGCTGGTAAAAGAGCCTAACAAAGACCTGTATGTGGACTGGGCTCCTTATCTGGGGCACGAATGGACAGCCCGGGCACAGACAGCTGTGCCCCTGAAGACCATCCAGCGCCTGGGCAAGCAGCTGAATAACCTGCCTGAAGGGTTTTCCCTGCAGCGTCAGGTGCGCAAAATTGTGGAAGACCGCAGCAAGATGACCCAGGGTGCCATGCCCATTAACTGGGGTTACGCTGAAATCATGGCCTATGCCACCATGCTTAACGAAGGCTATCCGATCCGATTCAGTGGTCAGGACGCCGGCCGGGGGACTTTCTCCCATCGTCACTCGGTACTGCACAACCAGAAAGACGGTGAGCAATACATTCCTCTGCAGCATGTCTCACCCAAGCAGCCCATATTCGAGATTTATGACTCGTTCCTGTCGGAAGAGGCTGCTCTGGCGTTTGAGTACGGCTATGCAACTACTACACCGGAAACCCTGACCATCTGGGAAGCCCAGTTCGGTGACTTTGTGAACGGTGCCCAGGTGGTTATTGATCAATTCATCACCAGTGGCGAGCACAAGTGGGACCGTTTATGCGGTCTGACCATGTTGCTGCCCCATGGTTATGAAGGGCAGGGGCCTGAGCACTCCTCCGCCCGGCTGGAGCGTTTCCTGCAGCTGTGTGCTGAACACAATATTCAGGTGTGTGTGCCGACTACACCCTCCCAGGTGTTCCATATGCTGCGTCGTCAGGTACGCCGTCCACTGCGTAAGCCGTTGATTGCACTGACGCCAAAAAGTCTTTTGCGGCACAAGGAAGCGGTGTCATCCCTGGATGACCTGTGTGAAGGAACCTTCAAGACCATTCTGCCACCGAAGGAAGAGCCAGACCCGAAAAAGGTCACCCGTCTGATTATGTGCAGTGGCAAGGTCTATTTTGATCTGTTGGAAAAACTGCGCACTGATGGGCGGGAAGATACGTTGATTATCCGCATCGAGCAGCTGTATCCGTTCCCGGCAGATGATTTTGATGAGGTGGTGGCGCCTTATAAGAAGATCCGTGATGCGGTCTGGTGTCAGGAAGAACCCATGAATCAGGGCGCTTGGTATTCAAGCCAGCACCATCTGCGCCAGGCCCTTCACCGCCAAAACCCCAAACTCTTTCTGCAGTATGCAGGACGTAAAGCGTCCGCAGCACCGGCCTCGGGTTATGCCTCAGTCCATGCGGAAGAACAGAAACAACTTGTCGAAGAAGCTTTCAAAGCCTGAGTTGACAGTGAATAAAAAGGATTGGTAATGACCACAGATATTAAAGCGCCCGTTTTTCCAGAATCCGTTGCCGAAGGCGAGATTGCCACCTGGCACAAGCAGCCCGGTGAAGCCTGTACCCGTGACGAACTGATTGTGGATATTGAAACCGACAAAGTCGTGCTGGAAGTGGTAGCGCCGGCAGACGGCGTGATTGAGAAAATTCTTAAGAATGAAGGGGATACCGTACAAAGTGGTGAGGTGGTAGGGGTTTTCAAGGCAGGCGCTGCCGGTGAAGCCCCCGCCGCCAAGAGCGATGACAGCAAGGAACCGAAACCGGCGTCCGAGTCTCAGGAGAAAGCCCCTGAGGCCAAAGCTGAACCCGCCGGGGAAACTGCCAGTGACGACGCTATCTTGAGCCCTGCGGCAAAGAAGATGATGGAAGAGAACCGCCTTGAGCGCAGTCAGATCGAGGCCACCGGAAAGGGAGGTCGCATTCTCAAGGAGGATGTCCAGCGGGCCCTGGAGGGTGGTAAGAGCGCCTCGGCGGCACAGCCTGAAACCGCGTCAGTGGCTGAACTGCCCAAGGGTGAGATGCCCAGCGGTGACCGGCCCGCCAAGCGGGTTCCCATGACCCGGCTGCGTTCCAGTATTGCCAAGCGTCTGGTGCAAGCCCAGCAGACTGCGGCCATGCTCACCACCTTCAACGAGGTGAACATGGGACCTATTATGGAGATCCGGTCCCAGTACAAAGAGTCATTTCAGAAACGCCATGATACCAAACTCGGTTTTATGGGTTTCTTCGTTAAGGCGGCCACAGAAGCTCTGAAACGCTTCCCCGCAGTGAATGCCTCCATTGATGGCAGCGACATGGTTTACCACGGCTACCAGGATATCGGTATTGCCGTATCCACTGACCGCGGTCTGGTGGTACCCGTGTTGCGGGATGCCGACGCCATGTCACTGGCTGATGTTGAGAAAGGCATTGTGGAATACGGCCAGAAAGCCAAGAACGGTAAGCTGGGCATTGATGAAATGACTGGCGGTACCTTCACCATTACTAACGGTGGCACCTTTGGATCCCTGATTTCCACGCCGATCCTGAACCCGCCACAAACGGCCATTCTCGGTATGCACAAAATCCAGGAACGGCCCATGGCGGTGAACGGGCAAGTGGTGGTCCAGCCCATGATGTACCTGGCCTTGTCTTACGATCATCGCATGATCGATGGCAAGGAAGCAGTGCAGTTTCTGGTGACCATCAAGGAACTGCTGGAAGACCCGGCGCGCATCCTGCTGGACGTGTAACTGCCCGGTCACGGCGCCTGTTAGGGGCGCCTGGGAATTGATTTGAATGACAACAGGATCGAAAAATGGCTGACAAATACGACATCATCGTCATCGGCTCCGGCCCAGGCGGCTACGTAGCCGCCATCCGTGCTGCGCAATTGGGTATGAAAGTCGCCTGTGTTGAGGGTTGGCTGGATGAAAAAGACCAGCAGGTGCTTGGTGGCACCTGTCTCAACGTGGGTTGTATTCCCTCAAAGGCGCTGCTGGAAATTTCCCACAAGTATGAAGAAGCCAAGCACGGCTTTGAACACCAGGGCCTGATTGCCGGCAACCTGGATGTGGATGTCCCCAAAATGATGGCCCATAAAAACGGCATCGTTAAGAACCTTACCGGTGGTATTGCCGGCCTGTTCAAGGCCAACGGCGTCAAGTCAATTACCGGCTGGGGCACAGTGCTGAGCAAAAAGCAGGTGTCGGTGAAGGACAAGGACGACAAGGAAACCATTTACGAAGCCGAGAACATTATTATCGCCACGGGTTCCCGGCCCATCGAGATCCCCCCCGCCAAGCTGGATAATGACCGCATTGTGGACAGCACCGGCGCCCTGGAATTTGACGAAGTACCCAAGCGCCTGGGTGTGATCGGTGCCGGTATTATTGGCCTTGAGTTGGGCAGTGTGTGGAATCGTCTGGGCTCAGAAGTCACCGTGCTGGAAGCCCAGGACAAGTTTCTGCCCACCGTGGATCAGACCATTGCCAAAGACGGCCTCAAACACTTCACCAAGCAGGGCCTGGAGATCAAACTCAAGGCCCGGGTCACCCATACGGAAGTGAAGCGTAATCTGGTGTACGTCACCTATGAAGACGCCGACGGCAAAGAGCAGCAGTTCAAGTGCGACCGTCTGATTGTCTCCGTAGGGCGCACCCCGAACAGTGAAAAGCTGTTCTCTTCCGACTCAGGCGTCAACCTGGATGAGCGCGGTTTCGTGTTTGTGGATGACGACTGTCTCACCAGCGTGCCGGGCATTTATGCCATTGGTGACGTGGTGCGCGGCCCGATGCTGGCTCACAAGGCCTCGGAAGAAGGCATTGCAGTGGCTGACCGTATTGCCGGCGAAAAGACCGAAGTGAATTACGACTGTATTCCCAACGTGATCTACACCCATCCGGAACTGGCCTGGGTTGGTCAGACGGAAGAGGAGCTCAAGGCAGAAGGTGAGCCTTACAAAGTGGGCACATTCTCCATGGCGGCCAATGGGCGCGCCATGGCCGCCAATGCCACCGAAGGTTTGGTGAAAGTGATCGCCCACGAAAAGACGGACCGCATTCTCGGGGTCCATATTGTGTCTCACCAGGCGTCTGAAATGATCGCACAAGCAGTGATCGCTATGGAATTCGGCGCCAGTGCCGAAGACCTGGCCCTGACCTGTTTCGCCCACCCCACCTTATCCGAGTCGCTGCATGAAGCGGCCATGAACGTGGACGGCAAAGCGATCCATAAAGCCAATCGCCGTAAGAAGAAGTAAGCGGCGCTATTCAACAGAACACACCAACAGGATTGGAATTATGAATTTGCACGAGTACCAGGGTAAACAGCTGTTTGCCGAGTACGGGTTGCCCGTATCAGAAGGTATCGCCTGCGATACCGCAGAAGAAGCTGTTGCCGCCGCCGATAAAATCGGTGGCACACGGTGGGTAGTCAAGGCACAGGTTCACGCCGGGGGCCGGGGTAAGGCCGGTGGCGTTAAACTGGTGGATAACAAGGACGCCATTCGCGACTTTGCCAACCAGTGGCTGGGCAAGCAGCTGGTCACTTTTCAGACCGATGAAAAGGGCCAACCCGTCAGCAAGATCCTGGTGGAAACCCTGACTGACATCGACCAGGAACTGTACCTGGGCGCCGTGGTTGATCGTGCTTCCCGCCGGGTGGTCTTTATGGCCTCCACGGAAGGGGGTGTTGAGATCGAGAAAGTGGCAGAAGAAACCCCGGAAAAGATCATTAAGGCCGAGATCGACCCCATGGTGGGCGCACAGCCTTACCAGGGCCGTGAACTGGCCTTTGCCCTGGGTCTGAAAGGCGATCAGATCAAGCAGTTCGTGAAAATCTTCCTGGGCCTGTCCCAGCTGTTTCACGACAAAGATCTGGCACTGATCGAGATTAATCCCCTGGTTGTGACCAGTGAAGGTAATCTGCACTGTCTCGATGCCAAACTGGGTGCCGACGGCAACGCCCTGTACCGCCAGAAGCAACTGGAAGCCATGCGTGATCCTTCCCAGGAAGATGAGCGTGAAGCCCATGCGGCACGCTTTGAGCTCAACTACGTTGCCCTGGAAGGCAACATCGGCTGCATGGTCAATGGCGCCGGTCTGGCCATGGGCACCATGGACATTATCAAGCTCCACGGTGGCCAGCCAGCCAACTTCCTGGACGTTGGGGGCGGGGCGACCAAAGAGCGGGTTGCTGAAGCATTCAAGATCATTCTGTCTGATGACAGTGTCAAAGCGGTTCTGGTGAATATCTTTGGCGGTATCGTCCGTTGCGACATGATTGCTGAAGGCATCATTGGTGCAGTGGAAGAGGTGGGAGTGAAGGTTCCCGTAGTGGTCCGGCTGGAAGGTAACAATGCCGAACTGGGAACCAAAAAACTGGCTGAAAGCGGACTGAATATCATTGCCGCAAGCAGTCTCACTGACGCAGCCGAGCAAGTGGTTGCTGCCGCCGGAGGTGCACAATGAGCGTACTGATCAACAAAGACACAAAAGTCATCTGTCAGGGCTTTACGGGCGCCCAGGGCACGTTCCACAGTGAACAGGCCATTGATTACGGCACCAAGATGGTTGGCGGCGTAAGCCCTGGCAAAGGCGGCACCCAGCATCTGGGCCTGCCGGTGTTCAACACCGTCCGCGAAGCGGTCAAAGCTACTGGCGCCACCGCCAGTGTGATCTATGTCCCTGCGGCTTTCTGCAAGGACGCCATTATTGAAGCGGCGGATTCCGGCATTGAGCTGGTAGTGTGCATTACTGAAGGCATTCCTACCCTGGACATGCTGGAAGTAAAGGAATACGTGGATCGCAAAGGCGTGGTCATGATCGGTCCCAACTGCCCCGGTGTCATTACCCCCGGTGAGTGCAAGATCGGCATCATGCCAGGTCATATCCACAAGCCCGGTAAGGTGGGCATCATCTCCCGTTCCGGTACCCTGACCTATGAAGCGGTCAAGCAGACCACGGATTACGGCTACGGCCAGTCCTCCTGTGTCGGCATCGGTGGTGACCCGATTCCCGGTTCCAGCTTTATCGATATGCTGGCCCTGTTTGAAAAGGATCCCGCCACTGAAGCCATCGTCATGATTGGTGAAATTGGTGGTACCGCAGAAGAAGAAGCGGCCGCTTACATCAAGGACCATGTCACCAAGCCAGTGGTCTCTTACATTGCCGGTGTCACTGCACCTGCCGGTAAGCGTATGGGCCATGCCGGTGCCATTATTGCTGGCGGTAAAGGCACTGCTGAGGACAAGTTCAAGGCATTGCAGGATGCCGGTGTAAAAACCGTGCGCAGCCTGGCGGATATTGGTAAGGCACTGGAGGAAGTGACTGGCTGGTAGTAATTACAGGCAGTGATAGAGACCGCCCGAATGGGCGGTTTTTTTTGCAATACAAAAGACCGGGTTGAGCTCAACGTCGGGTTATCCCATCAATTGCCGGCACAGTCACTTCAGACGTGCGTCAGCTTGTTCGTGGGGGGCTCAGGCGTTCAGTATTACTGTGGGTAAATAAGGGTAGTGCAAGAAGTGCCAGTATCAGTAGGGCTAAAGTAGCTGGTTCATGAACGCTGGCAATAGCTCCCCGCGCCTGTGCCACCATGCGACCCGAGAAATTAGCCTGAAGGGAACCGCTGAAGAGATCGTCAACGACATTGCCCCCCTGCAGTAGTGCACTGTAGTTTATGGGAATCAGAACCAGGTCGGAAATGGTGAAATTATCAGCCTGTAGTAAGCCTGACTGTTTGTTAAACAAACTGGCGTATGGAAGAAGGTCACCACTGAAAACTGCGTTGTTAGTGCCTACACCCAAATCCAGGTCAAGTGCCACTGCGCCCTGGAAAGCAGTGATATCATCCCATTGGGTTTCAATGGAAAACCGCCCCTGTCCATCGGACTGAAGCACAGTACTACTGTCCAGAATACTGTAATCTACTTTTAGAAATGCGCTTGAAACAGCATCTGCAGATGGCAGTGATGTTATATTTCGCGCCAGGGGATTGTCGGCGTCAGAGTTCAAGGCATCCGGACTTACCTCCAGGGGGGCTCTGACATCCCACTTCACATCTCCCTGCCAGGCTAGAACTGCCCGTGAACTCCCACTCCCGCTGGCTGAAGCAGTAGCGATTTTTCCCCTTAGCACGTTGCGAGCATTGGCACTGGCAGCACCGTCATCCCCAGTGACAACACTTGTTTGTTCGCCGGTGTCGCCGAAAAAGCTGGTTGCTGCAGCGTTGGATTGTTGCATTCCCTGACAGCAACTGGCGACTGACGCGGCACTACGGTTACCGGTAAGTGCTTCCAATGTCACATCAATAAACCGGTCAATACCATCAACAGTCAGTTTAATTTGAGCATTATTAATCTTCAGATTTGCTTCAGCGGTATTGTTATTGCCATGTACCGGCGTTGCTGTGGAAAAAACGAGACATACAGCGACAGTTATCCATGCAGGCTTCATTGTTCTCTCCTTGATAGCGGCTTTAATGAGTTAGCTATTCACAGCAGAGAAATACAGGAGCTCAGTCAGCGCTTGTCCCGCTTTGGGCAGGACTCTTCACTGTGCCGCAATGGTTGTCTGTTATTTTTACTGGACCTCAGGTAAATGCTAATGATTACCGGGTTACAAACAGGCTGCTGGAGGTGAAAGTTGTGCTTACGCCTCTATTATGGTCTAAGCAAATTTTAAGCCAGGATGTTCATGTCATTGTTATTGAAGCTTATTTATGAATTTTAACCGTGTCTAAAAAAACGGTTGTAAACTATTTCGACACTCCGGCCCTTCATGCAAAGCAGTTCACGGGACTAGCCTTGAGTGTAAGAAGGTGAAGCTGTTCCGTTTGTTCAGTAAAGACGGTTATACGGTGGACCTTATCTGCTGGTCTTCCTGTTTTGCCAGCATGATCCCTACACCGTAAAATCCTATGGCTCCAACACCGCAGCTGGCCATGACGACAAACATGGGCCAGGGGCTGCCGTTCTGGGACAGGCTGATGGCCACACCGGCGATGGCGCCACTGCCAAAGCGCAGTGACCCTGCCAGGGCTGAAACGCTGCCTGAGGTATGGCCAAAGCGTTTCATAACCAGTGCCATGGAATTGGCGCTGACCAGGCCATTGGTGCCCACGAACAACATAACTGCCACCACCACCAGCCACAGGGGCGGTGCGGTTGTTAGCGCCAGGCTGAAATGCAACAGGCTGGCCAGCAGCAGGATCCCCATGGCCACCCCCAGCATCACCAATGAGCCGGTAGCTGCGACAAAGCGGTTACCTAATGCAGTAAAGGCAATAATGGTGAGTATGTTGCAGGCAAATAGCAGACCGTACTGGAGTTCCGTGGTGCCATAGTGCTCTATATACACAAAGGGTGAAGCGGTTAGAAACCCCATCATGCCGGCAAACGCGAAACCGCCACACAGCATAAAGCTCAGTGAGCTTCCATGGCGTAGTATGGCGCCGTAGTTTTTCATCAGGTTACTGGGGCGAAAGGGAATACGTCGTTGCCTGGGCAGGGTTTCACCAATCTGAACATGGAACAGCCCCAGGGCACAGACTGCCAGCACCGCCAGCAGCAGAAAGTTCATCTGCCAACCGCTGACTTGCAGTATCAGCCCCCCCAGGAGCGGCCCTATCAGTGGCGCGACGGCCATCACCATCATGATCAGCCCCATCACCCGGGCGAAGGCTTCATTCTCAAAGCGGTCACGTACCAGCGCCGGTACGGTCACAATAATGGCTGCGGCACCCAGTCCTTGCAGGGCCCGTGACAGAATCAGTGATTGAATATCGCCGGCGAAGGCACAGGCCAGGCTGCCCAGCAGAAAAATGATCAGGCCGGTAAACATGATCAGACGACGCCCGTAGGCGTCGGATAAAGGGCCGAATACCAACTGGGGCAGGGCAAAACAGGCCAGATAGATACTCAATGTCTGGTTGACTGCCCCCGGTGAGGCTGCAAGATCAGCAGCAATCGCTGGCATGCTGGGTAAATACAGATCCACGGCCAGGGGCGAGAGCCCCACCAGCAGACCCAGGGTAATCACAAAACTCTTTTCAATGGGGCGCGTCATGAATGTCTTACAGTGAATGTGTGTCAGTTAGCTGATTGAAACCCGGGCAAACCGGTTAGTGTCGGGCCTGGATGCACAAACCCAGTGGGTACCTGGTCAGCCTCTGGTGGGGCACTATACCCAAGGAAGAGGACTACAGGTTGATAGATACGCAAAGATAGCCCGTTCGAGCCCACAGCCAGGTATAAACCGGCGTGATTACTGAACGGGAAAAGCCGGGCAGCATGCCAGGTGGTTTTTGGCAGGTCTATTGACTGGAGAGAATGCCCATCAGTTTTTGGGTGTGTTCTACGGTTTCACAGCCAAGGCTGGTGAGGTAGCCGCCGTCAGGGTTGGTAATCAGCCCTTTTTGGTGTAACCGTTCAGCAGCGGCCACTGTTTCCGGGGCAGCTGAATTTTTGTGGACTTTAATACCTTCCAGGGAAGAAGGGGTGCTGAAAGACGCCAGCAGGTTCAGTTCAGCGAGGTGATCATCAGAAAAGGGCATGTGAAATCCTCTTGTATTTGGCGACAGTGTCAAACGGGTAGTGTTACCGACTATGTTTACCCGAGTGTTGGCCATCCCACAATGGAAATTAACCGTTCTGCAGTTTTTTATCGATTGCTTTCAGCATACTGCCGAAGGCCTTTTCACCGGTATTCACCGCCATAGTGGTTAGCAGAGGGCCGATCAGAGGCACTTTCACCTGCAGGGTGGAGGTCCATGTCACCTGGGTGCCTGCTGCGGTTTCCTCAAGCCGTAAACCACCATGTTCATGTTCAATGGGTGGGCGAGAGCGCAGAATCCGATAGTCAAAACCCACAGGGCGTTGAAAATTACTGATGACTTCCTCAAACCAGACGGCACCGAGGTCAACCCGGCGTACTGCCCCATCACCATTAGGGTCGTCTTTGCCTTTAGTCAGCAGTCTGGCCCCTTTTACCCCGGGAAAGCGGGTATACCCAGCATGGTCACTGAGCATTTCAAATACCTGTTCAATGGGGGCATTAATCAGGCGTTTTACGACAATGGTTTTCATGGTTTGAGACTCGTGGGTGGTTGGGTTTGGTGACTGTCGGCCATATCCAGCAGAAAACGTTCACCGGTAATCCCCTGCTGCAGGCGGTCAGCCAGGATATCCAGAATGCCTTCATGTTCTCCGGCCAGTGGGGAAATATGGGTGTTCAACTGCGGGTGACGGGCCTCAGCATCGGCACAGATAGTAGCCACGTCGCCGTCAGGCCCAGCATGACGTCCGGGGGAGAGGAACAGCATGGACAGGACTACCGGGCCCTGATCAAAGCCGGGCTGGTTGAGGAGATTCTCAAGCAGGGGCTCATTAAATCGGTATTCATCCCCCTCACGACGCTCCATAGAAGCGGCGGTGACCCGGCTGACGTGATCCTGTAACAGGCCACTTAATTGCCCGGCCAGTACATTGCGCACGGCAGTCACCTCCGGAATCGGGCTGCCATGGTCCACCAGAGTCACTGCAGGGCGACTACCCGGAGGCATGCTGGCAAGTACACCGTCACGGAGTATTGTCGCCAGGCGCAAATCCACCGGTCCCAAGAGATCCACCAGGGGTGAGGCCACCCGAATATGGAGGCTCGGATGGCTCTCCTGAAGGGTTGCCATGCGCTCCACCATATAGCCCGTAAGGGCACGACTGGGGCCGAAGAAAAAGGGCAGGATCAGCAGTTGTTTGCTGCCTTTTTCTGCGTGACGGGTTGCTACTGCACCCAGTGTCGGGGCAGCAACGCCGTCGAGTTCTTCTGCAGGAATCTTGTTGGAGTGCAGCAATGAGGTGGCTTCAACCTGCATGCCGGTGCGCTGGCTCAGGGCCGCTGCCACCCGGCGAAGGTTCCGTGTGGCTTGCGGTCGAAGGGAGCCATTGTCCACAAGAAAGACTGAAAGCATGGAGACTCCGTGACGGTGAAATGAACGCTATATAAGAGCGGCTAAGCTTGAAGGGTACGTAAACGCCGTTTGTTTGGTCCAGATTTATCCCATCAGTTTCAGTTGAACTCTAGCAGTAAGCGCGGGGTCTTACGCTACTTCCTTTTTGCCGTAGTTTAAGGGGAACCGGGGATAGCTACCCCTTTGGCCTGTAGACGCCTAGCCTGGCCAGTGGTGGTTTCGTCTGCTGCTTGCGCCAGGTCAGCAGGGATTTCCGGGGCCATACCAGCATATAGTTCTGGGGGCTGTAGGGGGCCTTACCTTGGCTGTTGCTTTGGGCAGGTGGTAGGCACGGGAGATTGCAGCTAGTGTCCGACCCGGCCAGGTAACGTTTTGCCCCACCTTTGAGGGGTTCCCGGGACAGGTAGGAAAGGTCAGGATTGATATGTTCGATGGCCGGGTCGTAAAACCAACTGGTCCCGGTCAATCCTTTATAGCCGGGGTTGATAAGCAGAAAGTCACACACCATGAAGTAGTTTTTAGTCCAGCCAGTTTCGCTGAAGTTGTCCAGCATGCCGGGGTGGAGGTGCAGTTGCAAAAAATAGCCTTTGCCCACAGGTTTGCGTAACAGTAAACCTAGAAACTGCAGGCGTTGAACCAGTGAACGGCTGGTAAGGGGCCGGCGCCAGAGTACCACCAGGGTATCCAGAATGCTGCATTCCAGAGGCAGTGTTTTACCTCGTAGTAAGGAGAAATCCTGTAAAAACAGATCCTTTAATGGATGGTAATGACCCAGAGGTTTCACCAGGGCCTCTTGATGTATGCGCTCCCTGTGATGCACCACTTGGGACCGAATACTGTCCGGAACCTGACATGGCGGCATCCAATAGGTACCGTCGGTCATTTTCAGCAATAGACAGCGAGCAGCCGCTTCCAGGATATGATCCCCGTACTCACTTTGTATTGACTGGAACAGGGCTTTGAGCTCATCAATACGGCTATAAGTGCCTGTTAAAGGAAGCCTGCGGGTTATTATCAGCATTTGCCGCGCAAGCTCAGCAATTTTGGTGGCGCCCACAGTCCAGGTCATTTGCCAGACCTCCCCATCGGTCTCGTAATCCTCAGGTTAGGAAGCGGATCATTTCAGGGCACGAAGAAATTCCTGAAGATTCACAGCAGTGTAAAGAGTAGGGCTAAAATAACTGCTTGAACAATCACAAACTCATTATTGTCACGCCCCTGAAAGCCTGGGGTAAGTCTTGA
>REBR01000014.1 GCA_007692645.1 Halomonadaceae bacterium | reverse complement strand
GCCGGGTCACCGCATGGCGGTCTTTGAGACCACAAAAACTCACATCCATTTTGCGACAACCTGCCAGCCGGGCAAGTTCTGTGGCCACAAACTCAGTGTTGTCCCCGCGCTTTTCCAGCCACAGGCACAGGTGCTCCCCTTTGCCGTCCAGCTCCCAGCCCAGTATTTCGTCCACCACGAAGTCTTCCGGCTCAGTGCGGATAACGGCCTGGCCCAGGGGCTCTTCCCAGGCCCTGGGCCAGGTTAGCTGCCACTGGCTCATCGTTGCCCCTGGGAGGCTGTTTTTTCCAGCAGACAGACACTCTGGGCGGCAATCCCCTCGCCCCGGCCGGTGAAACCCAGTGACTCACTGGTGGTGGCCTTGATGCTGATGCAGTCCAGGTCTATGGCCAGATCTTCGGCAATATTTCGCCGCATGGCCCCCAGGTGAGGAGCCATTTTCGGCGCCTGGGCAATAATAGTGGCGTCCATGTTCACCAGCCGGTAACCCCTGGCATGCACCTGACGGTACACTTCCCGCAACAGTGAACGGCTGTCCGCATCCCGCCAGCGCTCTTCAGTGTCCGGAAACCAGTGGCCGATGTCCCCCAGAGCCAGGGCACCGAGCAGGGCATCGGCCATGGCATGCAACAGGACATCACCGTCGGAATGGGCAATAAACCCGTGCTCAAAGGGCAGGCGCACACCACCAAGGGTAATAAAATCACCCTCTCCGAAGGCGTGTACATCAAATCCCTGACCTATGCGCATGGCGTTTTATTCCTGTGTCTGTGGTAAATGGTCATTAGAACTGCTGTTCTGGCGGCTCAGCAGCCAGTGAGCCAGGGCCAGGTCTTCCGGCAATGTCACCTTCAGGTTATCCCCCCGCCCTGGCACCACCAGTGGATGATGCCCCGCCTGCTCCAGTGCCGATGCCTCATCCGTTACCTGCCAACCCAGTTGCGCCCCCTGCTCCAGGGCCTGTGAAAGCAGACCATAGCGGAACATCTGTGGTGTCAGTGCACGCCATAACCGGCTACGGTCCACTGTGGCGGTCACCAGGTGGCCGTCGCCCACCTGTTTCAGGGTATCCGTTACAGGCGTCGCCAGCAGCCCCCCCACTGGGTGTTCTGCCAGCATTACCAGCAGACGGTGAATATCCGCTACAGTCACGCAGGGCCGGGCCACATCGTGCACCAGCACCCAGTCATCTGCCCCTGCCAGGGGTGCCAGGGCTGCCAGGCCCAGGCGAACGGACTCTGCCCGGCTGGCACCCCCGGTTACCGGCACAATAGTGGGGTCCTCAGCACAATCCGTGTTTGCCCAGCCCCTGTCTTCAGGGTGCAACATGACGTGTAACAGAGTATCTGGCAGGGCTTGCCGCAACCGTTGCAGGGTACACTCCAGAACCGTGGAGCCAGCCAGGGGCAAGTATTGTTTAGGCCGGTGGTGTTGCATGCGCTGGCCAATGCCGGCGGCAGGAATAATGACATGCAGGCTGGTTGGCACAGTGACATTCACAGGTTGTGGCATGGGGTGATTTATTTACCGGTGAGTGACCCTGGGGGTCAGTGGCCCTGGGCCGGATTCAGGGACTGTCCACTACCAGAAAGAAGGTTTCCCCATCACGGACCATGCCCAGATTGGTCCGGGCCCGCTCTTCAATGGCCCGCTTGCCATCGCTGAGGTTAGCCACCTCCGCAAACAGCTCTTCGTTACGGGCCGCCAACTTGGCATTGGCAGCCTGCTGCTGATCGATCTGGTCTTGAATCTGCCAGACCTGGGCATAGCTGCCCTCGCCGGCCCAGAGACGGGCCTGCAACAGGACGATCAGCACTGCCATAATGATCCAGAGCGCTTTCATGGTGGTAACTCTCCGGGCCGGGCAGGTGCCTGTGGCACCCTGCCCAACCCCCGGTGACAGACCTGTGGTTACTGGCCCTTGATTTCCTTAAGGCCGTTATACACGGCCTTCTCTCCCAGTTGTTGCTCAATACGCAACAACTGGTTGTACTTGGCTACCCGGTCGGAACGACACAAAGAGCCGGTCTTGATCTGGCCGGCACAGGTGGCCACTGCCAGGTCGGCAATGGTGGTGTCTTCCGTTTCCCCTGAGCGATGGGATATGACAGCAGTATAGCCTGCCTTCTGTGCCATGCGAATCGCTTCCAGAGTTTCTGTCAGGGTGCCGATCTGGTTGAACTTGATCAGGATGCTGTTGCCGATCTGCTCATCAATGCCCCGTTGCAGAATGCGGGTGTTGGTGACGAACAGATCATCACCCACCAACTGCACCCGGTCACCCAGCTTACGGGTCAATGTGGCCCAGCTGTCCCAGTCGCTTTCATCCATACCATCTTCAATGGAAACAATGGGGAAACGATCGCAGAGACCAGCGAGATAATCCGTGAACTCGGCGCCATTGTATTGCTTGCCTTCCCCTTTCAGGTCATAAACGCCGTCTTTGTAAAATTCAGAGGCGGCACAGTCCAGGGCCAGGGTAATGTCTTTACCTAGCTGGTAACCCGCAGCCGTAACGGCCTGCTCGATGACCGCCAGGGCGGCTTCATTGGAGGGCAGGTCCGGGGCAAATCCGCCTTCATCACCCACGGAGGTACTCAGGCCCTGGGCCTTGAGCACTTTCTTCAGGTGGTGAAAAATCTCGGCACCAATCTGCAGGGCTTCCCTGAAGCTTTTCGCGGCCACGGGCTGAATCATGAATTCCTGAATATCCACATTGTTGTCAGCGTGCTCGCCGCCGTTAAGGATATTCATCATGGGCACTGGCATGGAGTACTGCCCGGGGGTGCCGTTCAACTCAGCAATATGGGCATAAAGAGGACGGCCCAGCTCAATGGCAGCCGCCTTGGCTACGGCCAGGGATACCGCCAGAATGGCATTGGCCCCCAGGTTGGCTTTGCTGTCGGTGCCATCAAGATCAATCATCAGCCGGTCAATCACCTGCTGGTCTGCGGCTGACTGACCCAGCAGGGCATCGCGAATCGGGCCGGTTACAGCGGCCACCGCTTTGGTCACCCCTTTGCCCAGATAACGGCCGGGGTCCTGGTCCCGCAGTTCCAGGGCTTCCCGGGAACCGGTAGAGGCCCCAGAGGGGGCACAGGCCCGACCCATAATGCCGGACTCCAGGGTGACATCGGCTTCTATGGTGGGGTTACCGCGGGAATCAAGGATCTCGCGGGCGGTGATATCCGCAATTCGGGTCATGCCTAAACCTCTTTTGTTCATCAGTCATTGTTAAACGTTGGCCTGGGTGTCCAGGCAGTGTTATGCAAAAGCGTTACGCGGTATCCAGGGGCGCAAACCCCTTCACCAGA
>REBR01000239.1 GCA_007692645.1 Halomonadaceae bacterium | reverse complement strand
CCAATGCTATTGACCCTGGGCTGCTTTATCGTCAGTATTAGGGCGCTTTTAATGCCCTGAGAGGCTCTCCCTGGGTGCCAGCTTTATGGCCGCGCACCGGGAGCCACACAAACCCATCGTAGAAGAACGAGGAATCTATGAAGGTTCTGGTCGCTGTTAAACGAGTGCTCGACTATAACGTGAAGGTCCGCGTCAAGCCGGATAACTCAGGTGTCGACCTGGCCAACGTCAAAATGGCCATGAACCCTTTCTGTGAGATCGCCGTGGAAGAAGCGGTGCGTCTGAAAGAGAAAGGTATCGCCACTGAAATCGTTGTCGCCACGATTGGCCCCAAAGTCACTCAGGAACAGCTGCGTACTGCGCTGGCACTGGGTGCTGACCGCGCCATTCAGATCGAGACTGACGAAGAAGTGCAGTCCCTGGAAGCAGCCAAGCTGCTGAAAGCGCTGGTTGATAAGGAACAGCCTGGCCTGGTTATCCTGGGCAAGCAGTCCATTGACAGTGACAACAACCAGACTGGCCAGATGCTGGCTCAGCTGACTGGCATGGGTCAGGGCACTTTCGCCTCTGAACTGGTTATCGAAGGGGACAATGCGCAGGTAACCCGTGAAATTGACGGCGGCCTGGTTACGGTTTCCCTGAAACTGCCAGCGGTGGTGACTACGGATCTGCGTCTCAACGAGCCGCGCTACGCGTCACTGCCCAATATCATGAAGGCCAAGAAAAAGCCTCTGGAAACCATGACTCCGGCGGATCTTGGCGTAGAAGTCGCCCCCCGTTTGACCACTCTGAAAGTGGAAGCGCCCAAGCCGCGTCAGGCCGGTATTAAGGTTGAAGACGTTGCCCAGCTGGTCGACAAACTGAAGAACGAAGCAAAGGTGATTTAAATGAGCATTCTGGTTATTGCTGATCACGACAAGGGCAGCCTGAAGGGCTCCACCCTGAACGTTCTTGCGGCCGCCAAGGCCATCGGTGGCGACATCGACGTGTTGGTCGCTGGTAAGGATGTTGGAAGCGCTGCAGAAGCCGTTTCCAAAGCGGAAGGCGTTAACAAGGTGCTGACTGCTGACAACGAAGTTTACGCCCATAATCTGGCAGAAAACCTGGCATTGCTGGTGGCGGATCTGGGTAAAGATTACAGCCATATCCTGGCCTCAGCCGGCACCACCGGTAAAGATTTCATGCCACGGGTTGCTGCACAGCTGGACGTGGCACAGGTGTCTGACATTATTGCCGTTGAATCTGCCGACACCTTTGTGCGTCCCATCTATGCCGGTAACGCCATTGCCACGGTGCAGGCCACTGACAGCATCAAGGTTGTCACCGTGCGTCCTACCGGTTTCGATCCGGTCGCGGCTGAAGGCGGCTCTGCTTCCATCGAAGCCGTTGATGCGGCTCACGATGCGGGCCTCTCCAGCTTCGTCAGTGAAGAAATTGCCCAGTCTGACCGTCCTGAACTGGCCGGTGCCAAGACCGTCATCTCCGGTGGTCGTGGTATGCAGAATGGCGAGAACTTCAAGATTCTGGAATCTGTGGCTGATCTGCTGGGTGCCGCCATGGGCGCATCCCGTGCAGCCGTTGATGCGGGTTTTGTACCCAACGATATGCAGGTCGGTCAGACCGGCAAAATCGTTGCGCCAGACCTGTATGTGGCTGTCGGCATTTCTGGCGCCATTCAACACCTGGCAGGCATGGGTGATTCCAAGGTCATTGTTGCCATCAACAAAGACGAAGATGCTCCCATCTTCCAGGTCGCGGATTACGGTCTGGTAGCGGATCTGTTTGACGCAGTACCTGAGTTTGAAGCTGAACTTAAGAAAGTTCTTTAAGTAACTGCTTCAAAACAAAAAACCGCACCCTTGGGTGCGGTTTTTTTGTGCCTGCAGATCTTACTGTGACTGAAGCAGCTATAGTGAAGGTGTGATTCCCACAGACACAGGAGAAAGCATCATGCTGCGAGTTGCCATCAATGGTTGTGGACGCATCGGACGGTGCCTGGTGTGGGCTATCCATGAGCGGGGTCTGCAGGAGCAGATACAGCTGGTGGCCATTAACGATCTGGTTGCCCAGGATATCCTGGCACACCTGTTACGCCATGACAGTACCCATGGCCATTTCAAGACGCCGGTGACGGTGGTGGGTGATCAGCTGCGCATTGGCGAACAGTCAGTGCTTTGTCTGGCAGAAAAAGACCCGGCACAGCTCCCCTGGAAGTCCCTGGGGGTGGATGTGGTGCTGGAGTGCACTGGCAACCTTAAGCAACGATCGCAGCTTGAGCAGCATCTGCAGGCGGGGGCAGGGCGGGTACTGGTCGCTTACCCGGTGGCGGAGGCGGATCGTACCCTGGTGTACGGGGTCAACCATCATACTCTCACAACAGAAGACCGGATTATCTCCAACGCCAGCTGCACCACCAACTGCCTGGCCCCCATCGTCCAGGTACTGGATCAGGCCTTTGGCCTGGAGCAGGGGCAGATGACCACCATTCATTCCTATACCAACGACCAGAACCTGGTGGATAAAGCCCATAGCGACCCTTACCGGGCCCGGGCGGCAGCGGTAAACCTGATACCCAGCAAGACCGGGGCGGCGGATGCGGTGGGGCTGGTACTGCCGCACCTGAAAGGGCGGCTGGATGGCATGGCGGTGCGGGTACCGACCCTGAATGTGTCCATGGTGGACCTGCACGCATTGCTGCGGGAAGACACCACCGTTGAGGCCATTGATCTGGCCATGCAGGCGGCGGCGGATAATCAGCTGGCAGGGGTACTGCAGGTTTCCCATGAGCCCCTGGTCTCCAGCGACTTCAACCACAACCCTCTGTCCGCCATTTACGATGCCACCCAGACCCGGGTAATGGGGCGCCAGGTGAAGGTCATTGCCTGGTATGACAATGAGTGGGGCTTCAGCAACCGGATGCTGGATGTGCTGGGGTTAATGGCACCCTGACCGGGGCCGGTCAGGGTTTAACTGTCGAGGCTGTCTGTTCTGTGGCCTCGGACAGGCCCACCTGTTCCACGATCCGGTCCGCCGCTTTTTCATAGGGGTGCATGATCAGATCAATATTGTGGTGCTGCCAGTAATGGGCATCGTCCTCCCGGTAGCTGGCAATGGCCAATTTACCGCTGCGGGTAAACATGTCCAGGCCCTGCATCAGGATTTCATTGGCTTCCCGCTCCGGCAGGGTGCTGATGATCCAGCGGGCGTTGGGTACCGGCAGGTGGGACAGGAACGCCATATCTTCCGCATCACCAAACACCGTAGTAATACCCTCATCCTCGGCCCGCTTGATACATTTTGGATTCACATCCACCCCG
>REBR01000015.1 GCA_007692645.1 Halomonadaceae bacterium | reverse complement strand
GACAGGTGGCGCTGATGCGATTGGGCAGGCCAAATTCAAAGCCACCGGTGGCCAGCACTGACAGACCATTCACCTGCCCTGGCGCCTTGCCTGACACACTGAGCAGCAGCGAACCATCAGAGAAGCCCCGGTACAGTTCATCGCGAATACGGCTGCTGCGGTATTCGGCGCTGGTCAGTGCCCGGTTGATATGCTCAGCCTCGATACGCTTGCTCTGACTTTCCCGGGCCCAGTAGTCAGACTCCCGCAGCAGATTGGTGATATCTGCCGCATGCAGTGACAGGCGATCCTGATGTTCCGCCAGCCGGGCACTGAACTCGATGACCCGGGCCACCGCTTTACGGTCACAGGGCAGAAGCTGCTTTTCCTGACACAGGCTGGCAATAAACTTGGCGTACAGCTGTTGACTGGCAGGAGTGCGGTCCATTTCATTTTCAAAGTCTGCGGTTACCCGAAACAGCTCCGCAAACTCCGGGTCGTATTCCTGCAACAGCAGCCAGGTGTGGCGGTCCCCGAGCAGCACAATTTTAACATCCAGAGGAATCGGGCCCGGCTCCAGGGAAATGGTACCGGACAGTGTCAGTTCCCGTTCCAGAGAGTTGATACGGATATCCCGGCCCCGCATGGCCCGCTTCAGGGCATCCCACAGATAATGCTGCTCCAGTACCTTATCCGCATCCATTAGCAGGTAACCGCCGTTGGCCCGGTGCAGGCTCCCCGGGCGGATCAGGGAGAAATCCGTGAATACCGTGCCTTTATAAGTGACGTTTTCCACGTAGCCGAACAGATTGTGGTAAGTGGGGTTTTCCTCCACCACCACTGGCACACTGGCATCTTCCCGGCTCACCAGTACATTGACCTGGTAGCGCCGGGGAATCTTGCGGTCCAGGGAGGCATAGGCAAACGCGGCCTGGTCTTCATTGTCTTCCAGAAAAATATCCAGGTTCTCGACAATGTCCTTTTCCATGGCGTGCAGGTGCTCAACCACTGCCGGATAGGCCTTGTACTGCTCAGCCATGGCCTGTATCAGGTGCGCGGTAACCCCGCTGACGGTCTCTTCACTCAGTGCCTGCTGCTTTTCCGCATGGGTCTGTTCCCAGTCTGCGATCCGCCGCAGGGTATTTCGCAGCTGCTTCTCCAGGCGCTCAATGGCGGCTTCAAAGGCTTCCCGCTGCTTCTCTGGCAGCGCATCAAAGGAATCAGCCGTGTGGGCCTTGCCATCTTCCATGGCGGTGAGGCGATAGCCCCCCGGGGTGCTCATGGACAAATCCACCCCTTCCGCCTTGGCGGCGGCCGCCACCTTATCCAGGGCCTTTTCCTGGCGACGGCCATAATCCTGCTTCAGAGTCTCAGCCCGTTCTTCATAGGTGTCGTTATCAAACGCCTGTGGAATAACCTTCACCAACCGCCCCGCCAGATGATCCATATCCTGTTTAAGGGTTGCGGCCAGGCCAGCAGGCAGCTCCAAAACCCGGGGGTTACGGGGCTCAAGATAATTAGCCACATAGCACCAGTCAGAAACCCGGCGGCCCGATTCACCATGCGCTTTAAGGTAACGCAGCATCATGGTCCGCTTGCCCAGTCCGTTGCGACCCACGGCATACAGGTTATAACCCCCATGGGGCATGGCCAGAGCGAAACGAACCGCCTCTCTGGCCCGGTCCTGGCCGACGATTTCATTCAGCGGCTCCAGTGACAGGGTGCTGGTGAAATCCAGGTCCTTGAGAACACAGGCTTTATACAGACGGGACGGGGAAAGGGTTTTCAACATTCGATCCTGATTCAATGGCTGGGCGTTTTAATAAGGGGGCTAGTGTAACGGCTTCACAGTAAAAGCAAAGCATGGCGTTTGTTGTTCAAGTTTTCCCCGGAGATACCGATAACTCTGATAAGGAGTAAAGGCCCCATTGTTCCAGTAACACCCAGGGAGATCTCATGGAAATTCCCCGTGATACCCGCGCCTACCGGCCTCTGCCCGGAGAGACCGGTAACCGGCCACGACAGACCGAACAGGCAGATGCCCCCATGGCGGTTCGCCACAGGACAACCACCGAACGGCGCTTAAGCCGGGACCGGCGTCTGGGGCAGCGCCAGTTCAATGGACCGGAACGGCGGCGGCGTAGTGACCGGCGGCGGCCACAGCTACTGCGCAATCGCAAGGGGCAACCTGAACAACTGGAGAACAATCTGGGTCGAAATCTGGATGTTATGGCGTAAGGTCACTTTCTTTGTGTGACGCCTGTCACAGGAAGACATCTGTTCATTAGCCGTTCACACCGGCGGCCACTAAACTGATAGTAACTACAAAAAAACACCGTATAAATGTCATGCACTTAACTTTACCTAACGGACATCGTCAACGCAGGGAGGCGTTACGAACCATGGGGAAGATGCCACCGGTTAGCCGCCACCAATCCATTGCTAACCCAGACCCCAAACAGCCTCTGGGCAACCGCTCAAAAGAGCAGCGGGACCAGCGCATCAAATCCCGCTTCAGAGCCAACAGCCTGACCGTCACCATCAAGCGGCGCAGCTGTCTGGGTTTGGTCCGCTGGTCTCACCAGACCCACTGCCTGGACATCAACCGGTATGGCGTCGGACTGATCAGCCCGACCCCTCTGGCAAGGGGCGCCCAGGTCAGCCTGGATTTTCAGGGTCAATACATCACCCAATCAGGGGTCAAGGCTGAAGTGGTCAGCCGCAAACCGGCAAAAGAAGGGGGCTACCGTCTAAGCCTGCGTTTTGTCTACTGCGCTTACCAGCAAGCCTATTGCCGCAAACTGGATAATGCCCTTTCCCGCATTGAAGCCATGTACCGGCAAAAGACCTCTCACTAGTTCATCAGCTCACCGAACACCATGGTCAGAATCATCAGTGCCACCAACCAGCCAATCAGCGCTATACCGAACCCCTGGGTAGGCAGTTGGGCCTGGCCCTCAACCTGGTCACCCGGGGCGGCATCCTCTGCCGGTGCTTCAGGCTGCAGGGGAGAGCCCAGAACCCGGCTGACACTATTTTCCCCCAGCCGCTGTTCCAGTTGGGCCCGGTAACGGGGCCACTCCAGACGCTCATTCAGGTAGTCCATCAGCTCCGGTGACAACACCGGTTCCCCGGTTTGCGCCTGGCGGGCCAGAAAACCCAGCAAATCTGACCGCAAGACCTCACTGACCCCCACTTTATGGGCCCGCTCCCCCTCAAGCTGAGCCCGCCAGCGCTGCATATCATTGCGCCAGGCAGGATTACTGTAGAGGGACTCGAGCTCGGTCATGACCTGGCCTGCCCGCATCTCCGCCTCCGGAGAGACGTTAACTGCAGGTTCTGGTGACGCTGAC